>PKYM01000248.1 GCA_003132645.1 Actinomycetota bacterium | reverse complement strand
GTCTGGCGCACCCTGGTGCGGTGGGCGCCGTGAGGAGCGGGGCGCCTGCCTTCTCGTCGGCAGCACGTCGGCTCAAGGCGCCCTGTGCAGCAGGATTAAGGGCCGCACAGGTTCGTGTGTCATGTGACCCGCGAGGCTGCGTCGCCGCTCTCACGTGCACCAACCGTCCTTGCCTACGAGTCTGGGGTGTAGAGTTCTGTGGCCACGGTCGGAGCGGAGGAGAGGGGACACGATGGCGGGGAGCCCACATGCTGCGCTGCGCGAGACTCTGACCAAGGTGCGCGCTCGCATCGCCGAGCTGCGCGCCAACAGCGATCACCTGAGCGAAGAGGAGACAAAGGCGATCCTCATCGACCCCGTTCTCGCCGCCCTCGGCTGGCACGTCGACGAACTCGAGGACGTACGCCGCGAGTATCGTGCCAAGCCGAGCGACAACCCCGTCGACTACGCGCTCTTCGTCTTCGGCAAGCCGCGCCTCTTCATCGAGGCCAAAGCCCTCACCACCGCGCTCGACCGCAAGAGCGCCTCGCAAGTTCTGGGTTACGCCGCCACCGTCGGCGTCGGCTGGTGTGTGCTCGCCAACGGTGATGAGTACCGGCTCTACAAGTCGCACGCCAACGTCGATGTCGACGAGAAGCTGCTGCGCACCGTGCGCCTCAGTGATCCTGCTCAGGCCGGCCTCTGCCTCGAGACGCTGGCGCTCATCGCGCGTGAGCAGATGGGCGACACCGAGCTCGAGCTGCTCTGGAAGAGCCAATTCGTCGATCGCCGCGTCAAGACCACGCTCGAGGAGCTCTTCGCCGAAGAGAACGGGGCTCTCGCTCGCCTTGTGCACAAGCGCTCCGGCGAGCTCAGCCTCGGCGACGTAAAGGAGTCACTGCAGCGCGCGCAGCTCCAGGTGCACTTCCCCGCGGTAGCGGCGCCTGCGACCGCTGTGGGCCACCCGGCACCCGGTTCAGAGTCGAAGCCCCCGAATGCGCCCCATTCCCCGCCGGTCGAGCTGCACGACCTGATCGACGGCGGCCTCGTGCAGGCGCCGCTCTCACTCGAGAAGACCTACAAGGGAGTGCAGCTCGAGGCGGTCGTCGAGGTCGACGGGCGCGTGCGCTTCGCGGAGGAGAGCTACGACTCCCTCTCCACGGCCGGCGGCATGGCGCGCAAGTCGGTCATCGGCGCCCCTGAGGGCCGTGAGTATCCGCAGACCAACGGCTGGACCTTCTGGCAGTACCGTGACTTAGAGACGGGCGACCTTCGCCCAATCGACGACCTGCGCCAGCGGTACCTCCAAAGCAAGGCCTGAGGGCAGCACCCCGAGCGCACCGGGGGCTTGCGGTTCACGACTACCATCGTCGGCACCTCGTCGGCGATGATGGCTGCGTGCAGGAGTTTCGTGAGGCGAACAGGCGACCATGTGCGCGGTCAGGCCGGCTACTTGGCCAGTCGTTCCGTCGCGCCTTGCGTTGGTCGCCGCCCGATCAGTTCAGGCTCAGGCCCTGTGCCCAGGCGAGGAAGGCGCCGCCCAGGCGAACCATGGCCTGCGGCTCGAGGAAGACCACGGCGTCGTGACTGACGTCTTGTAGAGCGACCATGTCGAGATCGCGGTTGTAGAGCAGACGAAGCTCGTCCCCGCCGTCTTCCTCTGCGCCCTCCCAGATGACGATGTCGAATTCACTCACCGATGATCCCTCCACGGGCTCGTTACAGCGCAGCGGGTCAGGCCGGTGCAATCGTGACCGTAATCGTCTCCGGGTCTGCGAGGCGCTTGTTGGCCCACTTGTGCACGTAGAGGGTGCCGATCACGAGCGGCTGGTCTGTCTCGGGTTCCTCATAGCGCACCGTGTTCTTGGTCTCTCTGGCCTTGGTCAGGGTCGCCTTGAGTGGTTCCATCATTCCTCACTTTCGACTGGCGGGGGCAGAGTGATGACCCGCTATGCCAAAGACTCGCCCAGCACGGCGCGCACCTCGGCCGCGATCTGCAGATCCTCGCGGGCCGTGACGACGAAGCTGCGCACGCGGGCGCCGGCGGCGGTGATCTCGCGGTCGCCGACAGCCGCGTTCGAGCCGGAATTGACGGCCACACCGAGAAACGCAAGATCCCTGGCCGCGCGCTCTCTGATGGGTGCCGAGTTCTCGCCCACGCCGCCGGTGAAGGCCAAGGCGTCGATGCCGCCCATGGCTGCGGCCATAGCGGCCACGGCGGCGCGCAGGCGGTGCAGGTAAACGGCGATGGCGAGAGCGGCTTCGCCGTCGCCCCGTTCCTCTGCGGCCAACACCGCTCGCATGTCTGAGCGGCCGGCCAATGCCAACAGGCCGCCGCGGTACTCCAGGGCTGCTGCCAGCTCGGCCGGCGGCATGCCGACGTGCTCTTCGAGCCAAAGCACGAGACCGGGGTCGACGCTGCCCGAACGGGTCGCCATGACGAGGCCCTCGAGCGGCGTGAAGCCCATCGTGGTGTCGACCGAGCGCCCGTCGACTATGGCGGCAAGCGAGGCGCCTGCGCCGAGGTGACAGCTCACCAGGCGCAGCTCGCCTGGCTGCCCGGCGAGCTGTGCCACGCGCCGCGCGACGTAACTGTGTGAGAGCCCGTGAAAGCCGAAGCGGCGCAGGTCCCAACGTTTGCGCCACTCCAGAGGCAGGGCGTAAGTAGAGGCCGCCGCCGGGATGCCGGCGTGAAAGGCGGTGTCAAAGCAGGCCACTCCGGGCACGTCCGGCAGGGCAGCGCTCACTGCCGCCAGCGCCGCCAACGATTTGGGCTGGTGTAGCGGCGCCAGG
Source organism: Actinomycetota bacterium (assembly GCA_003132645.1). Taxonomy (GTDB): domain Bacteria; phylum Actinomycetota; class Thermoleophilia; order UBA2241; family UBA2241; genus Bog-752. Next base: position 876 of record PKYM01000248.1, on the reverse strand, counting down.
TCGCTGAGTGCCTCGAGTCGGCGCACGACTCGGTCGGTGATGCGCACCGGGCCGAGGAACTGGCTGCCACCGTGCACGATGCGGTGACCGACGGCGTCTGGCGGACCGAGGCCCTCCACGGCGCGACGGACGGCCTCATCCTCAGCGATGCCGCGGGGGGCTGGGAGATCTACCGAGCCACCCAGCTGGTCGGCGCCATCGATCAGCCGCAGCTTGAGGCTGCTCGAGCCCGCGTTGACCACGAGCACGCGCAACCCGCCGGCTGCGCCCTTGCCGGACGGGACCACTACGTTGTCGCCCGTCTCAGTCACCGGGCCACGTCCACTCCTGGATCTCGGGGTCGTCCTCGCCGTGGTCGCGCGTGTAGGCGCGAGCCAGCAGGCGCCGGTCGGCCATGTGTTGACGCAGACGACCAGCCCGCCCGTCAAGACCCGGCACGCGGTCGATCACGTCCATGACCAGGTGAAAGCGGTCCAAGTCGTTCAGCATTACCATGTCGAACGGGGTCGTGGTCGTCCCTTCCTCCTTGTAGCCGCGCACGTGCAGGTTGTCGTGGTTGGTGCGCCGGTAGGTGAGGCGGTGGATCAGCCAGGGATAGCCGTGAAAGGCGAAGATGACGGGGCGGTTGGGCGTAAACAGCGAATCGAACTCGGGGTCGCTCAGCCCATGGGGGTGCTCCGATGCCGGCTGCAGGCGCATGAGGTCGACGACGTTGACCACGCGCACCTTCAGGTCGGGCAGGTTCTGGCGCAGGATAGCGGCTGCGGCCAGGGTCTCCAGGGTGGGCACGTCGCCGCAGCATCCCAACACCACGTCGGGCTCGCCGGCGTCGTCGGTGCCGGCCCACTCCCAAATGCCGATGCCGCGCGCGCAGTG
>PKYM01000014.1 GCA_003132645.1 Actinomycetota bacterium | reverse complement strand
CGCAGGAACTCGACGTGCTCCGAAAGGCGGGCGCACTCGGCTTCGGCCAGAGGGTTGACCGGACCGACGCCGTCCCGGCGGCGCTCGAGCCGCTCCAGGCGACTGCGCAGCGCCGCCGCCTCGTCGTCGCTTTGGGGTGCCTCGAACACGCTGATCTCGAGTGCCTCCGCGACCTGATCGAAGCGCACCGCGACCTCGGTCCGGCGCTCCTCGAGGCGAGCCACGGCGACCAGAGCCGCTCCCCTGCTCTCACCGAGCTCGTCGACCTCGCGCCGCAGGGCCACCTCGTCTTCGGCCAGCCGACGAGCCGCGACCCTGTCGCGCACTCGACCCTCGGCCTCACCTGCCTCGTCGCTCAGGCGCTCGATCAGCGGTTCGACGCCGCTCTGCAGCGCTTCGAGCGCCGCCACGACGTCGGCGCAGGCCTCAGTCGCCCCGGGTACGCCCTGCAGCCGGCTCTCGACCTCGTGCAGGCGCCGGCGAGCGCTTTCGAGACGCCGGTCGTTGCGCGCCCGCTCGTCGGCGCTGCGCTGCTCTCGGGCGCGCCGCTCGTCGAGTTCGATGCGGGCCCGCGTGAGGGCGCCGAGCGTCTCGAGATGCGCGGCCTCGGCGGCGGCCGTGGCTGCTTCGCTCACGCTCAGCGCCGCGCGCCCGGTCGCCGCTTCGCGCTCGTGCGTCTCGGCGCGCTCGACCAGGGCGGCGAGCTCCGCGTCGAGACTCTCGGCTTCGGTGCGAGCGGTCGTCAGCGCTTCGGCCAGGCGCCGCGCGCGTTCGTCGGCGCCGCGCTGCTCGACCGCGGCCGACGTGGAGCGGCGGCGAGCCTCGTCGAGTGCTGCGGCGGCCGCTTCGAGGGTGGCCACGGCGCCGGCACGGGCGCTCGCCAGCGCCTCGGAGCCCGCCCGCCCGCCCGCCGCCGCCACGCTCTCGCGAGCCTCGCGGGCCTTGAGCGCGTCGAGGCGCTCGACGAGCGCCTCGACGCGCGCGCGCCGTTCGATCACAAGCGCTGCCGGCACGCCCGCCGCCAGACCGAGCTGCCCCGTCGAGGGCCGGTAGTAGGAGCCGTCCCGCATGACCGCGAGCCCCTCGAAGGAGTCGGGCACGGCCGTGAGGTCGGAGACGACGACGACCTCCGACAGGACCTCTTCGAGGTGATCTCCGGCGTCGACTGTCACCCTGTCGGCAAGCGGCAAGGCTCCCGGAAAGGCGATCGTCGTCTGCCCGCGGCCGCGGTGCGCCGGCGCCAACAGGCGGGCCAACAGCACTCCCGCCGAGCGCAGCGCCTCGAGGACCGACCACTTGTCCTCGCCGCCCGAGACGGCGAGCGTCCCCGGATGCTGGGCGAGCGCCGCGGCCAGCGCCAGCTCGTAGCCGCGTTCGCAGCTCACCGCCGCGGACAGCTCGACCACGCCGGGGTAGCGCTCGGCGACCCGCAGGACCTCGGCGTCGACCTCGCGCAACTCGGCCAGCGAGGCGCCGGCATGCTCGAGGTCGGCCTCGACGCCGGCACGCTCGGCGGCGATCTGCTGCCAGGCCGACGTGACCTCGGCGAGGGCCGCGGCCGCCGTCGCGGCCTCGTCGCCCGCCGCGTCGGCGGCCGATTCGGCGGCGGCCAGCGCCGCCGCCGCTTCGTCGAGGATCGCGCCGGCAAGCCGCTCGTCGTCGGCCAGTGCCGCGCGCGCCGCGTCGTTAGCTTCGACCTCGGCGGCAAGCCGCCCGGCGTCGGCTTCGACCACGACGCGCCGCCGGCCGCCGCGCTCGCGTCGAGCGGTCACTGTCTCCAGCTCGAGCTCCTGACGGGCGCAGGCTGAGCGACGCTCTCCGAGTTCGCCGCGCGCCGCCGCGAGGAGGGCGGCGGCCTTGGACTGAGCCGCCTCGGCCGCGGCAAGCCCCGCTTCGAAGACGCTGAGATCGGCGCCCCCCGGCAGCGGCTCGCCGGACGTCGCGCCACTCTCGAGCTCGACCGCGAGACTCTCGCGTTCGGCCTCGGCGGCGCGACGCATCTCGTCGAGCAGCGCGCCGCGCTGCGCGATCAGCCGGCGGCAGCCGGCCAGCCGGTCGCCCAGGTAGCGCGCCCTGAGCGCCCGGCCGGCGCGCCGCTCGCGTTCGCGCACGTCGCGCGCGAAGGACTCCTCTTCGGCGAGGCGGGCCTGCTCGGTTTGCGCCAGGCGCTCGTCGAGGGCGGCCCTGCGGGCTGCGACCGAGGCGACCGCCGCGCGCTCCTCGGCCAGACGCTCGTCGAGCGCCACGATCTCGCCGGTCAGCAGCCGGCCCCGGGTCTCGGCCAACTCTTTCTCGATACCGCGCAGCGTCTCGGCGGCGTTGGCCTGGCGGCGCAGCGGCGCGAGCTGCAGGCTCGCCTCGCGCTCGAGGTCGCGGGCCCGCTCGAGATTGCGTCGGACCTCTCGCAGCTTGATCTCGGAGCGTTCGCGGCGACGCTTGTAGCGCCCCAGCCCGGCCGCTTCCTCGACCAGCGCTCGGCGCTCGTCGGGCTTGGCCGCAAGGAGCGTCTCGACCTTGCCCTGACCGATGATGGAATGCATCTCACGCCCGAGCCCCATCTCAGCCGTAAGCTCGATCACGTCGGTGAGGCGGCACACGGCCCGATTGATCGTGTAGGTCGTCTCGCCACCGCGCACGATGCGACGGCCGATGCTCACCTCGGCCGTGGGTACCGAGAGGGCCCCGTCGGAGTTGTCGAAGACGAGCTCGACCTCGGCCGCGGCGGCCGCCCGCCGCCCGTCGCTGCCGGCGAAGATCAGGTCCTGCATCGAGCTGCCGCGGATGCTCGTGGGGCTCTGCTCGCCGAGCACCCACGTGACGGCGTCGGCGATGTTGCTCTTGCCGCTGCCATTGGGCCCGATGACCACGGCGACGCCGGGTTCGAAGACCAGCTCGGTCTGCCGCGAGAACGACTTGAAGCCCTTCATGCGCAGCGCGCGCAGGAACACCCTCGGTTACACTCCGGCGTCTGAGGAGGCGATGTCGGGCGGCTGCCCGCCGCGGGAGTCGGCGTCGCTGCCCACCTCGCCGGCGTCGGCGCCGGCCGCGCGCTTGGCCTTGGCGCTGGAATATTCCCAGGCGGCCTCGTGGACGAAATAAAACACCGGGGCGACCGCCAAAGTAATGGCCGATAGGCCCGCCGCCGCCGCGAC
>PKYM01000111.1:12476-20443 GCA_003132645.1 Actinomycetota bacterium | reverse complement strand
ATCTGGGGCGGCACGGCGACGCTCGTCGCGATCTGCGCGCCGGCGATCTTCATCGCCCTGGTCACGCTCTACACCAACGCGACCGACACCAGCACGACGATCTTCGGCCACGCTTCGTTTTCGGTCTTCGGCTGGACGTTCGGCTGGTATGGCATCGGCGGCGTGATCGCCATGTTCGCCGGTCCTGTCGCCTACCTGTATTTCAAGCACACTTTGGGCGGGCGGCCGCTCGAGCCCGAGCCGACGGTCGAACCTGTCGACGCGGTGTAGGTCAAGAGGCCGTTCGGCCGAGCGATCTCAATCGCCTTGAAGTTTGTCCGTTGGGGGCATCGTAGAGTTGCCGCGGAGTTTGTACCGACGGTCAAACGACACAAGGAGGAGCGCATGAGTGAACTGATGGTTCNNGTCGTACGCGACCCCGACGGCAAGCCGCACGTCAAGCACGACGCGCATCTGGTCGGCGCGGGCGCCATGGGCGGCGCCTTCTGGGGCATGCTCTTCGGCCTGCTGTTCTTCGTGCCCTTCCTCGGCCTTGCCATCGGCGCCGGCATGGGCGCCCTGTTCGGCAAGCTCGGCAAGACCGGCATCGACCAGCAGGTGCTGCAGCAGATGGGCGACGCGGTACCGCCGGGCAAGGCCGGCTGGTTCCTGCTCATCAGCCAGCTCACCGAGGACAAGTTCCTGGCCGCCGTGAAGGGCACGGGCGCCTCGCTCGTGCGCTCCAACCTCACTGACGAGCAGGAGCAGCAGCTCAAGCACGCCTTCGGCGCCCGCAAGCACGAAAAGTAAGACGGCGGACTGAAAGCGGCTGGGCGAGCCGCAAGCGCGCACGCGACGAGGGCGGGGCGACCGCAAGGTCGCCCCGCCCTCGTCGCGCTTGGGGCGGGCGCTTCAGTGACGTCTGGCCGGGCACGCCTCAGTCACGTCCGGCGGATCGCCCCTCAGCGACGTCCTTCCGGGCGCATGCCTCAGCGACGTTCGTCCGAACGTTTCGCGTACCCCGCGCGCCCCGCGCGCCCCGCGCGAACGGCGAAGAGCCGATGAGCGGGTCGTTTTCGGGGTACCTCACCCTCCATGGCCACCTTGTATGCCGGGACGTCGGGGTTTGCCTACCCGGCCTGGAAGCCGGAGTTCTATCCGGCCGACGTCGCCGCGTCGCGGTTTCTCGAGCACTACGCCGGGCGCCTCAACTGCGTCGAGATCAACTACACGTTCCGCCGCACGCCGCGGGCCTCCACCCTGGAGTCCTGGGTGCAGGGTACGCCGCCCGGCTTCGTGTTCGCCGTCAAGGCGCACCAACGCATCACCCACGTGGCGCGGCTGCAGGACACTGGCGAGGCGACCGCGTTCTTCCTGGCGGCGCTCGAGCCGCTGCGCGCCGCCGGCAAGCTCGGGCCGGTCCTCTTTCAGCTGCCGCCCTATCTCCACTGCGACGTGGCGCGGCTGGCAGCCTTCCTCAAGTTGCTGCCCGCCGGGCAACGCGCGACCATCGAGTTCCGTCACGAGTCGTGGCTCACCGACGAGGTCTTCGACCTGCTGCGCGAGTACGGCGTGGCGCTCTGCGTGGCGGACACAGAAAAGCTCGTCGTTCCAGAGGTGGTCACCGCCGACTTTGTGTACGAGCGCCTGCGTCAGCCCTCCTACTCAGACGACGATCTGGCCGCCATCGCGGCCCGCTCCCGCACGCTGCTGGCCGCCGGGCTGGACTGCTACCTCGTGTTCAAACACGAGGAGAGCGCCGCTGGGGCGCTCGAGGCGGAGTGGCTTCTCAAGGCTGCCTGACGACGACGACGACGACGACGACCTGACGTTCTGACGGCACTCGGGGTGGATCGGTCCCGCCCGCCCGGCGGTGCGCGGACTCCCCTGCGGGTTCAGCGCTCCAGTTCGGGCCGGGAAGGCCCCGGCGCCAGCGTGAACCAGGCCACCAGGCCGCTCGCGAGGATCACGGCGCCGGCCACCAGGAGCGAGATGGTGAGGCCGGCGCGAAAGGCGCCGTAGGCGGCGTCGATCACCTTGGCCACGATCGGCCCGAAGGCCTGCGCGGCCGCCGCCGCTCCGCCGGCGCCGCCCTTGGGGACTTGACCCGTCTCGACGGCCGTGATCACGACGTCGCGAAAGCCGGCCGGCACGCCCAGGCTGGCGAGCCTCCGGGTGAGGTCGATCGTGAGATGGCCGTTGACCAGCGAGCCCAGCACCGCCACGCCGACGACCGCGCCCAGCTCGCGGCTGGTCGTGGTGGCGCCGGCGGCCATGCCGGAGTGCTCGGCGGGGATGATCGCCAGCGCGACCGAGGTGACCGGCACGACGGCCACGCCGAAGCCGAGCCCGGCCAGGGCGAGGGCCAGGGCCAGCGGGATCGAACTTACCTGGCCGCGCAGGGCCGCGTCGGTCGCCACCATGCCGGCGCCGGCGGCAAGGCAGCCGAGCACTGTCGGCAGGCGCGGCCCGGAGCGCGCGACCCAGCGGCCGGTCAGCGCCGAGGCGGCGATCATGGCGATCGCCATGGGCACGAACAGGGCGGCCGTGCGATAGGCGGAATAGCCCACCACGACCTGCAGGTAGAGCGCCGTGAAGAAGAAGATCGAAAAGACCCCGAAGTAGGCCGCGAAGGCGACCGTCAGCGAGCCGGTGAACGACCCCCGGCCGAGGTAGGCGACGTCGAAGATGGGGTCGGCGCTGCGCCGCTCGACCGCCACGAACAGGATGGCGGTGACGGCGCTCACCGCAAACAGCGCGATGACCGCAGGATCGCTGTAGCCAGTGGTCTCGCCGTGGATGACGGCGAAGATGGCGGTGCCGAGCGCCAGCGGACCGAGCACGAAACCGGCGGCGTCGACGCGGCTCGGCACTGGGTCGGCGCTCTCGGGTACGGTGACGAGCGCCGCCAGCATGACGAGCAGGCCGGCGGCGAGATTGAACCAGAACACGAGGCGCCAGCCGGCCAGCCCTACGAGGATGCCGCCGATCACGGGCCCCAGGGCCAGCCCCAGGCCGGCGACGGCGACCCAGACCCCCACGGCCCGCGCCCGGCGCGCCGGCTCGGGGTAGAGGTGGCGGATGATCGACAGCGTGCCGGGCTCGCTGGCCGCCGCGCCGACGCCCATGATGACGCGGGCGCCCACCAGGGTCGCGACGGTGGGCGAGAGCGCGCCGAGTAGCGAGCCGACGATGAACACCCCAAGGCCGCCGAGCATCACTCGCTTGCGGCCCAGGCGGTCACCCAGCATGCCCATGCCCAGCATCAGGCTGGCGAAGGTCAGCGCGTAGCCGTTCACGACCCACTGAAGCTGCGAGACGCCGGCGTGCAGGCTCGACTGCACGTCGGCCAGCGCGACGCTGACGATGGTCGTGTCGAGGAACGTCAGAAAGAGGACGGCGCTGAGGGTGGCAAGGGCGGGACGGCGGCCGCCGGAGGCGGCCGCCGTCCCGATGCCCCCCTCGGCCTCAGTGCCGATCATCAGGCGACGGGCGAACCGGTCACGGCGACGCTGAAGGTGAGCTCGACGCCTGACCCTGCTCGAGCTTGAGCAGGGCCTGGAAGCTCGGCGCCGAGACCTTCCAGACGCCGCCTTCGAGCACTGCCTGTCCCTTTTGGCCGGGCAGCGCCACCTGGCCGTTCTCGACGATCGAGTAGGTCACCGTGGCCGTAGTCGGCGACGTCACCTTCACGGCCGTCACCTGGGCCTGACTTGCCTTGGCGAGCGGCGAGGCGGCCTGCGCCGTGATCACGGTCGCGAAGTGCTGACCGTTCTGCAGCAGGGCGATCTTGCGCGTCGCCGGCGTGGCGCCGTCGAAGAACGTCTGCCAGTCGCTGGTGATCAGCGACGTGACCGAGGCGCTCGCCGTGGCGCTCGGCGTCGGGGTCGAGGTGGCGGCCGACGACTTGCTGCCGCAGGCGGCCACCGCCAGAGGCAGCACCGCGAGGCACGCGACGAGCGCAGCGCGGCCGGTCCACGTCCGTGTGAGGATCCTCCTCATGAGCTCGCACCTCCAAACGAGAGTGACGGTCGGCCGTGCTCAGGCAGCGGCCTCGGGGTTCCTTTGCCCATCGAACGGACCTCTCTACACCGATGGACACGTCCGGCGTCGAGGCGCGTGGTGCGCGCTTGCGCTCGCTTGCAGGGGCGGTAGTGTACGGGCATGTGATTTCGCAATNNGTGTCGATCACGCTTGATGGCAGCTCGCTGACGATCGAGAAACTCGTGCGCATCGCGCGCGAACGCGAAGCGGTCGAGCTCGACCCGCGGGCCCTGGAGCGCATCCGCGTGTGCCGCGTGATGATCGAGGAGAAGATCGCCGCCCACGAGACCATGTACGGCACCAACACCGGCATCGGCGAGTTCTCCGAGGTCGTGCTGACCGACGAGCAGGTCGGCCTGTTCCAGCGCGCGCTGGTCTACAACCACGCGGCCGGCATCGGTGAGCCGGCTCCCGAAGAAGTGGTGCGCGCCGCGATGGCCGGCCGCATCAACGTGCACGCCCACGGCAACTCGGGGATCCGGCCGGAGATCACCCAGACCCTTGTCGCGCTGCTCAACAAGGGGGTCACGCCGGTGGTCTGTCAGAAGGGCTCGGTGGGCGCCTGCGGCGACCTCGCCCCGATGGCCCAGCTCGCTCTCTCGCTGATGGGCGAGGGCGAAGCCTTCTACCAGGGCGATCGCATGGCGACGAGCGCGGCCATGGAGCGCGCCGGCATCCCGGTCCCCGGCCTGCAAGCCCGCGACGGTCTGGGCACGATCAACGGCGCCAACGTGCTGACCGCCATGAGCGCCCTGCTGCTGCACGACACCGACGCCTGGCTGCGCCAGGCCGAGATCGCCTGCTCGATGTCGCTCGAAGCGCTGCTGGCCAACCTCAAGCCCTACGACACCCGCCTGCATGAGCTGCGCGGCTTTGCCGGCGCGGTGCGCACCGCGGCGGCGATCAGGCGCTGCATCGCCGGCTCAGACCTGGCCACCGGCAAGATCAAGACGAAGGTCCAGGACGCCTACTCGATGCGCTCCTCGCCGCAGGTGATCGGCGCCGCGCACGACGCCGTCGCCTACGCCCGCACCCAGGTCGAGATCGAGCTGAACGGCGTCGGCGACAACCCGATCTGGCTGCCCGAAGAGAAGCTCACGCTGACCGGCGCGAACTTCCAGGGCACGCCGGTCTCGCTGCCCATGGAGATGGTCGGCCAGGCGATCACCATGGTGAGCGTGCTCTCGGAGCGGCGCCTGAACCGCCTCGAGAATCCCGCCTTGAGCCAGGGCCTGCCCGACTTCCTGACCGCCGAGCCGGGCTTCTACTCCGGGCTCATGCTGAGCCAGTACACCGCCGACACGCTGATCACCGAGCAGCGTATCCTGGCCGCGCCCGCCTCGACCATGTCGATCCCGGCCGCCGCCGACCAGGAGGACTTCGTCTCGATGGGCATGAACACCGCCCTGAAGAACCGCCAGATCCTCGAGAACGCGCGGGCCGTCGTGGGCATCGAGTTCATGGCGGCCGCCCAGGCGCTCGACTTTCGCGAGTTCGCGCCCGGCAAGGGCGTGCAGGTCGCACACGACGTCGTGCGGCGCCACGTCGCCCACCTGGCCGAAGACCGGCCGCTCTACTCAGACCACAACACGATGGCCGCTCTCGTGGCCTCCGGCGAGATCCTCGAGGCCGTTGAGGCGGCCGTCGGGCCGCTGGGTTAAGGCACGCAGCGCGACGGCACGCCGAAGGGCGGCCCATAAGGTTGTGAAACCGCGCGCTTGGGCTCGCCTGCACGGCCAGTCTCAAATAACGTCTACTACCAAGCCCTTGAGAGTAGTATCTTGACGACTAACGAAGGCGGCGCCGTCGGTGCTGCCGAAAGGGGGCTGGACAATGAGTGTCCCACTTCATCGGGCGTCGCGGCAGACACCGCGTCGCCTCGCCCTGCTGGCGGTCGCGACCCTGTTCGTGATCGCCGCGGTGGCACTGCTGGCCGCCTGCGGCAGCAGCAGTAGCAGCAGCTCGTCGAGCAGCCCGAGCGCGAGCGCGGCGGCGACGCCGTCGACAGCGGCGACCTGGACGCCGGCCGACCTCGCGGCGATCTCGACCGATGCGTCGCTGAAGGCCATGCTCGCGAGCTCGATCTCAAGCTCGAACAACCTGCGGGTCGCGAGCGACATCCCGTACGCTCCGTGGGAGTACTACGTGAGCGCCACCAGCAAGCAGGCGACCGGCTTCGACTACGACCTCTCGCAGGCCATCGGCAAGAAGATCGGGATTCCCACGTCGTTCAACGAGACGCCCTTCGACAGCATCATCCTGGCGATCAAGGGCGGCCGTCGCGACATGATCATGTCCGACATGTACGACAACGCCACCCGCCAGAAGCAGGGTGTGAGTTTCGTCGACTATGCCTACGACACCACGTCGATCCTGGTCCCCAAGGGCAATCCCAAGAACATCACCAACTTGAACAGCCTGTCGGGCCAGACCGTGTGCTGTGAAAGCGGCACCACCCAGCAGGCCTGGCTGCAGATCCTGAACAACCAGTTCAAGGCCGCCGGCAAGAAGACCATGACCGTGCTGGCGCTCCCGAACCAGCCCGCGGCGTTCCTCGCCATCACGAGCGGNNGGCAACACCCTCCAGGTCGTCGTCGACCCGGCGTCGCCCCAGGGCTACCAGCCCACGCTCGTCGGCATCGGCATCGTGGCGAGCAACACCGCTCTGATCAGCACGGTCCAGAAGGCGCTGCAGGATCTGATCACCGACGGCAACTATCAGAAGATCGTCGCCAGCTACGGTCTGACTCCGGTGACCTCGGCCCAGATCAACCAGGGCGCCAAGCCGATCCCGACGACGAGCATGTCGCCCTGACCTCGGGTTCGTCATGGGGGTAGAACAGGATCAAAGCGTGTCGGCGGGGGCCGGTCTACCGGGCCCCGCCGACACACGCCCCGAGGCGATCAAGGCCATCCCCGTTCGTCATTGGGGTCGCTGGATCAGCGCCGTCGTCGTGATCTACCTCGTGGTGGCGATCATCTACTCGTTCGCCAAGAACCCGATCACCGACTGGGCTACGGTCGGCAGCTACTTGTTCAAGTCCCTCACGCTGCGCGGGGTCGCGCTCACCATCGAGTTGACCGTCGTCTGCATGGTCGTCGGCGCCATCGGCGGCACGATCCTTGCGGTCATGCGGCTCTCCAAGAACCCGGTGCTCTCGACCATCTCGTGGGGCTACATCTGGTTCTTCCGCGGCACCCCGGTCTACGTGCAGATCATCCTCTGGGGCAACATCGGCGTGCTGTGGAAGCACTTCTACGGCGGGTTGCCTTTCACGGGCTTGTCGCTCGGCGCGGTCTCGACCGGCCCCCTGACCAACAGCCTGTTCGTGGTCGGTGTGCTCGCCTTGGGCTTGAACGAGGCGGCGTACGCCGCCGAGCTCGTGCGGGCCGGTATCATCTCGGTCGACGCCGGCCAGGCCGAGGCGGCCTCGTCGCTCGGCATGTCGCCGACGCTCATCATGCGGCGCATCGTGCTGCCGCAGGCCATGCGCGTTATCATTCCGACCATGGGCAACGAGACCATCAGCATGCTCAAGACCACCTCGCTGCTGGCCGTCCTGGGTGGCGGCGTCGAGCTCTTCGGACGGCTGCAGATCGTCTACTCGCAGACCTTCCAGATCATTCCGCTGCTGGTGGTGGCCTGCATCTGGTATCTCGCCATCACGACCGTGCTTACCATCGGGCAGCACTATCTCGAGGCCTACTTCGGCAAGGGCTTTGGCCAAAAAGAAGCCGAGGCCGCCGAAAAGCGGGCCGAGCGAAGGGCGGCGAGGGGACATGCCTGACGACAGCGCCCATATCGTCGCTCCGGTGACCGGGCTGGCGGTCGGCCAGCCCATGGTCAAGGCCGAACAGGTCTGGAAGAGCTTCGGCAAGCTCGACGTGCTCAAGGGCATCGACTTCGAGGTCATGCCGCAGCAGACCTACGTGCTGCTCGGGCC
>PKYM01000111.1:10816-12362 GCA_003132645.1 Actinomycetota bacterium | reverse complement strand
ATCCAGAACGTCATGGAGTCGCCCATCCGCGTCCAGCACGTGGCGCACAAGGTGGCCGACAAAGAGGCCGAAGACCTGCTGCGCCGGGTCGGGCTGGGCGAGAAGCTCGACACCTACCCGGCTCAGCTCTCGGGCGGCCAGCAGCAGCGTGTGGCGATCGCCCGGGCGCTGGCCATGAAGCCCAAGCTGATGCTCTTCGACGAGCCCACCAGCGCACTCGATCCCGAGCTGGTGGGCGAGGTGCTCGACGTCATGAAGCAGCTCGCGCGCGACGGCATGACGATGGTCGTGGTCACCCACGAGATCGGCTTCGCCAAAGAGGTCGCCGACGGCGTCGCGCTCATGGACGGCGGCGTGATCGTCGAGAACGGTCCGCCGCAAGAAGTCCTGGTCAACCCCAAAGAGGACCGCACCAAGGTCTTCCTGTCGAAGGTCTTGGCGTAGGTCTCGGGGCGGCGGGGCGGGCGGCCGTACGGCCGCCCGCCCCGCCGCTTTTCGTCACCCTAGGTCCGGCCGCCGAACGTTGGTTGCGGCGGCGTTTCGCCTGGTCTCAACGGGTTTGTCACTGTCGTCGTAGGGTTAAGCTGCCAAAGACGCGCAGAGCAAAGAGCAACCTCAACAAACGAGGGCTGAACCATGGCAGAACGCTACTGTGTCGATTGTCGGGAATTCCCCAGTGAGAACAGTTGCGACGTCATCATGTGCGCAAGCGAGGAGCACCTGATCGACGCCGCCGTGATCCACGCGACCACGGCGCACGGCGAAAAGGACACCCCTGAGCTGCGTGAAGCGACCCGCAAGGCGATGAAGCGCGAGAGCGTCGCGCGCGCGGCCTAGGGTCGCAGAGCCGCAGCGGTCGCGGAGGGTCGCAGAGCCGCAGCGGTCGCGGGGGCCGCAGGGCCGAGGTTGCGTCGCCCGACGTCGCGGCGGCAGCGACTGAGAACAAGCCAGAGCGAGGACAGGTCCGAGTAGAGAAGATTCGATCAGGCTTCGGAGGCAAACGAGAGGCGGCGGCCGCCCGTACGGGCGGCCGCCGCCTCTTTCGCTTAGCGCCCGCCGGACTGCGCCGCCCGGCGGGCGGCGCAGTCCGGGCCTTGGCCCGTGTGGGTCGTCGTTGTCAGGCGGCTCGCGCGAGCCCCGGCAGGTTGAACCGCTTCGCGGCCGACTCGCCTTCGTCGAACTGCACCAGCACGCACGGCTCGTCGCCGACCGTGTAGGCATCGTGGCCGGCCGGCACCATGAACACGTCGCCGGGGCCGAACTCGACCTTCGTGCCGTCGGTCAACTCGGCGACGATGCGACCCGAGACGGTGTAGCCGATGTGGGTGTCATAACAACGTGGCGCGCCCATGTGTTCCGAGAACCGCCAGCCGGGCGGGTAGATGGCGCGCTTGACCTTGAGATCGCCGAGCTGAACGACGTCGATCTCTACGCCGCCTTTGGTCAGATGGTCGTCGGGCCTGGCAAACGACTTCGAGGCCCCTTTGTTGATCGCCACCAGAAACCTCCTTCGAGGTGTGCGCTTTGGCCGTCGGTGGCCCTTCAA
>PKYM01000111.1:0-10789 GCA_003132645.1 Actinomycetota bacterium | reverse complement strand
CCCGACGGGTCCGGGCGGCGCCGTGTCGGCCTGCCAGATGTGCAGGGGTTTGGCGAGGCTCGTAGTATCTGTTTCGGGACGTCTCAGGTTGAACTTGCCCGGACTGGAGCCTATAGTGCCCACTGTGTCTGAACCCCGCCGCACGCCATCTCGGCAGCTCCTCATCCGGCCCTCCAGGGTACGCTTGTGATCCTTTTCGAGAACGTCACGAAGATGTACGACCAGAACGTCGCCGGCATGCAGGACGCGACGTTCCACATCGAAAAGGGAGAGTTCGTCTTTCTGGTCGGACCCTCGGGGTCGGGCAAGTCGACGCTCATCAAGCTCGTTCTCAAGCAGCTCGAGCCGACCGACGGCCGCATCCTGGTCGCCGGTCGCAACCTGCACACCCTGCGGCGCAGCAAGGTCCCGCTTCTGCGGCGCAACATCGGCTGCGTCTTTCAGGACTTCAAGCTGCTGCCCAACAAGACCGTCTACGAGAACGTCGCCTACGCCCTCGAGGTCGTCGGCGAGCATCGTCGCTCCATCCGCCGCAAGGTGCCGGAGATCCTCAACCTCGTCGGGCTCTCCGACAAGACCAACAGCCTGCCGCACGAGATCTCGGGCGGCGAGCAGCAGCGGGTCTCGGTCGCGCGCGCTTTCGTCAACCACCCTCCGCTGCTGCTGGCCGACGAGCCCACCGGCAACATCGACCCTGAGACCTCGATCGGCATCATGCAGCTCCTGCTGCGCATCAACCGCACCGGCACCACCGTGGTCATCGCCACCCACGACCGCGAGATGGTCGACCGTACGCGCCGGCGCGTGATCGCGCTCGACGCCGGCCGTCTCGTGCGCGACGAGCGCCGGGGGGTGTATGACAGTGAGACTTAGCTTCTTTCTCTCAGAGGCCTTCGACTCGCTGCGCCGCAACTGGGTGATGACGATGGCGAGCGTCCTTACCGTGGTCGTCACCATGGCTATCCTGGGCGTCGTGCTGGTCACCGACAAGAACCTGAAAGAGGGCACGACCAGCCTTACCAACAGGGTCGAGATCGAGGTCTTCATCAAGGGCGCGCCGCCCCAGCAGAGCTCGATCGACGCGCTCGGCGCCAAGATCCGCGGCATGTCGCAGGTAAAGAGCTTTACCTTCGTGTCGCAAGCCCAGGCGCTGGCCGACCTCAAGAAGATGCTCGGCGCGGGCGCCCAGCAGATCGTCAGCAACCTCGAGTCGAACCCGCTGCCGGCGTCGTACAAGATCTTCGTCAAGAACCCCAACGAGGTCGACCAGGTCGCCCAGCTCTTCTTCCACGATCCCAACGTCGACAACGACCCCGGGACGACCGACGGGGTGAGCTATGCCAAGCAGACGGTGCGCAACCTGCTGGGCACCGTCGACCTGGTCCAGAAGGCGATGTGGGTCGTCACCGTGCTGTTCGCCCTGGCGGCGATCCTGCTCACCTCGACCACCGTGCGGCTGTCGATCTTCGCCCGCCGTCGCGAGGTCGAGATCATGCAGCTGGTCGGCGCCACGAGCTGGTTCATCCGCTGGCCGTTCATTCTCGAAGGCTTCATCACCGGCCTTGTCGGGTCGCTCGTCGCGGCGCTGGGCGTGTGGGGCGCCAACGTGCTCGCCTATAACTGGATCCATCAGTCCAAGCTCGACTTCCTGCGGCCCATCAAGTACCCGCTCTTTGCGCAGTCGGGGCCCTGGCCGCTCGGCCTGATCCCCACCCTCGTGCTGGCCGGCGCCGTGCTCGGCGCCCTGGGCAGCGCCCTGGCGCTGCGCCGCTACCTGCGCGTCTGACCTGACGAGCGCCCCCGCGCCGCCGCGCGCGGTTGAAACCCCGGCCGCCGGGGGACTACCATGGTCGTCCATGCGTCCGTTCCTTGTCATCCTTGCCGCTCTCCTCGTCGTACTTGCCATGGGCGCCGCGTTCGTCGCCGGCTACACCTTGCGCGGCGCCACGAACAATGGCCACGCCACGAGCGCCGCCGCCAGCCTCGATGCCCAGGTGATCGCCGAGATCGAGGCGCACTACTACAAGAAGGTGGACCCGGCGAGCCTTGCGGCGGCGGGCGTCGCCGGCACGATCAAATCGCTGCACGATCCCTACACCGTGTACCTCACGGCCCGTCAGAGCCAGGCGCTGGCCGATTCGCTGTCGGGCAGCTACTCGGGGATCGGCGCCGCCTTCGATAAGCGCGCCGGAGCGCTGCTTGTGACGCAGGTCTTCGCCGGCTCGCCGGCCAAGGCCGCGGGCATCGCCCCCGGCGACCGGATCGTGTCGATCGACGGCACGCCGGTGGCCGGTGAGTCGGCCGTCACCGCGGCTGCTCGCATCAAAGGCCCGAACGGCACCAAGGTCACCCTCGGCGTGCGCGCCGCCGGCAAAAGCGGCGTGCGCACCGTCACACTGACCCGGCGCCGCATCGCCACGCCGGAGACCGCCACGAAGCTCCTGCACCGCGGCGGCAAGACCATCGGCTACATCTATCTGCAGAACTTCTCCCAGGGCGTGGGGACGACCGTCCGCAACGACGTGCGCCGCCTGCAGGCCAGGGGCGCTCAGGCCTTCGTGCTCGATCTGCGCTACGACCTGGGAGGCTACATCGACGAGGCCCGCGACGTCTCGAGCGACTTTCTGGCGGGCGGCGTCGTGGTCTCGACGCACGGCCTGCACGAGCCCACCTTCGTGTACCGTGCCTCCGGCCACCCCGCGACCTCACTGCCGCTCGCCGTGCTGGTCAACCACTGGTCGGCGAGCGCCTCCGAGATCACCACCGGAGCGCTGCAGGATCACCACCGGGCAACGGTCGTCGGCACGCGCACGTTCGGCAAGGGAGTCGCGCAGGCGAACTTCCCGATGGCCGGCGGCGCCAACCTGCACCTGACGATCGCCGGCTATCTCACCCCGAACGGGCGCGACATCAACCACAAGGGCATAACGCCCGACGTGCGCGCTCTCGACAATCCCAAGACCCGGCGCGACGAGGCGCTGGACCGGGCGCTGCAGTATCTCGTCAGAGGCCGCTAGGGTGACGCGCCCGGCTGCCTTGGCCCGCTCGTGAGGCGCCTGCCGAGCCCGCCGCCGGCGCTGCTCGCCGCCCGCGTGACGCACTGGGGCAAGTTCTGGTCGCTCGAGCCGCTGTTCGGCGACGAGCGCAGCTATCTCGTGTCCCGCGGCGGCCGCGCGCCGCACGTCGACGAGATCGTCCTGGCGGTGCCGGCCAAAGGCAACCGCATGCACATCACCGAGGTGCTGGGCACCACGTGCGACCTCTCGGCGGTGCTCAAGGCGCTCGAGTACGCCCGCGGCGTGAGCCGGCAGTTCCCGGCCGAGGTCGCCGAGGAGGCGGCGGCGGTGGCCGCGCACGCCGACCGCGAGCCCGCTGGCCGCGACCGCCCCGCTCGCGAGCGCAGCGCCGGCCGCGAGCGCCGCGATCTGACCGACCTGCCCACCTTCACTATCGATCCCGACACGGCTCGCGACTTCGACGACGCGATCTCGGTGCGCGCCGAGGGCTCCGGCTACCGGGCCTGGGTGCACATCGCCGACGTGTCGTTCTGGGTCGACCCCGACGGCGCGATCGACGCCGAGGCGCGGCGCCGCACGGCCAGCCTCTACCTGCCGCTGTGGGCTGAGCCCATGCTGCCGGCCGAGCTCTCGTCGGGCGTCTGCAGCCTCGTCGAGGGCGCGGAGCGCAAGACGGTCTCAGTCGAGCTCACCTTCGACGCCGAGGGCCGGCGCACGTCGGTCGCCTTCTACCGCTCGACCATCCGCAGCGACCGCCGCCTGACCTACGGCGCGGTCGACGGCGTGCTGGCCGGCGCGGCGCCGGTCGGCACGCCGGCGGCCACGGCGCCGGCGGCCACGGCGCCGCCCGGCGGCGAGGCGCTGCACGCTCACCTGCGCCTGGCTGCCGAGCTTTCCGGCAAGCTGCGCGCCGCGCGCTTCGCGCGCGGCGCCCTGCAGATCGGCTCCTTCGAGCCCGAGTACCGCTTCGATGCACGTGGCGAGCTCGTGGCTGCCGAAGAACGCCTCGAGAGCCCCTCGCACAGCCTGGTCGAGGAGTTCATGCTGGCGGCCAACGAGGCGGTCGCCCAGTTCCTCGCCGGCCGCCACGCGCGGGCCGTCTATCGCGTCCACGAGCCGCCCGAACCGGCGGCCACCGAGGCGCTGCTCGACGCGATGGAAGAGTTGGATGTGCCGACGCCGCCGTTTCCGGGTGGCCAGAAGGCGCGCGCCGCCGACATCGCCGCCGCCCTGCGGCGGCTTTCGGAGACGCTGCCCAAACTGAGCGCCCGCGAGCACCGCGGCCGCCTCGCCTTTTCGCAGCTCCTGCTGCGCTCGCTCAAGCAGGCCCGTTACGATCCCGAGAACCTCGGCCACTTCGGTCTGGCGAGCACGGGCTACCTGCACTTCACCTCGCCGATCCGCCGCTATCCCGATCTCGTCGTGCACCGGGCGCTGCTCGCCCAGCTCGGCGACGACGGCCGCGAGCTCGCACCCGGCGAGCTCTACGACGTCGCCGCGCACTGCTCGACCATGGAACGCACGATCGCCAAGATCGAGCTCAAGGCCGACGACATCGCGCTCGCCTTCCTGCTGGAGCGCCGCCTTCACGAGGATGGCTGGGAGAGCGAGTTCGCCGGCGAGATCGTGGGCCTGATCGGGGCCGGCGCCTTCGTGCACTTCGGCGACTCCTTCGAGGGCTTCATCCCGGTGCGCCACCTGAGCGACGAGTACGTCAGCGAGAGTCGCTTCGCCACGGCGCTCGTGGGCGCCAAGACCGGGCGTCGCTACCGGCTCGGCGACGGCCTGCGCGTGCGCGTCGTGCGCGTCGATCGTGTGGCCGGCAAGGTCGACCTGCTGCCGGTGGGGTCGAGGGCCGACGTCGAAGACCAAGACCGCCGCGGGCGGCCGCGCCTGCGTCCCGCCGCCCGCCGCCCGGGCGCCGCCACCTCGGCTCACGGACCGCGCCGGCCGCCGCCGCGCTCCTCGACCGGCAAGCGCAAATCGCGGTAAGGTAGCTCCCCGACCAAAGTGGACCATCATGCCTAAAGAGACAGACGACACCCGTCAGATCGCCGGCAATCGCAAGGCCTTTCACGACTTCTTCGTGGAGGACCGCTTCGAAGCCGGCATCGTGCTGGTCGGCACCGAGGTCAAGTCGCTGCGCGAGGGCCGCGTCAACCTGCGCGACAGCTACGCCGAGGTGCGCGGCGGCGAGGTCTTTCTCATGGGCGTCCACATCAGTCCCTACGAGATGGGCAACACCGCAAACCACGACCCCTTGCGGCCCCGCAAGCTGCTCCTGCACGCCAACGAGATCGGCCGCCTCGAGCAAAAGATCTTCGAGAAGGGCTACACGCTGGTGCCGACCCGCATGTACTTTCGCGGCAGCCGGGTGAAGGTCGAGATCGGCCTGGCGCGTGGCAAGAAGCAGTACGACAAGCGGGCCGACATGGCGACCCGCGATGCCGCCCGCGACGTGCAGCGCGCCCTGCGCCAGCGCGACGACGACCGCTAGGCCGGTTCGCCGAGCGGCCACTCACTCTCAACCGGATTAAAAGCCCGTCCTTGCGGCTATCTCTCTGACGCACGCGTTCGGCAAGCCGGGGCCGGAGGGAGACATGGACAAGCTGAGCGACCAGCAGCGCGACGACGCCCTCGAACACTTGAGCGACTGGCAGGCGAAAGGCGAGGCGATCACGCGCACGTTCCTGCTGCGCGACTTCGCCCGGGCGATCGACTTCGTGAACGCCGTGGCGGAGATGGCCGAGGATGCCAACCACCATCCCGACATCGACATCCGCTACAACAAGGTGACGATCACCCTGACCACGCACAGCGCCGGCGGGCTCACCCGCAACGACATCGAGCTGGCGGCGGGCATCGACGGGGTGGCAGCCGCAGCGTAGCCTCTGGCCGCGCAAAGGTGCTAGACTAACGCCTCGTTGCCCTCGTAGCTCAGGGGATTAGAGCGCGCGCCTCCGGAGCGCGAGGTCGAAGGTTCGAATCCTTCCGGGGGCACCAGTCTTTCAAGGGAAGTGCTGCAAACGCGCCACTTCCGAGGTGCCAGGCGGTGCCGCTCACGGCCACCGAAACGGCCGTTTGTACTCCTTTTGTACTCCCCGTTGTCACGGTGCGTTGTCCACCAGGGCCGCGACGAGCTCGGCGGCGCTCTCCTGCATGTCGGGCAGGACATGGGAGTAGGTATCCATCGTGATGGCGATGTTTGCGTGCCCAAGGCGCTCCTGCACGATCTTGGGATGGACCCCGGCCCGCAGGGCCAGGGTCGCCCAGGTGTGGCGCAGGTCGTGCATACGAATCCGCGGTACGTCGACGGTCGCCATCGCCTCCTCGAAGAGCTTGCGGACGCGGTCGGGATGCCAGGGCGCGCCGTTCTCGCGCGTGAACACGTGACCGTCGTCGACCCACGCCTCCTGCCACTCGGCAGCATCGTCGAGCTGCTGCTGACTCTGCCGGCGAAGCACGGCCACGGTGCCCGCGTCAATGCTGATTGGGCGCGGCTTGCCGCTCTTCGTGGGCCGCTCTTCGACGGCGTACCCGGTGAGCGCCCGCTGCCGCTGAATGGACAGGCGGCCGCGGACGAGGTCGACGTCGGACCACTGCAAGCCGAGCGCTTCCCCTCGCCGCAAGCCGGTGAGCGCCAGAAGGTGCCACAGCGGACCGAGCCGCTCGTCGCGCGTCGCCCGCAGGAACTTCGCCAGCTCCGCGCTCGACCACGTGTGCATCTCGGGACGACGCACCTTCGGCCGCTTCACCCCCGTCGCCGGGTTGGCTCGCAGCAGGCCAGCCTTCACGGCCTCACCGAGGGCGTGGTGCAGGACGACCAGGAGGCCGCTGCGCGTGGCGGGGGAGAGAGGCCGACCGGTCTTCGGCGAGATCTCGCGGGCCAGGCGGGCTGCCATCACGGCGACGTCGTTGCGGGTGAGCTTCTGAAGCGAGACGCTCCCGATGAGCGGGACGATGCGCTTCACGTGCAGCTTGTAGGATTCCACGGTCGATGGCGACAGTTCTTCGATGTCCAGGCCCGGGAGCCACTGCTTCTCCAGGTAGGCTTTCACGGTGAGGTCGATCGGCGCGACGTAGCTGCCGTCCTCGCGATCGCGCAGCTCGTCGTGCAGCGCCTTCGAGGCCGTCGCTTTGGTCGTGTACTTGTCCGGCAGCATCTCCTGGCGGCGCGCGACGATGTCCTCAAGATCACCGTGGTCGGCGGGGCAGGCGCGCGACCGCTCGTCGTCGCTCCAGTGGCGCTTATGGCAGGCCGGGCAGCGTTGCGCCGCCTGTTCGCCGAGCTCGAGCACGACCCGCCAGTAGCCTGAGCGTTTGATGATGTGTCCGTTCATGGCTTGCCCTCCTGGCGTTTGATGCCGCCGGCCTTGCGCTTCTCGGTCGGCCCGAGTAGGCCGATCTTCGGGTCTCGGCAGCGCATCACGAGCTTGGCGGCCACGTTGGGGGTCAGGCCCAGCGCCGTCGCGACGTCCTTCGTGGGCGAGGTACTGCCGCCCGTCCACTTTTCGCTGTAGAGCGCCGCCACGCGCGCGAGGTCGGCCAGGGTGTACTTGGCGTGCCGGCCGCCTTTCTGCCCCGGCGGGTTCATCAGAGCGGCGTCGTGCTTGTCCATGGCCGTCAAGGCAAGGGCTGTGAGGGGATCAACGGTGATCTTGGAGCCGGGTTGAGAAATCGTTTTCCACGACTCCGCCCGTTGGTCGAGCTTACCTGCTCGCTCGCGCCGCGCCCTGGCCAGAACGTCGGCAAACGGTAACTCCCGCAAGGTGCTGGCGTAGAGCTGTGACGGCGCCCCGCCCTCGTCGTCAGGCCACGACCGAACCTCCATGCCGACGCACTCCATGCGGCCCTCGATTTCGACCAAGCGGAACGACACCCACCATGGCTTGCCGTCCTTAGACCGCCACAGGCACCAGGCCCCCTGCTCTTCGTCTTCCCATTCCATGCCCACAAAGGTAAACCCGTGGCAAAGCGTTGTCAATGGTATGGCCTATTCGCCATCCTGTCGCGTTTCGGCATAGGCAAAGCGTTGACTAATCTATGCCCATGCCCTACCGTCGTGGCATGTAGTCGAAAGGGAGGACCCATGAACAGCAAAGAAGCGCTGGAGCTCATCGAGGTGCGCCGGCTTCTCTCCAGCGGCGAGGCGCGGCGGATTCGCACCGCCAGCGGGCTCTCGTTGTCGGAGGTCGCAGGGGTCGTCGGCGTGTCGACCGCGGCCATCTCACGATGGGAGACCGGCGGGCGCAAGCCGACCGGCCGCGCGGCCCTCGCCTACGGGCGACTCCTCGCCCGGCTGGAAGAGACGGCCAAGACGCCATGAGCGCCAAGCCTGAGCCGCTGACCGTCGCCGACCTACGCCACCGGCCGACGATCACGGTGCAGGAGTACGCCGCCCTCGTTGGCGTGTCGAAGGACACCGTCTACGAGGCCGCGGCGCGCGGCGAGCTGCGCGTGCTCCGCATTGGCAAGCGCATCCTGCTACCGACCGCGCCGATCCTCGTCGAGCTCGAGCCATGACGACCGGGCTCGACACCGCGAAACGGCTGAAGGACATCGAGGCCTCGGTCGACTGGCAGGCCGCGCAGACTGCTGCTGGCGGCTACGATCCCGAACTGAACGTCCTCGCCGCGAAGCACATCGAGAATAGCCTGCCGCCGGACGGCGAAGAGGCCGACGAAGGCGAGCCCCTAGTTCACGAGGCCGCCCACGCCGAAGTGCTCGCTGCCGCCTGGCGCGGTCTCTACCGCTGGGCCGTCCACGAGGGCGCCTGGCGGCGCTGGAGTGGGCAAGTCTGGGAGATAGCCGGCGAGCCGCAGGTCGTGGCCGCGGCGCAGTTCGCCCTGCGCCGCCACTACGGCCTGGCGCTGGCCGCCAAACAGAGCAAGGCCGACGACAAGCGGCTACGAGACCTGCACGTCGAGACCTGCCGCTATCAGAGCGTGCTGGCCGGCCTGGCCTTCCTCAAGGGCGCTGACGGCTTCTACACCGACTTTGAGGCATGGGACGCCGACCCCTACGCGCTGAACTGCGCTGACGGCATCCTCGACGTGCGCACGCAGACGCTTGGCCCACACGACCCCGAGGCGCTCTGCACGCGGATCGCCCGCTGGAGCTACGCAGACGAGACGAACACGGGCGCCTGGCAGCGACACCTCGAACTCTGCCTGCCGGACCCCGACGTGCGGCGCCAGGTGCAACGCGACCTCGGCCGGGCGCTGGTCGACGCTGTGCTCGAGCATAGCCTGCCCATCTGGTACGGCGTCGGGCGCAACGGCAAGTCGACCACGCAGGACGCCTTGCAGCAAGGGCTCGACGGGTACGCCAGGCAGGCCGCGAAGAATCTGTTGATGGCTTCGAAGTACGAGCGCCACACGACGGAGATCGCCGAGCTTGCGGGGTCGCGGCTCGTGTTCTCCGAGGAGATCGCGGCCGGCAAGGACTTAGACGAAGCGCAGGTCAAGAAGCTGACCGGCGGCGGACCGCAGACGGCGCGTTTCATGCGCCAGGACAACTTCACTTTCAAGCAGACGTTCTCGATCTTCCTGCTGACCAACCACCACCCCGTTGTGGCGGGCACTGACAAGGCGATCTGGGCGCGGCTGCGGCTCGTGCCGTGGACGGTCAGTATCCCGTTCGCCCAGCAACGCCCCCAGGATGAGGTGGTCGCCGAGCTGCTCGCCGACGGTTCGTGGATGCTCAGATGGATGGTCGCCGGCTTCGCCGACTGGCAGGCCGACCACCACTGGATAGCCGGCGAGGTACAGGCCGCGACCGCCGCTTACCGCGCCGAGCAGGACCGGCTCGCCGGCTTCATCGCCGACGCTTGCGAAGAGAAGCCATACGCCCAGGTCGCCGTTGCCGACCTGTACGCCGCCTATGGGTCGTGGTGCATCGCTGCCGGCGAAGTCACGCTGGGCAAAAACGACTTCGGAAAGGCGCTGATTGACCGCGGTTTTTCACGCAAAAAGGTCTCCCACGGGGAACGTGTTTGGGTGGGAATTCGCCTGCAAAACGAGACAAAGGTGGCACTAGGTGGCACTGATTCCGTATTAGTCTCGCGTGAACACTCTCTTAGGGACGAACCGGAAAAGGTGCCACCTAGTGCCACCCAGACCGAAAACGAGGTGTCATTTTGAACAAGAAACGGACCGACGAAGGGATACCCGATGACCCCGATGCTTTCACCGTCAACCTGCCCGCTGCTGGCCGAAGTCGACCGTCTGCGCCCGCCGCGCTGGCCGCCGACCTGGCCGCCGCCGGCGCGCGCTTCGTGGCCGCCGTGGCCGCTCTCACGCCGCTGGCCGAAGAGCTCGCCCACGTCGACGCCGAGCTCCGCGCCGCCGAGGGACGCGCCGGCCAGCGTCGCCCGGGCCGCGGCGCCTGCGAGCTCGCCGCCGAGATCGTGCTCGGCGGCCTGGCCGCTTTGAGGCCGCACCTTCCCTTCGTGACCACGGCCTCGGCCGACGCCGCCTCGGTGCTGCTCTGCCAGCCCTACCAGCGCGGCGGCCAGGAGCGGGGGGAGATAACGGGGCACGGCGGAGACCGCGGCAATCAGCACGCCGCCAAGGTCACGTCACCGGACGTTGCCACCCTCACCGACCCCACCACGGAGGCATCGCCATGACCGACTCCATGACCGACCCCACGCCCGACCTGCGAGCCAGAATCCTGGCCTTCTACGCCGACCCCGACGAGCAGCTCCCCGATGACCAGCGCGCCGCCGCGGTGCGGACCGTCGACTCACTGCCGGACGAGTTCTTCGAGCT
>PKYM01000329.1:7110-25302 GCA_003132645.1 Actinomycetota bacterium | reverse complement strand
GGCACGGGCCGCGGCCCGTGCCGCGGCCGCCACCTCGGTGCCGAGAATGAGCTCCTCGAACGAGAAGATACGCCCGCCGGCCACCATCCCCACGCCGGTCAGCATGTCGACCCCGGCGAGTATCGACAGGTAGGTCGTGGTCACGTCGTCGGTCACCGACTGCCAGCCCGGGAGCTTGGCCGCCGAGGCGTTGATGCCACACTGGGTGGGCAGTCCATAGAAGCCGCCGATGTTGCCGACGGCGGCGGCCATGAGCGTGTCCTCGGGAGCGCCACCCGAGAAGTCACCGGTGTGTAAGTCCATGACGCTCGGGATGAAGCAGATGAACACCGGCGCGCCGGGGAATGCGGCCTGCACCGCGCAGACCCCCGACAGCGCCTCGGCGATACCGACGGTAAGCGAGCCGGCCATGGTGACCGGCGTGGTCGAGCCGCCCTGCGGCATGGTCACGAAGCCGATCGGCACACCGGCCGCGGCGAAGACGAAGGCGGCGTCGAGCGTGCCCTCGTCGTGGCCCAGCGGCGTGATCGTACCGAGCAGGGCCGAGATGGGCGGCGCCCGGCGCATGCCCAGGTCGCCGCCGGCGATGGCGCGCGCCATCTCGACGGCCACCCTTGCCTGGGTCTGATCGACGATCGTCACCGTCTGCACGTGCTTGCCGGTGTTGGCCAGCACGTCGTAGATCTCATACAGACCGCGGCGCTCGACCGGACGGTCCTGGGCGCTCACCGACGTCCAGCAGAAGTCGACCTCGTCGAGGGCGTCGACGATGCGCGTGATGGCGATCGCGTCGGCGGCCGTGGTCGGCCGCTTGGCGCCGGTCTCGAGGTCGTAGATGTCGGTGGGGCAGCCGTCGGTGGTGAGCAACGAGCCTTCGCCGGTGACGAGCGTGCGGTGCGCCCGGGCGCCGAGGGTGAGGCTCGCCGGCGCCAGCGCCACGAGGTGCCGCACGACGTCGGCGGGGATGCGCACGGTCTGACCGTCGACCTGGGCGCCGGCGGCGAGCAGCGCCGCACGGGCAGCGAGCGCCGGCACCGCGACCCCGATGGTCGCGAGCACGTGCAGCGCCGCCTCGTCCAAGCGCTGGAGGTCGTCGGGGGTGAGGATCTCCAGACGTCCTTCTGCCGGGGGAGCGAACTGTCGCACTCGGCCACCTTTCTCGTTGTGCGAGGCCTGCTCGCAGCGTTTGCCGAGCGCCGCGGTCCGCGCCGGCCCTAGCCGCGCGCGACCGCCCCATTCTGGAGGCGCACGGCGATGGCTGCAACCCGCGCCTTGAGCGCGCCGCGCAGGTCGGCGCTGCCCAGCTTCACCATCGTTGTGGCCGAGCCGCCGCCACAGTAGACGACCGGCAGTTCGAAGACGGCAGGGTCGGCGACCACCGGCAGGTCGGCGGCCAGGCCGCACGGCGGCAGCGACCTGGGCCGGTAGCCGGTCAGTGAGACGACCCGGGCCGCGGCGACCGCCGTGACGCTGTCGCAACCGAACTCGGTGCAGACCCGGGCGCGATCGATGCGCGCGTCGCCCGGCACAAGACAGAGGACCGGGCCGCGCTCCGTCTCGAACAGTACCGTCTTTACGACCTCGCGTGGCGGCACGCCCAGCAGGGCGGCGGTGCGAAGCGCCGTGCTCGTCAGGGCGGGCAGATGGACGATCTCGTGCGCCACTCCCCGCTCGAGGAGATAGTTATGGACGTCGCTACAGGTCCTCATGCGCCCCCCCTCGCGATCGCGCCCACTGTACCACAGCGTCCCGCCCACGGAGAGGGCAGCAGGGCCACGGCGCGGCGGGGAGCCGACCTGCAGTTGCCGCGACGGTCCGGCGTGCCTACCATGAGATGATGCAGAAGCGCACGACACGCCAGCGGTTAGGCCGACGCTCCGCCAACATGCTCCTGATCGCCGGCGGGCTCACGCTCGCCTTCCCCTTCTGGTCGGCCGCCTATACGCACTTCGAGCAGCGTCACCTCAGCGCCGACTATCAGCGCGCGAGCGCCTCGTTTTCTTCGACGGCCCGGCAGCAGAAGTCGACCCTGGCGCTGCTGCACACGCCGGCGATGCGGGCTCGCCGGCTGGCCGCACTGTTCGCGCGCGGTCTCAAGCCCGGCGACCCGATCGGCCGGCTGATCATCCCGCACGCCCGCATCAACCGCATCGTCGTGCAGGGCAGCACCGGCTCTTCGAGCCTGAGTCCGGCAAGCGACACCGCCTACCTGCGCGGCGGCCCGGTGCACTACGGCGTGACGCCGCTGCCGGGGGCCGGCGAGCCCTTCGCCGTGGCCGGCCACCGCACGACCTATAGCGCGCCCTTCTACAGCCTGAACGTGCTGCGCCGCGGCGACCGCATCGTCCTCGACACACCCTACGGCCGCTTCGACTACAGCGTCGCCAGGATC
The DNA here is from genome assembly GCA_003132645.1 of Actinomycetota bacterium. Taxonomy (GTDB): domain Bacteria; phylum Actinomycetota; class Thermoleophilia; order UBA2241; family UBA2241; genus Bog-752. The sequence goes on along the minus strand of PKYM01000329.1, from coordinate 22,910 downwards.
ACCACGGTCCTGCCGTCCGACGTGGGGGTGCTCTACGACCGCGGCTACGCCCTGGTGCTCACCACCTGCACGCCGCCCTACAGCGCCAGCCACCGCTTGGTCGTCTGGGCGAGCGCGCGAGGCTTCACGCTGAAACCCTGAACCCGCGGGCCGCCGCTCGCGGCACGGCGGCCTTCGCTCGCGTGATGGCGGCGGCCGCTCGCGGCTTGGCGGCGACCGNNTGGCGGCGACCGTCAGGCCGGGTAGGGCGGCCGCTCGCCGCGAGAACCCTCGAGCAGCACCACGAGGTGGGGCTCGCCGGCCGGTCCGCCGGGGTGACGAGCGGGCACCACGACGAGACCGTCGGCCAGCACCATCGAACGCAGGATGCCCGAACCCTGGGGACCCGTCGTGGAGAAGCGCCAGCCGCCGCTCTCGTCGCGCGCCAGCAGGCAGCGACCCACCTCGACTCTATCCTTGGTGGCCTTCACCGGCTCGTCGGCGACAGCCGTGAGCCACGGCCGCCAGATGTCGTGGCGGCCTTGCAGGGCCAGGAGCGCGGGGCGGATGTAGAGCTCGAACGAGACCATCGCGGCGACGGGGTTGCCGGGCACGCCGAACACCAGCCGCCCCTCGTGCACGCCGAAGGCGAACGGCTTGCCCGGCTTGGTGGCGACGCCCCAAAGGCGGCGCTCCACGGCGAGCTCGTCCTCGACCTGCTTGACGAAGTCGTAGTCACCGACCGACACGCCTCCCGAGGTGATGGTCACGTCCTCGTCGAGCGCCCGCGCGATCAGGCGGCGCGTCTCGTCGCGATCGTCGGGGGCGATGCCCAGCAGGACGGGTTCGGCGCCGGCCGCCAGCACCTGGCCCCAGGCGGTGAACGAGTTTGAGTTGTGGATCTGACCGGGCCCGAGCGGCCGGCCGGGCGGCACCAGCTCGCTGCCGGTGGCGATGATCGCGACCCGCGGCCGGCGTGCGACCGCCAGCTCCTCGACGCCGATCGAGGTGAGCAGCCCGATCTCGGCGGGGCCCAGCACGGCGCCGCGGGGTAGCACCACGTCGCCGCGGCGCACGTCCTCGGCAGCGTAGCGCACGTTGCTACCGACGGCCGGCGCCCTTTGTACGAAGACCCTGCCGTCGCGTTCCTCTGTGTGTTCGACCTGGACCACGGTGTCGGCGCCCTCGGGCAGGGGAGCGCCGGTCATGATGCGGGCGGCGCTGCCCGGCCCGAGTGGCTCGCCGGACGGCTGTCCGGCGGGGATCTCGGCGGTGATGACGAGGCCTTCGCCGTGCGCGGCGCCGGCGAGGTCGACGCCGCGCACGGCGAAGCCGTCCATGGCGGAGTTGTCGAACGACGGCACCGCCGAGGGCGAGACGACCTCGGCGGCCGTGACGCGGCCCAAGGCTTCGAGCAGTGGCAGCCGCTCCTCACCCACCGGCCGCACCTCGGCGAGCACCAGGTCGATGGCTTCATTCAGGCTGATCACCGCTGCGCCTCCTTGTCCTTCGGGGTCACGGGCCTCACGGACCTCACGGACCGACCGCGCGGCGGTCGACGACCGCGACCCGCCGCCGCCGCACGGCCCAGAGTAGCGCAAGGGCGCACGTCACGCCGACTACGTCGAGCGCGACGTCGCGCGGGTCGGCCGAGCGATAGGGGATGGGCCACTGGATCAGCTCGATGGCGACGCCGTAGCCGATACCGGCCAGCGCGCCCGCGAGCAGGCCCGTCGAACCGGGCACGGCCCGGGCACGGGCCAGCGCCACGAGCACGGCAAAGAGACCAAACTCGAAGACGTGGCCTATGTCGCCCGACAGCGACCAGCCGGCATGTGGCGTGAAGCCGAAGACCCAGCTCACCGGCACGACCGAGACGAGCAGGATGACCGGCGCCCAGACGATCCAGCCGCGACGCGCGACGAGGTCGCTCAATCCCGTCCTGTCGACGCCACTCACGTTCGACCGGCCGCGGCCGAGCCGGGCGGCGGGGAGCCCGTTACCGGGTCCGGGGCGGGGCCCGCGACTGGGCCCGGAGCGGGAGTCGCCGGCGAAAAGGTCTCGGTGCCGTCGAAGACCATGGCCAGGAGCTGGCCGCCCGACAACTCGATACGCGCGCCGGCCACGGCCACCCGGTTGCTGAGGCCGCGACAGACGTCGGCCGGCAGCGACTCGCCGTGGAGCGCGTACTCGAGCCCGCGCAGCGTGAGCACGACGCCCGATGAGAGCGCCACCAGCGAGACGCGCGTGCCCACGGCGGCGCTGAGGCGCAGCGTCGCGGGCGCCTGCACGACCGTGGCCGCGAGGCCGCGCGAGGCGATCCGCCCCGCGCGGCCTCGCGCTGCCAGTCCACGCAGGATGCAGACGTGGCCCACTATGTGGTCGAGCGCCCCGCCGAGCGCGCCGAGCAGCACGATCTCGCCGGGCCAGCGGGCCGCCGCCTGGGCGACCGCAAGCTCGCCGTCGGTCTCGTCTTTGCGCACGGGGTGCTCGACGACCTCGACGCCGGCCGCCCGGGCCTCGGCCACGAGGGCGGCGTCGAGCGAGTCGAAGTCGCCTACCAGCAACGCCGGCCAGAGCCCGTGGCGGCGCAGAAAACGGTGGCCGCCGTCGGCCGCCACGACCACCTGGGCGGCGGCGAATTGCCGCAGGTAGAAGTCCTCGTCGTCGTACTCGCCGTTCAAAAAGACGGCACAGCTCAACCGGGCTTCCTCCTCACGCCGCGTCGCGCGGCGCGCGCAGCCGCCGGCCCGTGCCGGGCCGGGCTGCATCGTAGGCCTTCAGCAGCGGCCACAGACAGACCGCCGTGATCACCGCCTCGGGCACCAGGAACAGGAGATTGTACGTGAGGGCGTACAGCCAGGGCCACTCCCACTGCGGCGCGTAGCTGGCGAAGAAGATCCACCCCGAGAGAAAGTGAAAGAACAGGCGAGCGGTGCTGCCCACGGCTACAGCGGCCGACAGTGAGCGCCAGCCGACGACCGGTACGAGACCGGCGAGACCGACCGCGGCAAAGGCGAGAGGATAGTCGAGCAGCGCCTGGGCGGGATGGTAGATGAAGGGCGGCGTGAGCGGCACGAAGATCTGCATCATGCCGTACAGCAGGCCGACGACGGTCGCCGGAACGAGGCCGCGGCGCGCGGCGACGAAGAAGATCGGCAGCATCTCCAGACTGATCGAACCGCCCTGCGGCATCTGGAAAGGCCGAAACACGCCGAGGACCCAGCACAGCACGAGGGCGATCGCCATCTCGGCGATGGCTTGCGCGCCCCAGCGATCGCGGTCGACGACGTACTGTCGCGCGAGCAGGCGGGTGAGGCGCGCCCAGCCGCCTGCGGGGGGCTGGTCCGCCTGTGACCCGCCCGCCGGCGGCTGGTCCGCCTGTCCGCCGGACGAGGCCGGCCCGCTCAGCAGACCGGGCGGGGTCGGCGACGGCTGTGGGGACGGTAAGTGCGCCATGGGCTCTCCCTTCGCTGGCATTACCCAGCAACGCCCGTGTCGGGCGCCGCCACCCCTCGGGGGTGGTCAGGTTCTGCGCGTCGGCGCTAGGAAGCGCCCTCTCAGCCCCTCATCCAGGAGCTCCGCAGGACAACCGCGAGTATACCCGTGGACGCGGTCCGCGACGCGCCTGACCGTAGACCTCGACCAGTCGCGCAACCGGACGCCAGGCGCGACTACCGTTTCAGAGGCCCCGGGCCGGCGTGAGAGCTGCCTGTGGAATATGTGGATAACTTCCTTTTGTCGCGCTCACAGGCTCGAACCAGCGTGTACAAACCGTTGACGCAACCAAGTTGCCTTGACATCCGGCGACGGATTCCATCGGTTATGGAACACGCCATTTTGCAGGTACTTCTCTGCCCGGTAATGGTGCGACCGGCGCGCCCAGGCTGGCGGGCCGGCGGGTTCGCGGGGCAGTGATGATCGGGCCAGCGACAAGGGTCCGTGAAAACACCTTTTCCACAAATGCTGGTATTTGCGCACGGCGGGGACGGTGCCGCCCGAATGATTCCACAGATGTAGAAAACCCTGTGGACAATAACGGCCGAATACCTGCAAATGCGCTTTTCAGGCGGTCCGCTGGCCCTGGCGGTCTCTGCTATACTCCAACCCCCCATGGATTCGTTCCTCGACAGGCTGCTGGCCCAGGAGCCGGCGCCCCCGAGCGTCGCACGTCGCTCAGGCGGCGAGCCGCCCACGGCCATCGATGAGGCGCCCCCGCGGCCAGGTCCGGCCGACGTCGAGGCCCCGACCCGCGCCGGCGAAGATGCGCCGGCTCCCAAAGCCACCCTCACCCAGGACCCATCCGCTGATCCGCCGCTCGGGCCGGGCGCCCCACGGATCGCCATCTACGACACGCTCACCAGCCCACCCCGCGTGGTCAGCGTCGAGGAGCGCGACATCCCGGGGCTGATCGCCTCGCTTGCCGAGAAGACCTACCACTCGTGCCGGGAACAAGGCGGCAACGTACCCTTCACGGTCATCAACGAGCTCATCGAGAACCTGATCCACGCCTTCTTCTGCGACGTCGTGATAACTATCCTCGACGGCGGCCGGGTAGTGCGCATCTCCGACCACGGACCGGGCGTCGACGACAAGGACCGGGCCTTCTTGCCCGGCTTCACCACGGCGACCGCCGATCAGCGGCGTTTCATCAGGGGCGTCGGCTCTGGCCTGCCCATCGCCCGTGAATCGCTTGGCTTCCTGCGCGGCGCGATCACGGTCGAGGACAACCTCGGCGGCGGCGCGGTGGTCACCATCAAGATGCCGCAGCAGGCGATCCTCGAGGCCGACGCCCAGACGGCGGCCCCGGCGGCGCCCCAGCTCTCGACCCGTCAGAAGAAGATCCTCGTGCTGCTCATGGAACTCAACGTGGCTGGCCCGAGCGCCATCGCCAAGGAGCTTGGGGTGGCCCCGGCGACCGCTTATCGCGAGCTTCATTTACTGGAGAAGATGGGCTTGGTACACTCGCGCGGCGACGGAAAGCGCGCTCTCACCGAAGAGGGCATGGGCCTCCTCGAAACACTCTTCTGATGTCCGAGCGGCCCTCTGCGACGAGTCGTCGCAGTTCGTTCGCGCGACGCAGTGATCTCGGGTGAGTGACCCGGCAAGGCGAGGCCAGAGATCGACGACCAACTGACACTCATCTGGAACGAGGCCCGCGAGCACATCCGCGGCCGCGTGAACGACGCTACCTTCCGGCTCTGGTTCGAACGCACCGTCCCTGTGGGCCTCGAAGACACCACCTTCATCGTCGGCCTGCCCAACGAGTTCGCCCGCGATTGGGTCGACGCGCGCTTCGGCGCACTCCTGCGCGAAGCCATCAGCGCCGTCATGGCCGCCGACATCGAGGTACGCATGGTGGTCGACGACCGGGCCGCCACGGTGACGGCGAGCGTACCGATCGACGAAGCGCCGGCGGTGCCCACCCCTCCGGGAGTCGGAGCGTCAACCGGCGACGGCGCGCCCGACGGCGCGGCCGGCGGAGTGCCCGACGGCGCACCCGACGTGGCGGGACTCAATCCCCGCTACGTCTTCGACCGCTGGGTCATCGGCCCACACAACGAATACGCCACGGCGGCCGCGCGCAGCGTCGCGGCCGCGCCGGCCACCGCCTACAACCCCGTCTTCATCTACGCCGACACAGGGCTTGGCAAGACCCACCTGATCCAGGCCATCGCCCACCAGATCCTCGTGGCCGACCCCAGGCTGCGCGTGAAGTACGTCACCTGCGAGCGGTTCACCGACGACTTCATCAGCGGCGTGACCGAGAAGGGCCGCATCGAGGGCTTCAAACACCAGTACCGCGCCAACGACGTCCTGCTGATCGACGACGTTCAGTTCCTGGCCGGTAAACAGGGCACGCAGGTCGAATTCTTCCATACATTCAACGCGCTCTATGAAGCCGACAAGCAGATCGTCCTCACCTCCGACCGCCAGCCGCGCGAGCTCGAGGAACTGGACGACCGCTTGCGCTCGCGCTTCGGTCAGGGAGTCGTGGTCGACATCGGCCGTCCCGATGTCGAGACCCGCATCGCCATCCTGCGCCGCCAGGTCAAAGTCGACGGCACCACGATCGGCGAGCCCGAGGCGCTCGAATACATCGCCAGCCGCGTCTCGACCAATATCCGCGAGCTGGTCGGCGCCCTACGCCGCGTGGTGGGCTTTGCCTCGATCACCCACACCGAAGTCACCCTCGAAGTCGCCCGCGAGGCGCTCAAGGACATCCTGCCCAAGCCCTACACACAAGCGATCACCATCGACGCCGTGCAGAGTGAGGTTGCCCGCCAGTTCGGCTGCCACGTGAGCGATCTGCGTGGCGACAAACGCACCGCCGACGTCGCTTATCCGCGTCACGTCGCCATGTATCTCTGTCGCGAGCTCACCGAAGCCTCACTGCCACAGATCGGCGGCCGCTTCGGCGGCCGCGACCACAGCACTGTGCTGTATGCCGTCAACAAGATCGAGCGGCTCCTGCAGGACGGCCACGACCGTCAGCTCCACGATCTCATCCAGGTCATCACCTCACGACTGCAGATCGGGCGCTAGAGCGTCACCAGGCGTCTTCCCGCGCACCTGTTGACGAACACCGCAGAACACGGTGGAGAATATCGCGTGGCGACGGCAAACCGGATATGCTTGCCCCGTGCGGAGCCGCTTATCGAACAATGGGGCATCTTCTGCTCCCGCTCTCCACAGCAGTGTCACAAACCCCGCGTCACCGTAGACGCAGGCAGACAGTCGGTTTTCCACACTGTCCACAACGCTTATGACGAACACGAAGGTATATCTCTTAAAGAAGAGAGATAGTAAGGAGCCGGAATGAGATTCGCCTGTGATCGCACGACGCTCGTTGAGAAGCTCAGCATCCTGGCACGCGGAGTCTCCACCCGCAGCGCCTTGCCGGTGCTCTCAGGCATCTTGCTCCAGGCCCGCGACGGCCGGCTCGAGATGTACTCCACTGACATGGAGCTCTCGATCAAAGCGAGCATCGCCACGAACATCGAGACCGAAGGCGAGGCGGTCGTTCCGGCGCGTCTGTTTACGGATGTGATCAAGAACATAGCCGCCGCCGAAGTCCGCGTCGAAGCCGGCGACGGTGTGGTCAAGATCTTCGCCGGCAAGGCGACCTTCACTCTGAACTCCTGGGTGGCAAGTGACTTTCCACCCACTTCGGCGTTCGACATGAGCGAAGCCTTCGCGGTAGGCGTCGCGCCGTTTGTCGAGACGCTCGAAAAAGTGGGCCGCGCCGCCTCGCGCGACGAGACCAGGCCGATCCTTACGGGTGTGCTGGTCACGATCGGCGCCGGCAAGCTCAAGATGGTCGCCACCGACAGCTATCGTCTGAGCGTCAAAGAGACGCCGCTCGAAGGCGGGCCGACCGATGAGATCCAGGCCATCGTGCCGGTCAAGGCGTTGAGCGAGGTGCAGCGCTTGTGTGCCGGCTTGGACGACGGCGAGCTGCGGCTCGTGATCACCGAAAACCAGGCGCTGTTCGCTGTCAACGACGTCTGGATCGCGACCCGCCTGATCGACGGCCAGTTCCCCAACTATCGCCAGCTTCTTCCCGACAGTTTCGACCACGCCGTGGCGCTCGACCGCGTCGAGCTGCTGGGCGTCACACGACGCGTCAGCCTGCTGGCTCAAAAGAACGCGCCCCTGCGCCTGCAGTTCAGCGAAGGCAAGCTCACGATCCGGGCCGTTACCCAGGATGTGGGGCAAGCCGAAGAAGAGCTCGACGCGCCGTTTTCCGGCGAGCCGTTCGAGATCGGCTTCAACCCGCTGTTTCTCATCGACGGCCTCGAGGGCGTGTCGGGCGACATCGCGACCCTGAAATTCATCAACCCGCTGCGGCCAGGCCTGGTCACGGGCGCCGACGAGTCGTTCGTCTACCTGATCATGCCGATCCGGCTGAGCAGCTGATCGAGATCCCCGTCAGGGGTCCCCTGTCGCTGGGGGCGTTCCTCAAGCTGGCCGGCGCCACGCAGACCGGCGGCGAAGCCAAGCTGCTCATCCAAAACGGCGAGGTGCGCGTGAACGGCGCGGTCGAGTTGCGGCGCGGCCACCCCGTCACTCCCGGCGACCGCGTCGCGGTGGGCGCAACGGAGTATGGCGTGTGTTCGTCGCGCGCCTGAGGCTGGTCAATTTCCGCAGCTACCACGACGTCACGGTCGAGTTCGATCCAGGTCTGAACGTCATCGTCGGGCCAAACGCGAGCGGCAAGACGAACCTCCTCGAAGGCGCCTACTTCGCCCTGCGCGCCGGCTCGCCGCGTACGACGAAAGAAGAGAAGGCCGTGCGCTGGGGCGCCACCTACACACGCGCCGAAGCGACCGTCGCCGAGCGCTGGGGCGCCGACTCGCACAGCCTCACAGTCGCCTATGCACTGGGGCAGGGCAAGCAGGTGCGTGTCGACGGGGTCGAAGTTTCATCGCTCGACGACCTGCGCCGCCAAGGCTCGGTCTTCATCTTCGTGCCCGAAAGCCTCCTGCTGGTCAAGGGCAGCCCGGCGCGGCGGCGCGCTCATCTCGATGCCTTCGCCGCCGCGCTCGAGCCGGGCTACGACGCCGGCCTGCGCGACCTGAACGTCGTTCTGAAGCAGCGCAACGCCCACCTCTGGCGCGTGCGCGAGGGCGCCCCGGCCGACTCGCTCGATGCCTGGGACCGTCAGCTCGCGCGCGTCGCGCTCGCCTTCGCCGAGCGGCGGCGCACCCTCGTCAAGCGCCTTGCCACGCGGTATCGCGAGTTCGCCGGCGCGCTGGCCCCGGACGGCGGCGAGTTCTCACTCTCACTGATCTCGCAGCTCGACGGCCTCGAAGCCGAGGCCGGGCTCTCCCTGCCCGGTTCGCTCGAAGAGGCCTTCGTGGCCGCGCTGCGGGCTCGGCGGCCCGGTGAGATCGGGCGCGCGATATCGGGCTTCGGGCCACACCGCGACGACCTGCGCTTCGCCGAGGAGAGCTCGTCGGCGCCGCTCGTCGGCGGGCCTCGCGACCTGCGTCTCTTCGGCTCGCAGGGTGAGCAGCGCGCCGCCGTGCTCGCCCTCCTTCTGGCCGAACGGGCGGTCGCCGCCGAGGTGACCGGCGACGTCGGCACCCTGCTGCTCGACGATGTCATGAGCGAGCTCGACGACGCCCGCCGGCGCCTGCTCGTGGGCACGCTCACCGCCGGCGGGCAGGCGCTCATCACGACGACCAATCGTCTCTATTTCACCGACGCCGAGCTGACCCGGGCGCGCGTGCTCGACATCGGCGCCGGGCANNCTGGGTCGGGTCGCCGACAGCGACGAGGGCCGCGCTTACCGCGGCTGGGCGCGGGCTGCCGGCGCCGAGGTCGTCGCGGTGACCCGACCGCGGCGCCTGTCGCGTGGCATTCTCACCGTGGAGTGCGAGTCATCGATCTGGTCGAACGAGCTGACCTATCTCACGCCGGTCATCCTCGAGAGGTTGCGAGCCGACGATCCGGCGACGCCGGTGACCGGTCTGCGCTTCGTCGTCGGACGCCCGCACAGAGCCCCCGACGAAGACGAGGAGTAGCGTCCGAGGCCGCCATGGGGGGACGCGGCGCTTCGGCCGCGAGTCGCGAGAACGGGTCCCAAGGCAGGAGCGCGAGCTCGCGCGGCGAAGCATGAATTACGACAAGCGCGCGCGATTCGCGCACGGTTCGAGAAGGAGCGCAAGCGATCCGGGCGGTGCCCGCCGCGGCGCCCAGGGCGGCCGTACGGCTGGAACGTGCGCGACACCCCTCTCAATGTCATCCGATGAGTCGCGAAAAACACGCAATTTGCGGCAATTTTGTTGGCTCTCTCAGCTTCCAGTCGAGCCCTACGGATGGTATAATGTAAAGTGTTCCGCGCCCGGCCTCTCACTCTTGCGTGCAGTCGCCGGTCTTACCCTGTGTAAGGTCAGGTGTAGTGAGTAACGACCAGCGCTACGACGAGCAAGACATCACCGTCCTCGAGGGCCTCGATCCGGTCCGCGAGCGACCTGGCATGTACATCGGTTCCACCGGGCCGCGGGGCCTCCACCATCTGGTCTACGAGGTCGTCGACAACTCGGTCGACGAAGCCCTCGCCGGTTACTGCACCCGCCTCACGGTCACCATCCAGCCCGACAACTCGATCGTCAACGTCGACGACGGGCGCGGCATCCCGGTGGGCATCATGCCGCAGTACAACAAGTCGGCCGCCGAGGTCGTGCTCACCATGCTGCACGCCGGCGGCAAGTTCGGCGGCCAGGGCTACAAGGTGTCCGGCGGCCTGCACGGCGTCGGTGTCTCGGTCGTCAATGCGCTGTCGGCGTGGCTCGAGCTCGACATCTATCGCGAGGGCTATCACTGGCACCAGCGCTTTGAGCGCGGCGTGCCGGTCACCTCGCTCGAGAAGCAGGAGAAGCTCGACAAGAAGGCGCCGACGGGCAACACCGTGTCGTTCATGCCCGACCCCGACGTCTTCGAAGAGGTCTCCTACGACTACCGCGTGCTGGCCCAGCGCCTGCGCGAGACCGCCTTCCTCACCAAGAACCTGCGCATCGAGCTCATCGACGAGCGCGCCGAGGGCGAGAGCATGGTCTTCCAGTACGCCGGTGGCGTGCGCGACTTCGTCGACTACATCAACCGCGACAAAGACCCGGTCCACCGCACGGTGATCTACTTCGAAAACGAAACGCCCGACGGCCAGGTCGAAGTCGCCATGCAGTGGAACTCTTCGTATAACGACTCGATCTTCACGTTCGCCAACAACATCAACACCACCGAGGGCGGCGCCCATCTGTCGGGCTTCCGCGGGGCGCTCACTCGCACCATCAACGACTACGCCCGCCAGAAGGGTCTGCTCAAAGAAAAAGAAGAGAACCTTTCGGGCGAAGACGTGCGCGAGGGTCTGTCGGCGATCGTCTCGGTCAAGCTCAAGAATCCGCAGTTCGAGGGTCAGACCAAGTCCAAGCTCGGCAACACCGAGATCCGCACTCTGGTCGAGACCACGGTCAACGCCAAGCTGGCCGAGTTCCTCGAAGAACACTCCACCGAGGGGCGCCAGATCGTCGACAAGTCGGTCACCGCGGCGCGCGCCCGCAACGCGGCGCGCAAGGCGCGCGACCTCACGCGCCGCAAGGGCCTGCTCGAAGGCTCCACCCTGCCGGGCAAGCTCGCCGACTGCTCCATCCGCGACCCGCGCCTCTCCGAGCTCTACCTGGTCGAGGGCGACTCGGCCGGCGGTTCGGCAAAGCAGGCCCGCGACCGCAGCTTCCAGGCTATCCTGCCGCTGCGCGGCAAGATCATCAACGTCGAAAAGGCGCGCATCGACAAGATGCTGCAAAACAACGAGATCCTGACCATGATCAGCGCCATGGGCACGGGCATCGGCGACGAGTTCGACTTAACCCAGGCGCGCTATCACAAGATCATCATCATGACCGACGCCGACGTCGACGGCTCGCACATCCGCACCCTCATCCTCACCTTCCTGTTCCGCCACATGATGCCGCTGGTCGACGCCGGCTACATCTACATCGCCCAGCCGCCGCTCTATCGGCTCAAGCAGGGCAATCAGGAGACCTACATCCACAAAGAGGCGCAGCTCGAAGACATCCTGCTGCGCGGTCGTCTCGAGCAGATCAAAGTCGAAAACACCGACACCGGGTTCAACTTTTCCGAGGCCAAATACCAGCGCTTCCTCAAGCTCTTCGGCGAATACGAAGGCTGGGTCAAGAAGCTCAAGAGCCAGTTCGGCGGCGAGCTTGTCGACTGGCTCAAGAACGGCGCTACGATCGAAGCCGACGTGCCCAGTTTCGCGGCCCTGGTCGAAGCCCTGCGCGCCGACATCGACAAGCGCTACGTCATCGACGTGGTAGCAACCGACGACGAGACGCAGATCGTCGACACCCGGCTGGTCGAGCGCAAGAGCGGCCTGGCGGTCAACCTGCGGATCCCCTTCGCCGCGCTCGCCGGGCGCGAGTTCCACAGCCTCAAGCGGGTGCACGAAAGGGTCCGCGAGCTCGTCGGTCGGCCGCCGTTCACGCTGCGCTTCGGCAACCGCAAGGCCGAAGCGTCAAGCTACGAAGACCTGCGCGTGCAGATCGTCGAGCTGGTCAAAGAGGGCATCCAGCTCCAGCGCTTCAAGGGTCTCGGCGAAATGAACCCAGACCAGCTCTGGGAGACCACCATGAACCCGATGAGCCGCACGCTGCAGCTCGTCTCCATGGAAGATGCCCAGGCGGTCGACGAAGTCTTCACCATGCTCATGGGCGACAAGGTCGAGCCGCGCCGCCAGTTCATCGAAAAGAACGCCAAAGAAGTGCGGTTCCTCGATGTCTAGGGCAGTCGGCGGGCGCGCGTCTGGGGCCAATGCATGACCGACGAACTGCAGACACTCGAAGGTAAGATCGAGCCGATCCAGCTCGAAGACGAGATGCGCTCGTCGTTCATCGACTACGCCATGAGCGTGATCGTCGACCGCGCGCTGCCCGACGCCCGCGACGGTCTCAAGCCCTCACAGCGGCGCATCCTCGTGGCCATGAACGACCTCGGGCTGGCGCCCAACAAGCAGCACCGCAAGTGCGCCAAGATCGCCGGCGACACCTCCGGTAACTACCACCCCCACGGCGAGTCGGTGATCTACCCGACCCTCGTGCGCATGGCGCAGGACTTCAACATGCGCTACCCGCTGGTCGACGGCCAGGGCAACTTCGGCTCGGTCGAAGGCGACTCCCCGGCGGCCATGCGCTACACCGAGGCGCGTTTCTCGCGGATCGCCGTCGAGATGCTGCGCGACATCGACGCCAACACCGTCGACTGGGTGCCCAACTACGACGAGACCCGCCGCGAGCCCACCGTGCTGCCGAGCCGCGTGCCCAACCTCATGGTCAACGGCTCCAGCGGCATCGCGGTCGGCATGGCGACCAACATCCCGCCGCACAACCTGGGCGAGGTGGTCGACGCCATCGCCACCCTGATCGACAACCCCGGGGCGAGCGCCGACGACCTCATGGCCCACATCTCGGGTCCCGACTTTCCCACCGGCGGGGTGATCCTCGGCACGGCCGGCATCAAAGAGGCCTACCGCACCGGGCGGGGCCGCATCCGCGTCCGCGCCAAGGCCCATACCGAACAGATCAAGGGCAACCGCACCGCCATAATCGTCACCGAGCTGCCCTACCAGGTCAACCGCGCCGCCCTCATCGAGAACATCGTCGATCTGGTCAAGGCCAAGAAGATCTCCGAGATCTCCGACCTGCGCAACGAATCCGACCGCTCCGGCATGCGCCTGGTGATCGAGCTCAAGCGCGACGCCATCGCCATGGTCGTGCTGAACAAGCTCTACAAGCACACCCAGATGCAGACCACCTTCGGCGTCATCAACATCGCCCTGGTCGGCGGCGTGCCGCGCACGCTCACGCTGCCCGAGATGCTGCAGGCCTACATCGCCTTCCAAAAAGAAGTGGTGATACGGCGCACCAAGTTCGAGTTAGACAAGGCCGAGACGCGCGCCCACATCCTCGAAGGCCTGCTCGTGGCCCTCGACAACCTCGACCAGATCATCACGATCATCCGCCGCGCGGCCGACGTCGAAAGCGCCCGCGAGGCGCTCATGGACACCTTCGAGCTCACCCAGCCGCAGGCTCAGGCCATCCTCGACCTGCGCCTGCAGAAACTCACCAGCCTCGAACGCGACAAGGTCAAAGAGGAGCACCTCGGCCTGCTGGCGCGCATCAAGGACCTGCGTGAGCTGCTGGGCGACGAAGACGCCATCTACGGCGTCATCAAGACTGAGCTGCGCGAGCTCAAGCGGCTGTACAACGATGACCGCCGCACCGAGATCGTGCCCGACGAAGGCGACCTCGACATCGAAGATCTGATCGCCGAACAGCAGATGGTGATCACGGTCACCAAGACGGGTTACGTCAAGCGTCTGCCGACGGCGACCTACCGCCAACAGAAGCGGGGCGGCGTGGGCGTGGCCGGCATGGATCTAAAAGAAGAAGACGAAGTCGAGCACCTCTTCATCACCAGCACCCACCACTTCCTGCTGTTCTTCACGAGCGTCGGCAAGGTCTACCGGCTCAAGGTCCACGAACTGCCTGAAGCCGGCCGCAACGCGCGCGGCAAGCATCTCTCCAACCTGCTGCCGCTGCGCCAGGACGAACGGGTCTGCGCGGTCATCAACACGCGCAACTTCGACGTCGCCGAGGGCAAGTTCCTCATGTTCTGCACGCGCAAGGGCGTCGTGAAAAAGACGCTGTTCGGCTCGTACAACACGCCGCTCAAGTCCGACGGCATCATCGCCATCGACATTCGCGACGACGACGAACTGATCGCCGTGCGAAACACGTCGGGCGACGATGACATGCTCATGGTGAGTCGCCTCGGTCAGGGTATCCGGTTCCACGAGAACGGCGTGCGCCCGACCGGTCGCAACACCTCGGGAGTGCGCGGCATGCGACTGCGCAAGGGCGACGAGCTCATCAGCATGGACGTCGCCCGCGACGACTCCGACCTGTTCCTGGTCACCGACAACGGCTACGGCAAGCGCACGCCGATCGTCGAGTGGCGGGTGCAGGGCCGCGGGGGACAGGGGGTCATCGCCATCAAGCTCACCGACCGTAAGGGCTACCTGGTCGGGGTGCGCATGGTGCGCGACAACCACGAGATCATGCTGCAGAGCCGCGAAGGCGTCATGATCCGCATGGCCGCCGCCGACATCAGCCGGCAAGGCCGCACGGCGACCGGCGTGCGCGTCATGAACATGCGCGAGGGCGACGTCGTCAGTGCGATCGCCCGCATGGTGGTCTCCGAATCGGGCGCCACCGACGAAGAGATCGACGCCGACTAGCCGAAACTGCCGTCGTGTAAGGCGCACCCGGCGCTGCGATTCCGATGCGAACTTGACCTCAGACCCGGGACTGCCCGGAGAGCCCTTCACGGTAGTACAATCCAAGATTAGCGCCCCGGGTTCATACGAACGTTGCTCCAGAGCGTTCGGGTCCGACGAAGGCTTGTCGTCGAGCCGACCCCGGGGAAGTCGGGTCCGCGCGGAGCGCCGGTCGGACCCGCCGGAGTCGGGCCTGGGCGCGCCCGGCTTTTGCCATCGCGCGAGGGGGCGGACATGCTGGTCGGGGCGCTGCGATCCGACAACCCGCTGGGCGGCGCTCCGCTCACCTGCGACGACGCCACCGAGACCTTCTCCCTGCAGGGCATCGGCGAGATCAGCGCCGCCAAGCTCCTCGACCTCGAGAACCGCCGCCAGCTCGTCTGGTCCGATCTGGTGACTCGCGAATGGGTCCTCGAGAGAGCCGCCATCCGGGTGCGCCGGCAGACGGCGGTCAAGGCCGCCTCGGTAGCCGCTGCGGCGGCCGCGGGAGCCGCCGAGAGCGCTCCAGCCGAAGCCGAGAGCGTCACAGCCGACGACCGCGCCCGGATCCCCCCCGACGTGCCCGGCGGCCATACCCTCATCTTTGGACCGCCCCGGCCGGCCGGGTCATCTGGGCCGGCCGGACTCCCGAGAGCGTCCGCGTCGGCTCTGCAGCCGCCCGCCGCCCGCAGACCGGCCGGCGTGCCGGCCGCGACCACCCGGTTCGCGGCGCCGGTCGACGACGGCCGCGTGGCCGGCCGGCTGGTCTGGAGCGAAGCGATGTCCGATGGCGACGCGGCCCCGGGCGAGGGTGCGGCCTCCGGCGAGGTTGCGGCCCCGGGTGGCGGCGCGACCCCAGGCGAGGTTGCGGCGCCGGGTGGCGCGCTCGCTCTCGCCGCGCAGGTCGACGGGCGCAAGGCGTCCGCAGCAACCGCAGCGTGGACGCCGCCGCCCGACGCGCCCGATTGGCCGCGGCAGGCAG
>PKYM01000329.1:0-6976 GCA_003132645.1 Actinomycetota bacterium | reverse complement strand
GCACGCCGGACACGTTCAGGATTACGTCGTCGATCTCCGTCACTCGGTAGGAGTAACCCGCGAGAAGCGATCCGGCGAGCTGGCCGAGCTCGATCGACGCGCTCACGACCAGGGCGGTAAACATCACGNNGCCACATGGCCCAGACGACCCAGCCGCGCATCATTCAGGCTAGTTCCCGGCTGGCTCGTCAAAGCGGTCGCCGCGCGCGTGCTAGAATCCAGCGCGATGACGACCGAATCTGACACGCAGGACGCCACGGCCCGGACCGCACCCGCACCGGAGCCCGCGTCGGGGGAGGCGCCGGGACCGGCGGGTGGGACTGCGCCACCCGGCCACCGGCCGCGCGTGTTCAGCGGCATTCAGCCGACCGGCGCGCTGCATCTGGGCAATTACCTCGGCGCCATCCGGAACTTCGTCGCTATGCAGGAAAGCCACGACTGCGTCTACTGCGTCGTCGANNGCTCAAGCGCAACACCATCGACGTGGCCAACATGTTCCTTGCCTCCGGCATCGACCCGCGGGACTCGATCGTCATCGTGCAGTCGCACGTGCCGCAGCACTCCGAGCTCGCCTGGATCCTGAACACCGTGGCCTACATGGGCGAGCTGCTCCGTATGACCCAGTTCAAGGACAAGTCCGGCGGTGGCGAGGGCGAGAGCATCGGCGTCGGCCTGTTCGACTATCCCGTGCTCATGGCGGCCGACATCCTGCTCTACCGGACCGACGCCGTGCCGGTCGGCGAAGATCAAAAGCAGCACGTCGAGCTCACGCGTGACCTTGCCGAGCGCTTCAACAAAGCCTTCGGCAAGACCTTCGTGGTGCCCGAGCCGATCATCCGCACTGAAGGTGCCCGGATCATGGGCTTGGACGACCCCGCCAGGAAGATGAGCAAGAGCGCCGGGTCGGCCCACAACTACATCGCCCTGACCGACACGCCCGACGAGATCCGCCGCAAGATCAAGCGGGCGGTCACCGACTCGGGCGCCGAGGTGCGGTTCGGTCCCGACAAGCCGGCGCTGTCGAACCTGCTGACCATCTTCAGCCTGTTCGCAGGTGAGCCCGTCGAGGCGCTCGTCGCGCGCTACGAAGGTCGAGGCTACGCCGACTTCAAGGCCGACCTCGGCGAACTCGTGGTCGAGTCGCTCGCGCCTTTCCAGCGCCGCATGACCGAGCTTTCCGCCGACAAGGGTTTCACCCTTGACGTGCTGCGCGACGGCGCCGAGCGCGCTCAGGCAATCGCCGAGCGCACGATGGCGAAGGTACGCGACCGCATGGGGTTCGTAGCCAGGCCGTAGAGTCCGCTACGTAAGCCTTCGAGCGCCGGTCCCCGCCGCGGCACTCCAGGCCGCGAAGCGCCACGGCGTGTAGAACTCGTACAGCAGGCGGCCGCGATGCGGCCGAAGAGCGTAGTCGTGGGCGGGCAGGGGGCGGGCCGGTTCGGCCCGCCCCCTGCCCGCCCAGCGGGCCGCGGCAAGCAGCGGCAGCAGTGACGGCGCGAGCTGGCTCGCGTTCGCGCGAGCCAGCTCGCGCCGCAAGGCGAGATCCTCGTCGTCGAGCGCCAGGACCGCGAAGCGGTCGCTCGAGTTCGCCGCCGCGGGGGCAGGCGACTGCACCACCAGGCCGAACCGCCCCCGCCGGTACAGCGGGAACTCCACCACGCGCAGGCCGGGCCGGGCCGCCGCCGCCGCCGCGGCCGCCAGATTGAGCGCGTCGTGGTCGGGGTGGCCGCCCTCGTAGGCCGGCACGTAGACCGTCAGGACTGCGTCTTCGTCGGCGGGTAGAGAGACCGTCGCGTCATCGGCACTCTGCTGGTCCGCGCGCTGGTCGAGTAGCCGGGCGGCCTCGCGAGCTATCACGGGGATGTGCTCTACGGCGTGCTGATCGCGAAGCTGCAGATCGCGACCGGCGCCGGCCGGCAAATCGAGCAGCTTCAGTACACGGGCGCCTTCGGCGATGCGACGGCGGGCGGGCGCCAGCCCGCCCGCCGTCGCCCACAGCAGGCGCACCGACTCGCCTCCGGCCAGCGCCCGGCGCAGATGCCCGGCGCAGAAGACCTCGTCGTCGTGGTGGGCCAGCAGAAAGAGTGTGACGGGCGCCATCGGCCTCTCGCCCCTCGGCGGCGCGGTCAAGTGGGCATGGCCCGGTAGACCTCGCGCATGTGAGCGAACGTTGCGGGCCAGCTGCGCTGCAGGGCGCGGTCGCGGGCGGCGAGGCCCATCTGCTGACGCAGAGGCTCGTCGTCGAGCAGGCGTTCCAGGGCGGCGACGAAGCCGCTGGCGTCGCCCGGCGGGACCACCAGCGCCGTGATGTCTCGGGCTACGTTCTCGTCGACGCCGGTGCCGGCCGTCACCACCGCCGGCAGGCCCGAAGCGGCTGCCTCGAGGAGCACCTGGCCGAAGGTCTCGGCGCGGCCGGGAAAGACGAACACGTCGGCCGACGCGTAGATCGTGGCGAGCTCGTCGCCGGTGCGGTAGCCCAGAAACGACGCGCCCGGCAGCAGCCCGGTGAGCTGCTCGCGGTACGGTCCGTCACCGATCAGCACGAGCTGGACGTCGTCGCGCTTGTGGCGCAGCCGGTTGTAGGCGAGCGCCAGAAAGTCGAGGCCCTTCTCGGGCGACATGCGGCCGACCCAGAGGATGACCTTCTTGCCCCCGCCGAGCACGCGGCGCACGTCGTCGCTGCGTCGCCCGGGGGTGAAGCGCGTGCCGTCGATGGCCTGGTCTAAGTTCTCGAAGCGCGCCCGGATGCCGTGCTGGGTGAGGTCGTCCTGCACCGCCCGCGAGGGGCAGAAGATGATCTCGGCCTGATTGTAGAAGCCCCGCACGTAGGTCCACAGGACCTCGCGCACGATGTGGTCGGAGGTCAGGAAGTAGCCCAGCCGCGGCAGGTCGGTGTGGTAGGAGGCGACGAGCGGCAGGCCCAGGGTGCGCGCCAGCAGGGCCGCGATCATGCCCATCGGGCCGGGCGTGGCGGCGTGGATCACGTCGACCTCGTTGTTCTCGCACCAGTGCAGGAGCCGGAGCACCGGCGGGATGAAGAGTGGGAACTCCGCGTAGACGTCGAAGCTGAACCGGTCGAGGGCCTCGAAGGTCTCGTGGGTCGGGGCGCTGTGTCGCGCGCTGCCGCAGGAGACCATGGTAAACGGCCAGCCCTGCACCTCGGCGTAGGCCACGAGCGGCTGCAACACGGCGGCCACGCCGTTGATGTCCTCGATCGTGTCGGTGAACATCGCTACGTGCGGCTCAGGCCGTGTCGGCCAGGGTTCGACCAGCTTCTGGTCGGCCAGCTCGTTGTGGAGGTCGCGGGCGTGGATGCGCTGGCGCGCGAGCGAGGTCGCCGCCAGCAGGTAGGGAGCGATCAGCGTCTGGGACTGACCCAGCGTCTTCCAGGTCTCGAGCGACTCCTTGGTGAAGCCTGTGACGCGGAGCTGCTCGAAGCAGTCGCGCACGGTGCGCTCCCAGGTGGTCTCGGCGATCGCGGCGAGCCGTTCGTGGTGCAGCCCGCCGCCCACCAGCGCGCCGCTGCGGATGACCTCGGCGGCGCCGCTGGCGGCGGCCTTGCGAAGCGCGCCCTCGCGCCGCCAGGGCGGGTCGATCGCCAGACCGATGAAGCGGCCGGCGAGGTTCCGGCTGCGCTGGCCCTCGAGGACCGACCAGGGAATGCTCGAACGCATGCCGCGGCGCAGCAGCGTGCGCGACAGCCAGTTGCGCGAGTCGCTGTCGCCGCCGCGAAACAGGAGACTGACGGCGGTGTGGGCGGTCTTGGCCGTCGAACCCTGCGTGCCGCGCAGCATCGCCTTGCGGCGCATGAGGGCGGCGAAGGGGTCGGTCTCGCCGGTCCTCAGGTGGATCTGCGTGTAGGTGCCGCCGACGTCGAGCCCGCCGTGGTCGTCGGAGCCGGCGATCGGGCGGATGGCGGGCGCCGCGGGCTCGCGTCCGTACTTCTCAGCGAGGCGCGGGATCAGGGCGGGCGAGGCGGCGACCAGCTCCGCGCTGATGCGGTTTTCGGTCGGGGTGGAGCTGCCGTTGCGGGTCTCCCACAGCGCGAACAGCAGCAAGAGCTGCTCGAAGTGTTCGGCGCGCAGTTCGGAGACGACCGACATGGGATGGGCGAGCGCGTGAGGCAGGCCCTCGTGGCGCAGGTATTCGGTGAGCTCGAAGACGTTGAAGCGCAGCTCGCCGATCTCGGCGTGCTGCGCTTCGTCGAGTCCCCAGACCAGGACGTGGACGAACAGCGCTTCGGTGGGAAAGAAGGCGCTGATCTCCTCACCGACGGTGAAGTCGGGGTAGTCGATGAGCTGGAGCGCCCCCTGGATCGTGTCGTGGTCGGTGAGCGTCACGTGGGTCATGCCGCGGGCCTTGGCCTCGCGGTAGACGAGGTGCGGGTCGGTGAAGCACTCGCGCACGCCGAAGGTTCGCGCCAGATAGAGTTCGGATCGGGCTGAGAAACGGGAGTGGCAATGCAAGTCGATGCGTGCCGTGGTGCGGGCGCCTGCGTTTGTGTCGCCGTGGGGTTCTCTCATCGGGTCCAAAGTCGTCCGTCCGTTGCCTCGGGTCACTTTACTCATGCCCGGCGAAGCGGGCAACAGGGCTAACGCCCGGTCGGGGCCGGGTAGGTACCCGTCACTACAGTCAGCCCCAGGACGATACGATACAGTCATCGGGAGCGTTGAGACGACGACCTGAAGGCCAGGAGCCAGACTGTGATCGACCATGATCCTTGAGAGAGCGACCAGCGACTACCTCGACTCCCTGCGGCGCCCGGCCGATCCGCTGCTCGTCGAGATGGAATCCTACGCCGCCGACAACGACGTGCCGATCGCGCCGCGCGAGACGGCCCGGCTGCTGGGCATGCTCGCCCGGGCCGGCGGCGCCAGGCTCGTGCTCGAGGTCGGTCTGGCGATCGGCTATTCCGCGCTGCACATCGCTCGCGCGCTGCCCGAGTACGGCAAGGTCGTCTCGCTCGAGCGCGACATGCAGATGGCGGCGGTGGCCAAGACCTACCTGGCGCGCGACCCCGCCGGTGCGAAGGTCGAGGTCCTGCTGGGCGACGCCCACGACACGCTGCCCGGCCTGCGCGAGACCTTCGACATGATCTTCATCGACGCCGACAAGTCGGGCTATCCCGGCTACCTCGATCTCGCCCTCGACCGGCTGCGCAAGCGCGGGCTGATCGTGATCGACAACCTGCTGATGGACGGCGACGTGGCCACAGGACGCGGCGACAGGCACTGGCCGCAGGCCTCGGTCGACACCGCACTCTCGCTCAACCGGCGGCTCGCCACAGATCCCGCGCTCGACTACGTGCTCCTGCCGCTGGGCGACGGCGTGGGGATCGTGCAACGCCGCGGGCAGTAGGTCCGCGCAGTCGGATCGCGCCCCGCGCCGGGCGGCACGGAGCGGGTGGTCGTCGGGCGCTGGAGCGGGCGAGAGGGGCCAGCAACCGGTAGACTACCAGGGAGCATGCGCCGGCGCGGCGCCGCGGCGACAGGAGGACCGATGATCTCAGCCGAAGTCATGAAGGCGCGCCTGCAGGAGGGCGAGTCCGTCGAGTTCGACCTGGTCTTCTGGAAGGGCACCGGTCGCGTGGTGGGTGCCGGCGACGACAAGCTCTCGCTCCAGGTGCGCGGCAAGCGCGCCGACTACACCTGGGCTCGGGTGCGCGACACTTGGCTGCGGCTGCAGCAGAACCACGCGCTGACGGTCGACGAGTTGGGCGGTGGGCACGACGCCGTCGGGCTCGTGTCGCTGTTCGCGACCTTCTCCGCCGGCGAGATCGAGGTCGTCGCGGTCGACGGCCTTCTGTGGCTGCCGCGGGCCGCCGGCCGGCCGGTGCGCCCCGACCCCGGCTCTGTGCAGCCGCCCAGTTGGGCGCCGCTGCAGCGCAAGATCGACGGCGACTGACACCACTCCCGCCGTCCGCGAGGAGCTCATGAGCGGGCTGCCCGAAGGCTACCTTCTGCGATACGCATCGCCCGGCGACGTCGCCGCCGCTCAGCAGGTGCTCGATGCCGCTGAGAGTGCCGACTGCGGCGAGTCGCGGCACCACGAGATGAGGCTCGAGATGGAGTTCCGCGACCCGCGCCTCGATCTTGCCCGCGACGTCTGGGTCGTGGTCCCCCCGGCGGCCTCGGGCTCGGCGGCCTCTTTGGCGGCCGTGGCCATGGTTTGGTCGCCTCATGCCACGGGCGAGATTCCAAGCGATCAGTACGTCCACCCCGACCACCGCGGCCGGGGGCTCTGCGCGGTGCTGCTCGATGCCGTCGAGGAGCGCGCCGCGGAGCTCGCCGGCACGCTCGCGCCAGGCGTGAACGGCACGCTGGTGACCTGGTGCGAGCCCACGGGTGACGAGTGTTTCCCGGCGCTCAAGGCCCGCGGCTTCGTCTGCGGTAGAGAGTATTTCGAAATGCGCATCGACCTGGATGAAGGCGCCGCGACGGATGCGCTCACTGCCGCGCTCACGAGGCCCCGCTGGCCCGAGGGCATCACGGCGTGGCCGCTACGCGTGGGCCGCGACGAACCTGCGATCCACATCGCCGACGCCGAAGCCTTTGCCGAGCACCACATGGTCGAGCCGCGAACCTACGCGGAATGGCGTCTGCGCCACATCGACCGGCCCGATTTCGACCCGGGGCTCTGGCTTGTCGCCTGGGAAGGCGACGAGATCGCAGGCTACGTCTCCGCCTTCGTGGCCGACGGCGGCGGCCTGGTCGACGACCTCGCCGTGCGCCGGGCCTGGCGTCGCCGCGGTGTGGGGCTGGCCTTGCTGCAAGAGGAGTTCCGGGCGCTGGCCACTCGCGGTGTGACCGTGGTGCGCCTCTTCGTCGACGCCCAGAACGTCACCGGCGCCGCGCGCCTCTACGAGAGAGCCGGCATGCGCATCGCGCGGCGCTTCGAAGTTCTCGAAAAGAAGCCGGCCCGCGCTCCACGGCGTCCTTAGGCGAGAGCCTGTCGCTGTGCGTCGCCCGGCCCTGCC
>PKYM01000261.1:7385-23154 GCA_003132645.1 Actinomycetota bacterium | reverse complement strand
CCCGCGGGCCGCCGCCAGCACCGCCGCCACCTCAGGCCGCCGGCTCGGCGCGCCGGGGTGCGTGGCGACGGCGAGGACCGCGGGCCCGGCCGCGCCGGCTGCGCCACCCGCGCCCCCCGCGCCCGCTGCGTGCGGCGCCGCGGCCGGCAGGGTGATCAGCACGTCGGAGACGAAGCAGGCGTCGGCAAGCTGGTCGTCGGCGCGCAGTTCAACGAGCGTGACGCCGGCCGCGCGCAGCTCAGCGACGAAGGCCGCGTGCTGCTCGCCGGCCCGCGTCAGATCGATCGTGTCCCTGTCGGGATGCTCGGACAAGGCGTGGCGGAATGCCTCGCCGGGAGCTCTGACGATCACCTTCATAGCGGTTCGATCCCTTCGTGTCGCCGACGCCGGAAGTGCGGCGCCCGGATGGTACGGCATGCCGCCTCGCGAGTCATCTTGACAGAGAATTCAACGCTTGTAGAATTGTCACGTTCGTGGTTCCATACCCACAGTCCTCCAGCGCAGACCACCATCCGTAGCGTCCCTTTCGCCGGCCCGCGATACTCCCGCGGCGCCGACCCCGCGACATCCAAGGAGCAGCTCGTGAACGAACCCGCCCACGCCCCGGACCAGGGCCACCCCCGCAAGTGGTGGATCCTGATCGCCGTCTCGATCGGCATGTTCATGGCGTTGCTCGACGTGACCATCGTCAACATCGCCATGCCGCGCATCATCACCGACCTCCACACGACCGTCACCAGCGCCTCCTGGGTGCTGAACGCCTACAGCCTCGTGCTGGCCGTGTCATTCCTGTCGATGGGCCGCATCGGCGACAAGTACGGGCAGAAGCGCGTCTTCATCTTCGGCCTCGTGACCTTTACCCTGTTCTCGCTGCTCTGCGGGCTCGCGCCCAACATCGACTGGCTGATCGCCTTTCGCGCCGGACAGGGCCTCGGCGGCGCCGCCCTTCTGACGATCTCGCTGGCCATCGTGCTGGGCGCCTTTCCGCGGCGCCAGCAGGGCATGGCCGTCGGCCTGTGGGGCGCCCTCGGCACCGCCGCGGCGGCCGTCGGCCCCACCTTGGGCGGCCTGCTCGTGACCTACCGGAACTGGCACTGGATCTTCTTCGTCAACGTGCCGATCGGTCTTGCCGCGATCGTCTTTACCGCGCTCGTCATTCCGGCGCACATCCGCGGCAAGCGTGTCGAGGGCGGCATCGACATCCCCGGCATCCTGATCGCCGGCGTCGGGCTGTTCCTGCTGACGCTGGCCTTGGTCCAGGGCAACTCCTGGGGTTGGCTCTCACCCGCCGTCGTCGGCATGTTCGCGGCGGCCGTCGTGAGCTTTCCCGTGTTCCTGTGGTGGGAGGCTCGCACAAGCCACCCGATGTTCCCCCTGAAGCTCCTGCGCATCCGCTCGTTCACGGCCGCCAACACGGCGATCTGCTTCGTCGGCATGGCCATGGGGGGAACGTTCCTGCTCGTCGTCATCTTCATGGTCTCGGTGCTCGGCTATTCGGAGCTGCGCGCCGCCGTTGCGCTGACCGTGATGCCGATCGTGGCCCTGGTCATCGCGCCCAACGCCGGACGTCTCGTCGACCGTATCGGGCCGCGCCTGCCGGCCGCCGTCGGCGCGGCCTTCTTCACAGTCGGCCTGGTGCTGCTGGCACAGTTGAACGGCTCGACCACGGTCGGCCAGATCATGTGGCGCATCGCCTTCATCGGCGTCGGCATGGGCTTCGCCATGCCCACGCTCTCGGCGGCGTCGATGGCATCCCTGCCGCCTGACGTGCGCGGCGTGGGTTCAGGCTCGCTCAACACCTTGCGACAGGTCGGCTTCACCCTGGGCGTGGCGGTGCTCGTCGCGATCTTCGCCCACACCGTGGCTATCAACGCCCAGACCGCGACCCGCCAGTCGGTCGCCTACGTCATGGCCCAGCCGCAGATCCCCGCCGCCGCCAAGCCGCTGATCGTCGCCAAGATCGAAAGCGCCGCCGCCAAGCTCGCCCACTCGGGCGGCGGCGACGCCGCCACGGCGATGCCGGCGGACCCGCTGCAAGGTCTTCCGCAAGCCCCGGCAGGCTCGGCCCAGGCCCTCGGCGAGCAGCAGATGATCGCCCACGTCAAAGCCATCTACAAAGACGACATTGCCAAGTCGTTCAAGTGGCCATTCTATGCGGCCGCGCTGGCCGCGCTGCTCGCCATCATCCCCGGCCTCATGACCGGCAGCCGGCTGGGCGAGCACGAAGGTCACGAAAAGATGAACCGCGCCGAGCGCACCGAGGCGACCGAGGCGGCCGCTGTGGCGGGCGGTGCGAGAGGCGGCGCGAGGGGCGACACATCGGGCGGCGCGGCAGGCGGCGCGGCGGCGGCGGGCGGCGCGACCGAAGCGCCCGGGGCGTGAGACGCGACGTGAGACCGATCGCGCAGCCTCACCATCACGCCGGTCACTCCGGTCACACCGGTCACCCCGGTCACACCGGTCGCCGCCCGGGCGACAGCGGCGCTCACGACGCCATCCTCCTCGCCGCACGACTCGAGTTTGGCGAGTCGGGCTACGACGGGGCCACGATCCGCGCCATCGCCGCGCGCGCCGTGGTCGACCCCGCCCTGGTGCACCACTACTTCGGTTCCAAGGAGCAGCTCTTCGAGGCCGCCGTCGAGCTGTCGGTCTCCCCCGCCGCGTTCCTGCCGGCGATCCTCGCCGGCGATCGCGAGCGCCTGGGCGAGCAGATCGTCGAACGCTTTCTCACGGTCTGGGAGGAGCCCCACAACCGGCCGGTCTTCATGGCCATGTTGCGGTCAGTGATCTCCAACGAGCAGGCCGCCGACCTCGTCCGCCGTCTGCTCGTCAAAGAGGTCTTCGGCTCGCTTGCCGTCGCGCTGGGCGTGCCCGACGCCGAACTTCGCGCCACGCTGGCCGGTTCGCAGTTCATCGGCCTCGCCCTGATACGATACGTCGGCCGTGTCGAGCCGCTGGCGTCGGCCGACGTCGGCACCGTGGCCGTCGCGGTCGGGCCCACAATCCAGCGCTATCTCACCGGCGAGATCGGCTGACGAGCAGGGCGCCCGGCGGCGCGTTGCGCGACGGCGCGGCGCGTTGCGCGACGGCGCGACACGAAGGTGACGCGCGAGCGACCCCCTAGAGAAACCGCGCCCGGATGCGTTTGGCGGCCTCAAGCTTCTCGCTTGCGTCGGCATCGTCGGCCCCCGCCACGCGCCGTCGCAAGGCGGCCTGGCGCTGGGAGTCGAGTCTGTCCTGGGGTTCGCGGAACACCCCCACGCGCGCGCCGAGGGCGAACTCGGCCTGCTCGGCCGCGGGTAGCGCCAGCAGCTCGTCGAGCATGGCGACGAGTCGTGCGCGGTCGGCCGGCAGCGAGCCCTCGAGGCCCGGCAGCAAATTGAGCAGGTGATCGGACCGCAGTTCGAGCCGCACCCCCTCGAGCTGCTCGAACAGAGCGCGCAGCTCGGCGACCACTTCGATGTCGTCGGGCAGGGCGAAACGCCCGGCGGCCTCGTCGGCAGCCAGCGGCGTGCCGGGGACCACGGCGGTCGTGCGCAGCCGCACGACCAGCGGGCGCCCGGGCGCCGCGGCGGTCGCGACCTCGCGCAGCACGGCCGCGGTCCCGCGGACGTGCTCGTCGGCGAGGTCGCGACCGCCCAGACCGGGCATGACGTAGAAGCACAGCTCGATGCCCGCCTCGAGCACCTGTCGTCCCGCCTGGATCAGCTGCGCCGCCGTGCACCCCTTGTCGACGCGAGCCAGCACCGCGTCGGCACCCGACTCCATGCCGATGTGAACGCGCGACAGCCCCGCCGCAGCCAGGCGAGTGAGATCGGACGGGTGGCGACGCGCCAGCGTCGCCGCCCGTCCGTAGGCGGTCACCGTGGTCACAGAGCTGAACAGGTCGCGCGTACGCTCGAGGACGGCCGCGAGCTTCTCGGGCGCGACGGCACAAGGATCGGCATCCTGCAGAAAGACGGCCCGGCCGCCCTCGCGCAGAAAGAGCGCCACCTGAAAGGCTTCGGGCGGCACGAGCCCCGCATGCAGCGCGCCGCTCAGAGCGTCGCTCAGCGCGCCGGTCGTCACCATGTCTCGGCCTTCGCGAGCCTCGGCGCGTTCGAGTACGTCGGCCGCCGCCCTCATGGCCTCGACGTCCGCGAGCACCTCGTCCACCAGCCGCAGCGACGAGCGGCAGCCCTTGTAGACCGGGCAGAAACGGCAGCGGTTCCAGGTGCAGTTGCGGATGACGCGCACAAGCAGGCTCGAAGCCTCGCTCGGTGGCCGGATGGGTCCCTGTTCGAACGATGGCGTGATCATGGCTCCCATGATGCCTGCGGCGCCCGACCGAGGGCAACCGCGCGACGCCGGATCGGCAACCCCACCGGGCGAGCGGCAGTCACGTGTGGTCCGCGGTGTGTTGAACAATTGGCCAAGATCTTGGCCAATTGTTCAACGACGCGCAAACGAGAGTCAGATGTCCGACGAGGATCCTGCGGGCCGCAACCCCGCCGAAGGCCGAGGCTCACAAGGCAGGTCAAAATCGGACTCAGGCGGACCTCTCCGGCCGCCCTCGCACAAGCGGCGGGCGGGCGACTTCGCAGAGCCGCCCGCCCGCCGCGCCCCCCAAGGTGACGACGAAGCTAGACCGTCTCGGGCTCGAGAGCGGGATCGAGCGCGAGCTCAGGTTCGGGCGCGGGCTCAGGCTCGAGGCCGGGCTCGCGTTCCGGAGCCCGTCCGGGCGTCGGCGTCGGCACAGCGGCGGCGGCGTCACCGAAGGCGGCCGCGATGCACCCATCCGAAGCAGGCTTTGTGACCAGCGCCACGAGCGGCACGATGGCCAGCGACAGCAGCATGGCGATCGCCGAGATCACCGGCATGTAGCCGGCATTCCAGGCGTAGTGCCAGCCGACCAGAAGCGTGAAGCCGGTGCCCATCACAATGCCCGACCAGGCCGCCGCCTTGCCGACCCGCCGCCAGTACAGACCCCAGATGAACGGCCCGAGGAAGGCTCCCGAGACCACACCCCACGAGATCGCCATCATGGTGATGATGATGGCGATCTTGGCCTGCGCTAGAAGCACCGACAACAGGATGAAGACCACGACGAGGACGCGCATGAGGGTGACCACGGCGGTCTTCGACATGTCTGGCTTGAGCTCGTCGCGCACGAAGTCGACGGTGACCACCGACGCCGAGACCATGACGAGCGAGGCCAGAGTGGACATCGAGGCCGACAACACGAGCAGCAGGACGACGACGACCACCGTCGAGGGCAGCGCCACGTTGATCACGGTCGGCATGATGGCGTCGAAGTTCTTGGCGGCGGCGAGCGGCGCGACCTGCGGGAAGAGGTGGGAGAGCGAGCCGGTGAAGTAGGCGCCGAAGGTCATGAGGAAGGCAAACAGGGTGGAGATGACGATCGCCTGGCGCACGACGGTGTCGTCCTTCATGGCGTAGAACTTGTGGACCATCTTGGGATGCGCCAGCGCGCCGAGGCTGGTGAGCAGCACGAGGCCGAGCAGCTCGACCCCGGGCGAGCTGAGGAACGCGGTGAAGCCGCTGCCCTCGAAATGCCATCCCGGCCAGGCCGCGGTCAGCGAGGGATTGATCGCCTTGAGGTGGCTGAGGCCGTGGGACAGACCGCCGACCTCAGGCGACTTGATCACGAAGTAGATCATCACGATCACGCCGACGATCATGACGACGCCCTGGATGGCGTCATTGCGGGCCACCGCCAGGTAACCGCCCAGCACAAGGTAGACAGCGGTCAGGGTGGCCATCGACCACAGGCGGTCGTGAAGTTGATCTTGAAGACCGTCTCGAACAGGTAGGCGAGGCCGGTGTAGACCGAGGCCGAGTACGGCACGAGGAAGATGAAGATGATGAGCGCTGCGGCGATCTTGATGGCCTTGGACCCGTAGCGCCGCGAGAGGAACTCCGGCATGGTGAGCGCGCCCAGGCGGCCCGTCATGTTGCGGGTGCGCTTGGCGAGCAGCCACCAGGCCACCATCGTGCCCAGCAGCGCGTTGCCCACCACGATCCATAGCGACGAAAGCCCGAAGCCGTAGCCGATCTTGCCGGCGTAGCCCACGAACAGGACGGCGCTGAAGTAGGTCGTGCCGTAGGCGAAGGCAGACAGCCAGGGTCCCACCGTGCGACTGCCGATGAAGAAGTCCTCGACGGTCTTGGTGCGCCGCCGTGAGTAGATGCCGACCGTTATCAGCACCGCGACGAAGATGGCAAGGATGACGTACTTGGCCACGGAGTCCCCCAGAGGTCGACGATCGGCTTAACGCGATATGGTAATGGGCCGCCGCCGGGAACGCAAAAAGAACCAGTCCGATTCCTGAGCCCAGCCTCGCCCACTGCAACTCGATCACCGGATTTGCGGCGCCGGTGCAAGTCGATGCAGGGCGACGGTGATCGGAGAGGTGCGGGGTCGCGGCGCGGCGCGGCGCGGCGCGGGATCGCAGCGCGGGATCGCAGCGCGGCGCGGGATCGCGGCGCGGCGCGGGATCGCGGCGGGGCGCCGAGGCGCGTCTCAGGTCAGCGGCGAGCCGGGGGACCGCCCGCCCGACGCCCAGGCAGGAGGGCGCGCGCCACGAATGCCAGGCCGACCGCGACGATCGCCAGCGGCCAGGCATGCCAGGCGACCGACCAGGGGTGGTCGAAGCCGGCCAGCAGGCCGAGGGCAGCCAGAGCCACGCCGCCGACCAGCGGCCAGGGGTGCGCCCAGCGGGCCTGCAGACGGCGGACAAACCAGGCGAGCACAAGGCCGCAGCCCAGGCCGACGAGACTGAGGTAGGCGGACGAACCGACCGCTTTGTCGACGATCATGCCGACTCCCCAGCCGGTGAGAGCGAGGCCGGGGAGATACAGCGCGTAGAAAGGCCGCCAGCCGATGGCCAGGGCGAGCAACAGCGCGCCGGGTGCGAAGATCATGACGCCGAGCAGTGAGACGCCGGTGACGATGAGCACGAACAGCAGGGCGCCGGCAGCGATGAGGACGCCGCCGGCGACCAGCAACATGCGGCGGCGGCGCGTCTCGTGCAACTCGAGCCAGTTGGGCGGCGAGTCGAACGGAGACGAGGACGACGCTGATCGCGGCATCGGCGTCGCCGCGATCAGCGCGCGCAGCTCCGCTGCGCGCGCCTCGATCTCGTCGTGGAGAGGATCAGGCTCCATCAGGCCCATTCTTCCCCGCCGGCGTCACTCGTAGTGGATGGCGTCAAGGATGTTCACGCGGGCGGCCCTGCGAGCCGGCAGCACGGCGGCGATCACGCCGACGAAGCCGGCCACGATCAGGAAGACCACGAGCTGGCCCCAGGGCACCGAGAACGTGATGCCCTGCGAGGCCAGGCGGGTCGAGACGACGTAGGCGAACAGTACGCCGAGCACGGTCCCCAGGATGCCGCCGATGATCGAGGTGATCACGCTCTCGTAGCGCACGATACGCCGCATCTGCCGCCGGGTCGTGCCGATCGCCCTTAACATGCCGATCTCGCGGGTGCGTTCGTAGACGGACAGCACCAGGGTGTTGACGATGCCGAAGACCGAGATGATGACGCTCACGGCGAGCAGGGCGTAGATCAGCGTGAGGAGCTGGTCGACCTGCTTTTTGAGCGAGGCGGTGTAGTCGGCCTTGGTCTGTACCTTGGCCGTGGGGAAGGCCTTGAGCGCCGTCGCGACGGCCGCCTCGGTCTGAGCCGGGTCGGCGCTGCTCGAAGCGATGATGTAGAAGGGGTCGCGCTGGTTGCTCGGCACGAGCCTGTCGAAGGCGTTCTGTGAGACGGTGAAACCCGTCAGCAGCGTCGGGTCGCGGAACTCGCCGATCACGGTAAAGCGCTGTTTAGTGCCGGTCTGGCCGAGCGCGACGAAGCTCTTGCCCTTCGACAGGTTGTACTTGGCGGCGAACTGTTCCTCGACTAAGGCTGCGCCGCCGGTGAGCTTGCCGAGCAGGGCGTCGGAGCCGCCTTTGAGCCAGTGGAAGCGCCACATCGGACCGAACGTGACGGGGTCGACCCCGGTCATGCTCGCGGTGCTGCCGTCGTTGATCTGTGTGGTCGCCGAATAGACGCCGGCGGCCTGGTCGACCCCGGGCACGGCGCGCACGGTGGCAAGCGCCGCGTCGGGTATCGTGCCGCCGCTCTGCCCGCTCACCACGATGGCGGCATTGACCGAGCGGTCGACGGCACTCACGAACGACGTCTTGAAGCCCTGCGCGAAAACCGCGACGAAGACCACGACCGCGAGGCCGATCATTAGCGCCGCAGCGGTCGCGGCGGTACGGGCCGGGTTGCGCGTGGCGTTCTCGCGGGCCAAGCGGCCGCTGCTGCCGGCAAAGCGGGCGGCCGGCCAGCCGATCACGCTGGCCAGCGGCCGCACAACGTGCTTGGCCACCATGGCCACGGCCACGAAGATGAGGACCGCGCCGAGACCCATCTCGAACAGCCGACTCGCGGTCGTGCCGTGGACGAACATGCCCGCGGCAAGCGAAACGCCGCCCACCACGGCCGCGACGGCAGCGATGATCGGGCTGTAGCGGCTGACGACCGACGGCGGCAGCGTGGCGCCCTCGTGCAGGGCCGCCACCGGTGGCACCCGCGTGGCCCGCAGGGCAGGCGCCAGCGCGGCGAGCAGCGCCACGCCGATACCGACCACAAGCGAGACCACGATGGTGCGCGGCGCCAGGGCGATGCCCGACGTCGGAATGTCGGCGCCGACCGCATG
Source organism: Actinomycetota bacterium (assembly GCA_003132645.1). Taxonomy (GTDB): domain Bacteria; phylum Actinomycetota; class Thermoleophilia; order UBA2241; family UBA2241; genus Bog-752. Next base: position 14,442 of record PKYM01000261.1, on the reverse strand, counting down.
AAAGAGCGCGTTGATGCCCTTGGCGATGCCGATGCCGGCGGCGATGCCGAGCAGCGAGGCGATGAGCCCGAGCGCCCCGGCCTCGCCGATCACGCTGGCGAGCACCTGGCGACGCGTGGCGCCCAGCGAGCGCAGCATGGCGAACTCGCGGATGCGTTGTGCGACGGTGATCGAGAAGGCGTTGAAGATGATGAAGGCGCCGACGATCACGGCCACCCCGCCGAAGGCGAGCAGGATGGTGCGCAGCACGTTGCCGATGGCGTCGCTCACGGCCTTGGTGTTGTCGGCCACGGACTGGGCCGAGGTCTTGACCTCGGCGTAGGCCGGCAGCGCCGTCTTCAAGCGGGCGGCGAGCGTGTCGGGTGTGACGCCCGGCTCGGCGGCGACCGAGATGGCCGAGTACTGGCCCTCCTGGTTGTACCAGCGCTGGGCGTCGGCCACGGTGGTCGCGACGAGGGTGGCGCCGCCGATCGAGGTCGAGTTGCCAAAGTCGAAGATGCCCGAGATGACGACCTGCTGTTGACCCTGCTCGGTCCCGAGACCGATGGTGTCGCCCACCTGCAGGTGCTTGTCGGTGGCCAGCTTGGCGTTGATCGCGACGGTGCCGTCGCGCGCCGGCGCGGCGCCGGCGATGTACTTGCTCTGGCTGAACCGCGGCGGCGCCGTCGAGAAGACGAGCGTGGGCGCCCCACCCGTGGAGACGGACTTACCGTTCACGACCACGGCGCCGCTGGCCTCGACTGTGCCGGCCGCGTCGGCGACGCCCTTGACGGCGCGGACCTGGTCGAGCAGCGCAACCGGCAGCGCGCCTCCGGAAGAGAACACGTCGCTGCCCGAGAAGGCGGCCTTGCGGGTGATGTTCACGTCGGTGCCGACCGCAGCCTTTTCGAAGATGTTGTGAAAGCCGTTGTCGATCTGATCGGTGATGACGTAGGTGCCGGCGATCATGGCGACGCCCAGCACGATGGCCAGCATGGTCAGGGCCGTGCGGAGCTTGCGGCCCCACAGGTCGCGCAGCGACAGCCGGATCATCGCGCCGGCCCGCCGTCGCCGCGCTCTGACGTGGCCTCGAGCGATTTGATGGTGTCGTAGATCTCGTCGCGGCTCATGCGCCCGCAGTCGAGCTCGATGCGTCCGTCCTGCAGGAAGACGATGCGGTCGGCGACGGTGGCGGCACGGGCGTCGTGGGTGACCATGACGATGGTCTGGCCGAACTCGCCGGCCGACCGGCGCAGCAGACCGAGCACCTCGTCCCCGGTCTTCGAGTCGAGGTTGCCGGTGGGTTCGTCGGCGAAGATCACGACCGGACGGCTCACCAGAGCGCGGGCGATGGCGACGCGCTGCTGCTGGCCGCCCGAAAGCTCGGACGGGCGATGGCCGAGGCGGTCGCCCAGGGCGACCGCGTCCACGAGCGTGGCGAGCCAAGCCTCATCGAGCTTGGTCCCGGCGATCGTCAACGGCAGCACGAGATTCTCTTTGGCGGTGAGCATGGGCAGCAGGTTGAAGGTCTGGAAGATGAAGCCGACCTTGTCGCGCCGCAGCTGCGTGAGCTGACGCTCCTTGAGCGCGGTGATCTCGACGCCGTCGATCCAGACGGCCCCGCTCGTGGGGTTGTCGAGTCCTGCCAGGACGTGCATCAGGGTCGACTTGCCCGATCCCGACGGGCCCATGATCGCCGTGAACCGACCTCGCGCCAGGTCGATCGAGACGCCACCCAGGGCGTCGACCGCAGCGTCGCCTGTGCCGTAGCGGCGCGTCAGGTCGCGCGCCACGACGACGGCGGGAGCGCCGACGACGGGCTCTGGCGTCGACGGCGGCCGTTCGCATGCCTGTGGCACGATCTCGATCCCCTGCTGACGAACGTCGCTCATCTGGCGAGCCTCCTTGTGGTGACCCTTTGGGTGCCGATTCCCGACGGTGCGCCCAATGCCACGTCACGACACGATCCACCTGTGTACACGGTGNNCAGGGGTAGTCGAGGCCAACCTTGCCGCGTTCCACGCCGGGCGGGCCTGCCTGTAGAGTGCACCGATAGGACACAGCGCCGCGCGACCTGGGTGATCGGTCCACGCGAACGAAAGAAAGGAACGCCGACCCATGAAGAGCACCACCCGGCAGGACGACCACCCCTGGACGCACATCGACTGGGAGCTCGACGACGTCACGCCGTGGATGCTCGATTGGTTCTGGGTGAACATGGAGAAGGGCGACCATCTCTGGCACCCGAACCAGCACAAGGGGTTCGAGTGGTGGGTGAGCATCGAAGAGGCCGGCGGCCCCCTCGGCAGCATCCACGTCGCCCCGCAGGTGTGGAGTGACGGCAAGCCGATCCGGCCTTACATCCGCATGGAGGCGCTCGAGCACGTCGCCCCGGAGATCCGGGACCTCATCGAGTACGACCACGTCGTGATCGTCGCCGGCATCAGCATCCTCGGCGACGACGTGCGGCGCGACGACCCGGCGCTCGCCTACAGGATCCACCAGTGGCAGAGCAGCGACAACGGCTGCGTGGGCATGTCGTCGGCAGTCGAGACGCGGGAGAACGCGGCCGACAGCGGCATGATCTGGGCCGCTCACGCCACGCAGGAGGTCGGCAACTGGGAGGTCTTCCTGCCGACGCTGTCGCGGCTCTACCGCGTGATCAGCGACCCCGAGATCTCTCCCTACTACTCATTCAAGGTCGGGGGCAGCGGACGCGACGCCCGCTATGTGGAGCTCTAGAAAGAGAACAGGCAATCGGAAGGGAGTCCGATGAACGCCATCAACATCGATCGCGAAGTGTGCACGGGCTGTCAGACGTGCTTCGAGGCGTGCTTCGTCGACGTCTTCCGGTGGGACGCCGACGAAGCCAGGCCCATAGTCGCCTATCCGGAAGACTGCACTGAGTGCAACAAGTGCCAGCTCGAGTGCCCGGAGCAGTGCATCGAGGTGGTGCCCGACTACTTCGGCACCTACTGGCCCCCGGTCGTCTGACCGCGCACCCTCTGAGCGCAAGGAGCATGTGACATGGCTACTCTCGGATCCCTGGGGACCGTGCACACCACAGACCTCTTGATCGTTGGCGGCGGCATCGCCGGCCTGGCGACGGCCATCGTCGCCAAGGAGACCGACCCCGAGGTGGACGTCCTCGTACTCGACAAGGTCGTCTCAGGATGGGGCGGCAAGGCCAACAAGGGCGGCGGCAACTACGCCTACATGGTCGAGGAGGATGGGTTCGACCGGTTCCTCGACTTCCACGTGCACAACGTCGGTGACTTCCTCGAGGACCAGGAGCTCCTGCTCGCGTACGGCAAGGAGTCGCGGCCTAACCTCGAGCGCCTCGAGAGCTGGGGCGTGCACATCTACCGCGACGACGCCGGCGAGCCCAAGTTCATCCGCTGGATGCCGCAGCACCCGTGGCGCATGTGCGTCATGGATCAGGACATGACCCTCAACATGCACAGGCACGCGATCAAGCTCGGCGTCCGCTTCGCCGACCGCGTGGAGGTCATCGACCTGCTCAAGGACGGCGAGCGCGTCTGCGGCGCCATCGGCTTCGGCATGCTGGACGGGGAGTGCGTCGTCGTGAAGGCAGGAGCCGTGGTGCTCGCCGGCGGCAACCAGTGCTACAAGCTCATGCGCCGCTGGTCGAGCGCCCGCGGCGAGGGCATCGCGGCCGCCTGGCGGGCCGGTGCGGCGATGCGCAACGCGGAGTTCGGCAGCTTCATCAACTGGGTCTTCTCCGACACCAAGGAAGTCTGCCAGGGCGCCGAGGACTGCCTCTACAACGCCAAGGGCGAGCAGATCTCCCGGGCCGTACGTCCGGCCATCGAATCGGACGTGCACTCCAAGGAGGTCGTGGCGTGGTGGAGAGAGATGAAGGCCGGCAACGGCCCCGTCTGCGCCAACATGGCCGAGAACTACGTGAACAACGTGGTGGCGCCCGCCTTCCACGACGACAAGCTCGCCTTTAGGCCCGTGAGCATGAAGTTCTGGGGCCTGACGATCGGCAGGGCAATGGCCGCGTCCACGGTGCAGGGCCCGATGCAGCCGGTGCTGCCCGGCTTCATCGGCGAGCAGTCGCCGGTCATGGTGGACCATGACATGGCGACCACGGTGCCGGGCCTGTTCGCGGTCGGCGACACGTCCGCCGGGGGCAGCAGCCTGGCGGGAGCCGTGCCGGCGCCTCCGGGGCGCATGCGTGGCTCCGGCCTCGGCTTCGCGACGTTCTCGGGCGCGCGCTGCGCGCCGGCGGCCTTGGCCGCGGCCAAGGCCGCCGCCGGCGAGCCGGATGCAGCCCTGGCGGAGGAACTGAAGGCGCGCATTCTCGCGCCGCTCGGCCGCAGCGGCACGGCTGCGCCGGAGCTGGTGCGCCGCATCCAGGATGTGATGTCCCCTGTCGGCAACAGCATTCTCAAGAACGACGAGCGCCTGAACGCGGCGCTAGACGAGGTGCTCGCCATCAAAGAGCAGCTGCCCCACCTTGCGGCTGTCGACCCGCACTACCTCGCCGCCTGTCACGAGGTCGAGGCTATGGCCCTCTGCGCCGAGATGTTCTTCCGCACCTCGCTCGCGCGCAAGGAAAGCCGCGGCTGGCACCTGCGCGAGGACTACCCCGAGCGAAACGACGCCGAGTTCGTGAAGTGGATCGAGGTTCATGACGCCGGCGGAGAGATGGCACTCTCGACTACGCCGGTCCCGATCGAGCGCTACCCGTTCAGGCCGTGACAGGGTACGACGCGTGACAACGTGGTGGAGGCGGCGGGACTCGAACCCGCGTCCACGGAGGCCCTGGCGGAGTCTCTACAAGCTTAGCCGGCGCATTTCATCTCGCGCCCCAGCTCCGCGTCGGCCGGATCTGGCTTGCCAGCTCTGGTTTACTTCGGTCGCGGCCGGACAGAGCGGACCAGCCGGTCCCTAGCCCGCTAGCGACGCCGCATCTCCGACCGCGGGCTTGTCGGAGGCGACGTGGCTACTTTTTACGCAGCCAGTGCGAGATTACTCTCGGCATGTGGTTTGTTCCGGCAGTTTAACGAGGCCACCGGACCTCGGCTTGCTGCTCCAACCGGAGTCTCTCCATGTCGAAACCAATTCGCCCCCACGGGCGAGCGGCCGGCGGAGAGGCCGGTCGATCAACAAAAGAAGTATACCCGTTCCCACACGACGAAGCAGGTCGAGGCGCCGGCGCCGCGTCCGGTTACTCTTCGAAAGCCTCGACGCTGCGACGGTCGCGGCGCCGAAAGTACATGTTGCGACAGAGCGGGACTTCAGCGCACTGATAGCAGCTCTGAACGGCTACCGCGCACTGTTCGAGCGGCTGGCGCGCCATCTTGACGACGCCGAAGCCACCCTTGGTGCGCTCGAGCTCACGGAACAGTTCGAGCTCGATCTCGTGGCGGAAGACCTTTTCGATGCAACCGAAGAAGGTGCGACCCCTCTCCTTGAAGGCGTACAGGTAGCGGCAGCTCGACCCGAGACAAGAGGCCGGATAGACGACCTTCTCGCAGACGGCTGCGCACTCGTGGCACTCGAGCGCTTCTTCGACCGACACCTACCTACCTCCTACACGATGAAAGCCGGCTCGTCAGAGCCGGCCCCCCGGAGCCCGTATGGTAGCACACAGGCCCTCTTCTCGACTAGGGGTCCGACTCCTTGATTAGGGTGTCGGCAGCCCCCTTGCTGGACTGGAGTTTGGGCTCGGATCGGGTCTCGGGCGCGCCTACCCGCCTCAGAGCCGCCAATAGCGGCGCTGCGTGTCGATTGCCTTGGCGACCACGATCCTGCCATGGTCGCTCGGTGGGCCGACCGGCGCCGCCTGCCCGGAGGCGATGCCCCGCAGGGTGGCCTCGACCGCGCGCGCGCTGGCGACCTTGTTGTAGCCGCCCTCCAGCACGAGGCCCAGGCGGTCGTCGGCGACGGTCGCGAGGGCGGCCGCCCGCGCGCCCATCTGGGCGAAACCTGCCTCGGTCACGGCCATGGCCCCCAGATGGTCGTCGACGTGGCTGTCCTGGCCCGCCGAGATCAGCACGGCCTGCGGCGCGAACTGCGCGACGATCGGCTCGATCAGCGCTTCGAAGGCGTGGACGTAGTCGCCGTCGGTGGTGCGCGGCGGGAACGGCACGTTCACGGTGAAGCCCTCGCCGGGGCCGGCGCCGGTCTCCGAATACCAGCCGGTACCCGGAAAGAACGGCCACTGGTGCAGCGAGATGAACAGCACGCGGGGCTCATCGTAGAAGATCGCCTGGGTGCCGTTGCCGTGGTGCACGTCCCAGTCGAGGATGAGCACACGCTCGAGGCCGTCCGCCAGCAGCCTGCGCGCCAGGATGGCGATGTTGTCGAACAGACAGAAGCCCATGGCCTCGTCGGGCATGGCGTGGTGGCCGGGCGGGCGCACGAGCGCGAAGGGGGCCAGGCCGCGTTCCCAGGCCGCGGCGATGTCGAGCGTCCCGCCGGCGGCCAGCAGCGCGACCTCGAAGCTGCGCGCCGAGGCGAAAGTGTCGGCGTCGAGCCAGCCGCCGCCACTTTCGCTCACCTCGCGCACATGCTCGACGTAGGCGGCGCCGTGCACGGTCAGCAGGTCGTCGACGGTGGCGGCGTGGGGCGCTATCACCTGGAGCCGGGGCCAGAGGTCGGTCTGCTGGAGGTGGGCCACGATCGCCGCCGCCCGGTCGGGAGCCTCGACGTGGTCGCGGCCGGTGTCGTGCTCCGTGTAGATCGGGTCCCAGATGATCGCCGGATCCATGGCCTTCCCCATTCCTAGCTCGACTCCCAGTCGTCGGGCGCGCCGCCCGAGACGAGCTCCTTGCCCCACGGCACGCAGTCGGTCTCGAGCCGGTAGCCGCGCGCCGCGAAGAAGGCGGCCGAGGCGTCGTTTCCGAGCAGGATCTGCAGCTTGGCCTTGAGCGCTCCCTTGGCGCGAAAACGCTCCTCGAGCTCGTCCATGAGCCGGTCGGCCACCCCACGGCGCTGCCAGTCGGGGTCGACCGCCAGATGATAGATGTAGGCGCGACGCCCGTCCCAGCCACCCATCGCTACACCGACCAGCCGCGCGTCCGCGCAGGCGACGAGGAACAGGTCG
>PKYM01000261.1:0-7374 GCA_003132645.1 Actinomycetota bacterium | reverse complement strand
GACGGTGCTGGTCGACCACAGTTCACCTTTCGGGCGCCAGGGGCTCGGACAGTGCCGTAGTGTACCTCAACGACCGCCGTCGTCGTCGCTGATAGAATCGTCAGCGACAGCCCTCCCGAGGAGGATCAGTTGACGACTGACAGAACCGAGCGCCGACCAGCGCCGCCGCAGGCGACTGCCGACACACTCGCCCTCGAAGCCGACGTGCAGGCGACGGCGCGCAGCCTGTTCGCGCTGGTCGACCGCTCGCGTGCCTCGCTGCTCTCCCAGACCCGCTGGCAGGACGAGATGATGGACTGGGCGATGGCCGACGAGAGCCTCAAGGTCGAGCTCTTCCGCTTCGTCGACGTCTTTCCCACACTCGGCGACGGCGCCGAGATCGCCCGCCACCTGCGCGAGTACTTCCTGCAGCCGGGCGTCGACCCGCCGCGCGCGCTTCGTCTGGCGATCGGCGCCGCCGGCCGGCGCTCGCCGCTCCGACCGGCCGCCACCCGCGTCGTGCGCGCCGAGATGCTCTCCTTCGCGCGGCGCTTCATCATCGGCAGCGACGCCCGCTCGGCGCTCCCCGGCCTCAAGGCCCTGCGCGACAACGACGTCGGCTTCACCATCGACGTGCTCGGCGAGGCCTCGGTCAGCGCCCGAGAAGCCGACATCTACCAGCGGCGCTACCTCGCCCTGCTCGACGACCTCACCCGCGAGGCCGACTCCTGGCCCGCGGCGCCGGCCGTCGACCACGCCGCCTGGGGAGCGCTGCCCAAGGTCAACGTCTCGATCAAGGTCACCTCGCTCTACTCGCAGATCGACCCGCTCGACTTCCGCGGCTCGATCGACGCGGTCAAGGATGCCCTGCGGCCGGTCGTGCGCCGGGCGATGGCCCGCGGCGCCTTCGTCAATCTCGACCTCGAGCAGTTCCGCTACCGCGACCTCACCTACACCGTCTTCACGGAGCTGCTCGACGAAGAGGAGTTTCGCGCCTACGACCAGGCCGGGGTGGTCGTGCAGGCCTACCTGCGCGACGCACACGACGACCTCGAGGCCCTGGTGGCGTGGGGGCGCAGCCGCAGCCGGCCGCTGACCGTGCGCCTGGTCAAAGGCGCCTACTGGGACTACGAGACGGTCCTCGCCCGCCAGGAGGGCTGGCCGACGCCGGTCTTCACTCACAAGCCCGACTCCGACGTCTCCTACGAGCTCCTCGCGCGGCAGATGCTCGAGAGCGTCGACGTCGTGCGCCCGGCTTTCGCCGGCCACAACGTGCGCTCGCTGGCAGCCGCCGTCGCCATCGCCCGCCACCTCGGCGTGCCCGACGACGGCTTCGAGATCCAGATGCTCCACGGCATGGGCGACCCGATCAAGGCGGCCGTGCGCGCCATGGGTCTGCGGCTGCGTGAGTACGCCCCGGTCGGCGAGATCATCCCCGGCATGGCCTACTTCGTGCGCCGCCTGCTCGAAAACACGGCCAACGAGTCGTTCCTGCGCGACGTCTTTGCCGACGGCGCCGACGTCGAGGAGCTGATCGCACCGCCGCTGCCCTCGCCGGGCTTCGACGAGCCGCTCCTGCGCCGAGCGCTCGTCACGGCGACCGACCCGGCCGCGCCCGGCCCGTTCGTCAACATGCCCCACGCCGACTTCGCCCGTCTCGAGAGCCGCCGCGCGGCGCTCGCGGCGCTGCGGCTCACCGCCGGCCGCAAGCCGGCCCGCGAAGCGCTGCTGATCGACGGCCGCGAGCGGCATGGCGTGCGCACCATGGACTCAGTCGACCCGGCCCGTCCGGCGCGCCTGGTGGGCACGGTCGAGGTGGCCGGCGTCGAGCAGGCCGATGCGGCCGTGCAGGCCGCGCGGCGCGCCTTTCCGGCCTGGCGCGACGCGCCGGCGGGCGAGCGCGCCGCCGTGCTGTTCAAGGCCGCCGAGATCATGCGCGGCGAGCTGTCCCAGCTCGCCGCGCTCGAGACCTTCGAGGCCGGCAAGACCATCCGCGAGGCCGACGGCGACGTCACCGAGGCGATCGACTTTCTCGAGTACTACGGCCGCGAGGCGTTGCGCCTGGACACCCCGCGGCGCATGGGCCACGCGCCCGGCGAGCTCAACCACTACAGCTACCAGCCGCGCGGCGTGGCGGCCGTCATCGCCCCCTGGAACTTTCCGCTGGCCATCCTCACCGGCATGACAAGCGCCGCGCTGGTCGCCGGCAACACCGTGGTGTTCAAGCCGGCCGGACCGACGCCGATGATCGGCGCGCGACTGGCCCGCATCCTGCAGGACGCCGGGGCGCCGCCGGGCGCCGTGAACCTGCTCATGGGACCGGGCAGCGAGATCGGCGAGGCGCTCATCACCCACCCCGAGGTCCACCTCATCGCCTTCACCGGTTCTCGCGCCGTCGGCATGCACATCATGGCGCGCGCGATCGAGCAGCCCGGCCGCGCCTGGATCAAGCGCGTGATCGCCGAGCTCGGCGGCAAGAACGCGATCATAGTCGACGCCGACGCCGACCTCGACGTGGCCGTGCTCGAGACGGTCGCGTCGGCCTTCGGCTATCAAGGGCAGAAGTGCTCCGCCTGCTCACGGGTGATCGTCCTGCAGACGGCCTACGACGAGTTTCTCGGGCGCCTGGTCGAGGCGACGCGCAGTCTCGTCGTCGGACCTCCCGACGACCCCGCGACCCGGCTCGGCCCGATCATCACGGCCGCAGCCAAGGCGCAGATCGAAGGCTACATCGAGCAGGGCCGCCGCGAGGCGACGGTCGCCCTGGCGACGCCCGAACCGCCCGGCGGCTGGCCCGACGGCGGTTTCTATGTCGGCCCGCACATCTTCACCGACGTCGCCCCGGACGCGACGATCGCCCAGGAGGAGATCTTCGGCCCGGTGCTCGCCGTCATCCGGGCGCGCGACTTCGACGAGGCGCTCGCGATCGCCAACGGCACCTCCTACGCGCTCACCGGCGGCCTGATCAGCCGCAGCCCCGCCGCTATCGCCCGGGCCCGGCGCGAATTCCGGGTCGGCAACCTCTACATCAATCGCGGCATCACCGGGGCGATGGTCGAGCGCCAGCCGTTCGGCGGGTTCAAGATGAGCGGTGTCGGCTCCAAGGCCGGCGGCCCCGACTACCTGCTGCAGTTCCTGGAGCCGCGGGTCGTCACTGAGAACACACTGCGACGCGGCTTCGCGCCGCCCGACGACGAAGGCAGCCTTTAGGAGAGCCTCACCACCTGCCTCACCACCTGCCTCACCACCTGCCTCACCACCGGCCTCACCACCGGCGAGCCCTCATCGTCAAGTCAAACCCCGCCTTTGGCCGGCCCCTACTGCAGGTCGGGCGGCAGCGACGGGATGATGCCGGGAACCGCCCGTACCGAGTTCGGCGACGGCGGATGGGCCATGGTCTGGGCGGCCTTGGCGAGCGCGANNTACGTGCGATGCTCCCAGGAGCGGTCGAAGGCATACCACATCTGCGCTGCCTTGGGCTTGATCCGGACGATGTGACCCTCCAGATTGAGGTCGTGGGTCGCCGAGTAGCGCAGCACCGTCTCGGTCGGCGCGCCGGTGGGCAGCTTGATCTGCTTGACGGCGGCGATGGCGGCGGTCTCGCCGGGAGTCATCACCGTCAGGCGGCCCATGTCGACCCGGGTCGCGACCAGGCCCACGGCCACGATCGCCCAGATGACCAGCACCACCGTCCAGGCGGGGCTCCACTCCAGGGCCTTGCCGCCGATCGTGTAGACGTGACCGCGCGAGCTCGACGACGCGACCGGAATCGAAGCCGAACGCGACGCGGCGGCCGACGGCGCCTGGGCGACAGGCGGCGGCGCGGCGACAGGCGGCGGCACCTGGGCGACGGTCAGTGGCGCAGCGTCCGTCGGCGGCGGGAACGCAGCGGAAGATGGCGTCCCATCGTCGGCGGCCGCCGGCACGCCCTCGGGCCCGCTCCACGTCCAGCCGCCCAGCGTCGCGCCCTGCTTGCCGTCCTCGCCAGCGCCGTTCGCGGCGCTCGAATCGCCGGTGCCGTTCGCGGCGCTCGAGTCGGTGGCGCCGTTTGCGTCGCCGGCGCTGGGCGCTGGACGGTCGGCCGCTACGACGTTCAGCGCTGGGGCTGTGTCCGGCAGCGGATCCCAGGCACCGCTTCCTGCCAGCGTGCGCGGGACGGGCGAGAAAGCAGTCTCAGCCGGGGCAGGCGCGGCGGACTGCGACGCGGCCGCCCGGCCGTTCGCCTCGAAGAAGCTCACGCGCTGCCCACACGTCGGGCACGAAGCCGCCTTAGCCCAATCCTCGAAGCCGAACTCGGCGTGGCAGTGCGGACAGCTCAGCAGCCGAGCCATGGGTCCTTTCGCGATGTCGTCAGGCAGCCTCATATCCTCATCCCAGGATGGCGCGCTTCTTCAACGCGATCGCCTGGTTGGGGATGAGCTTCGCCAAAGCCACGCCGGCGACGAACCCGCCGATGTGGGCCCACCAGCCCACAGGGGCGCCGTAGTTTGCGTTCACGACCGCCAGCGCGCCACTCCACAGATTCGACAGAAAGAAGAACCCGAGCACGATCCAGGCCGGCAACGTCCACAGGGCGAGCATCGAGAGCATGAACCCCTGTCCGGTGCGCCGCTGGCGGCCGACCGCATACCACGCGATCGAGGCGAACATCGAGACGACGAAGATGACGGGTCCGCCAAGCGACCAGGACGGCATCCCTATGGCGACCATGAAGAGGTACGCCATGTAGAGGATCACGAAAATCAGGACGATGGCGGGGATCTTGAGACGGGCCGTCGGCCACAGCGCGAGGCTTGCCCCGAGCACTCCCGCGATGGCTCCGCTGGCGCCCACGGCGGCGATCGACGATCCCGACGTGCCCACCATGAAGGCGATGTTGGCAAAGAATCCCGACAGCAGGTAGATGGCCAGAAACCAGCGCCAGCCGAAAGCATCCTCGACGGCGTCGCCGAAGACGTACAGAAACCACATGTTGCCGATCAGATGCAGCCAGCCGGTGTGCAGGAACATGGCTGTCCCGATAGTGAGGATGTTGTGCACCGTCACCTCGGAGTTCACGCGCGCCGGCACGAGTCCCCACTGCTGCAGGAACGGCGCGAAGCGCACGCCGACTGAGAGCTCGAAGACGAACACGAGCACGTTGACGCCGATCAGCGCGATGGTGGCGTACGGCCAGCGGTAGGTCTTAGCCTCGTGACTCCAGACAGGCAGCATGCCCTTTGTATCGCCCAGCCGGCGGATGGCCTTTAGGACCCGCCTCACAAAGACAGTGAGGAAGCGAACCCGCCCCCGGCACGCAGCGTCTCCTCAAGCGAGCACCAAAGTAAGAAGGTATGAGCTACCGAAGGGAAGCTGAGATGTCCCGCATCATGGACCACCGTCGTCTTGCCATCGTGGGGGCGGCGGCGGCGCTGCTGCTCGTCAGCGCCGCCGCCGTCGCCGTGCTTGCCTCGCGAGGCTCCAGTAGCAGTGGCAGCAGCTCGGGACCCGCCGCGAGCGCCTTGCTGCAGCCCGGCAGCGACACCCTAGGCAAGACTGGGCCGAGCCTGGGAGGCTCCACGAACAGCGTCGCCGGCGAGGCCGGAGTGGCTCACAGCGTCGCGGGCGTGGCTACCGCCGCGCCCGCGCCTCAGATCGCCAGTGACGTCAGCCCCCTCGACCCGCAGCGGTTCCTGGTGCGCACCGGCGAGATGAGCATGACGGTGGCGCCGGGCAAGGTGCCGGAGGCCGCCGCGCGCATCGTCGGCCTCACCAGCGGCTATGGCGGTTACGTACTGACAAGTCAGGTCTCGACCACAGACAGCACCGCTGCCCCGTTCGCCGACCTCACGGTCAGAGTCCCGGCGAACGCCTACGACGCCGCGATCCAGCGGTTCGGCGCGCTCGGCCGCGTGCAAGGCGTGCAGACCAACGCCGCCGACGTGACCGGACAGTACGTCGACCTGCGCGCCCGTCTCGCCGAGGCGCGCCGGGTCGACCAGCGCCTGCTCGGCTTTCTCGCCAGGACGAACACGGTGACCGAGGCGCTCGCGGTACAGGCCCGCATCGACGCGACCGAGCTCAAGGTCGAGCAGCTCGCCGGCCAGGTCAAGGCGCTGCACGAGCAGGTCTCCTACGGCACCTTGACGGTGTCGGTGACCGAACGCGGCGCGCATCACGTGACGAGCCACCGGCACGGCTTCGTCGCCGCCCTGGCAGCGTCGTGGCGGCACATCGTCGCCGGCTTCGAGGCGATCGTCATCGGCCTCGGCGCGATCCTTCCCTTCGCCGTGCTGCTCGCCGCCCTCGCTGTCGCTGCCTGGTATGCCGCCCGCACGGCCGGCCGCCTGCGCCGGCGAGTCCGGCTCGAGCAGTAGGGCGATCCGGCAGAGGGCGACCTCGCGATCCGGCAGAGGGCGACCCTGGCGACCCAGGCGCGTGGGAATAGCCGAGGCCGGGAATGACTCCCGACGACTTAGGGCACGACAGGCCGGTCGCCGCGGCGGCAGCCTTGCAGGCTGCCGCCGCGGCGACCTCATCACAAGGGAGCCGGGGATGAAAGCGGTGCGCCTTCACGAGTTCGGCGGTCCGGAGGTCCTGCGCTACGAAAACGTCGAGACCCCCGCGCCGGGCCCCGGTCAGGTGCTGGTGCGCATCAGGGCCGCCGCGGTCAACCCGGTCGACATCGCGGTACGCCGCAACAGCTTCCCGACACCCAAGCAGCCGCCCAAGACGCTCGGCTCCGACGGCGCCGGCATCGTCGAGACGGTCGGGTCCGATGTCGAAGGCGTCGCGCCGGGCGACGAGGTCTTCTTCACGGGCCTCGGAATCAGCAGCGAGGGCAGTTACGCCGAGTACGCCCTCATCGCCCCTGCGCAGGCCGTACGCAAGCCGCCCGGCAGCTCGTTCGAAGAGGCGGCCGCGCTGGGGCTTGCCTTCGCGACGGCCTGGTATGGCCTGGTGCGACGCGCCGACCTCGCGGTCGGCGAGACCGTGCTGGTGCAGGGCGGAGCGGGCGGCGTCGGCAGCGCCGCCGTGCAGATCGCCCATGCACGCGGGGCGCGTGTGCTGGCCACGGTCGGCAGTGCCGGAGACGCCGAGCGCGTCCGCGCCCTCGGCGCCGACGAGACCATCGACCGCAAGGCGACCGACGTCGCCGCCGAGGTCGGGCGACTCACCGACGGCAAGGGAGTCGACGTCATCGTCGAGCTCATCCTGTCGGCCAACCTCACCGTCGACCTCGCCATGATCGCCAAAGGAGGGCGGATCGTGGGTATCGGCGGCGGACCCGAGCCGACCGTGACCCTCCCCACCGGCCCGGCCATCGCCGTCGACGCCTCGCTGCTGTTCGCGAACTCGAGCAACGCCGGTCGCGCCGGCACCGCCGAGATCCTCGCCGAGGTCGCGAGACTGGTC
>PKYM01000212.1:4591-5757 GCA_003132645.1 Actinomycetota bacterium | reverse complement strand
GTCGTCGGCTACAACCGCAGCCAGGCCAAGGTCGACCAACTCGTATGCGCGGGCGGCCGCGCCGCGGCGTCGGTCGCCGAGGCGGTCAAAGGCGCTGACGTCGTCGTCACGATGGTCCCGGACTCGCCCGACGTCGAAGCTGTCCTGGGTGGGGAGGACGGCGTCTTCGCCAACGCGGCCGAGGGGACCCTGGTCATCGACTTCTCCTCGATCCGCCCGGACGTGTCCAAGCGCCTGGCCGCACAGGGCAAGGAGGCCGGGCTCCGCGTCCTGGACGCGCCGGTGTCCGGCGGGGAGCAGGGCGCCATCGAGGGCGTCCTCTCGATCATGGTCGGCGGTTCGGCCGAGGACTTCGCGGCGGCGCAGCCCGTGCTCGACGCGGTGGGCCGGACCGTCGTCCACGTCGGACCGGCCGGGTCCGGCCAGACGGTCAAGGCCGCCAACCAGCTCATCGTCGCGGGCAACATCGAGCTCGTGGCCGAGGCTCTGGTGTTCCTCGAGGCCTATGGCGTCGACACCGAGCTCGCGCTCAAGGTCCTCGGCGGCGGCCTCGCCGGCAGCACCGTCTTGGAGCGCAAGGGCGCCGGGATGCGGGCCCGCGACTTCACGCCGGGATTTCGGCTGGAGCTGCATCACAAGGACCTCGGCATCGTCCAGGCCGCGGCCCGTGAGGCCGGGGTCGTCACCCCCCTCGGCGCCGTCGTCGGCCAACTCGTCGCCTCGCTCGTCGCCCAGGGCGACGGTGCCCTGGACCACTCAGTCCTGCTCAGGCTCGTCGAGCAGCTCTCCGGCCGCCACACCCACTAAACCACTCGACATAGAGGAGACCCTGAGGGGTACCAGAACCCCGATTAGCCATCTGACCAGGAGTTCTCTAGGATGCTGCGATGCTCTTCTCACTCCTGTATATGGTGTTGCGCGCCGTCTTTCGTTTGGCACCCGCCGGCGATCAGCGCGACCGCGAGCTCGAGATCCTCGTCCTTCGTCACCAGGTGAAGGTCCTGAAGCGCAAAGCCGGCCGTCCCAAGCTGAAACGGCGCGACCGGCTGTTTCTTGCCGCGGCGGCGAACCAGTGCGCTTCCTCATCCACGCCCGGGACTCCAAGTTCTCGGGCCCGTGTTCTCGCGAGCTACGCCCGTCACCACAACGCCGAGCGATCTCACCGC
>PKYM01000212.1:0-4579 GCA_003132645.1 Actinomycetota bacterium | reverse complement strand
GCATGACGAATCGGCGTTTTGGCACCTCTCACCCTGTGGGGTTCAGAAACTCCGTCACGCGCTTGGCCTGAGCCACTGCGCTCTTTAGGATCGTCGCTCCCGGTCTCTCATCTCCTGGAGCTTCCCCTGCTGTTCTCGCTGCTCTACTTGGCTGTTCGTCGCCTGCTTAGGATTCTTGCTCCAGGCTCGAGTGACGAGCTCTCTCAGGAGATCGAGATCCTGGTCCTACGTCACCAGCTGCGGGTGCTTGCCAGGGGCCGGCGCATGCCGCTGCGGCGTCGCGACAGGGTACTGCTGGCGGTGGCCGGCAGCCTGCTGCCGCGGGAGCGCTGGCGGGCCTTTGCTGTCTCGCCCCAGACGCTGCTGCGCTGGCATCGCGAGCTGGTGCGTCCGAGGAGTGGGCGGCTGTCCTAACCGAGGTGGCCGTGATCCAGCCCATAGGGGGCCAGCGACGTTCCCATGTCGCTCATCTCGGGCACTTCGAAGGAAACGGAATCACTCGGCGCCCTTTTGGGTAGGAGCGCCGATCGGGGGAGACCGGGCGCGCCGTCTCCGCCCAGCAGTCAGGAACACCGTCTGGGAGCGGGCCTGACGCCCAGCTCCGATCTCTGTTTCAGGGGGGATGCCATGAGACGACTGGCTCTGATCATCGCCGCGGGCGCGGTGATCGCTCTCGCACTTCTCATCGCCACGTCGGTCGGACGGCCGGCGCCACCGGCAAGCGCCGGTACCTTCCAGTTCACCGTTTCCTTCGCCTCGGGCGTACGATCGACCCCGGTGACGGGGCGCGTCTATGTGATCGTGTCGCGCACCAATGCCGAGGAGCCCCGGCTGCAGGCCGATGGCGGCGGCGTCACCGACACCGTGCCGTTCTGGGGCATGGACGTCACGGGGGTGCAGCCCGGCCAGGTTATGACGCTCGGCCTCGGGCCCGAGGTCTACGGCTATCCGCTGACCTCGCTCGACCAGCTTCCCGCTGGCGACTACTACGTGCAGGCCTTGCTCAACGTCTACACGACATTCCACCGCTCCGACGGCTCGGTCGTGGCGCTGCACCTGCCGGGCGGCGACGGCAACGATCTCTTCGTCTCCCCCGGGAACCTGGTGAGCACCCCGGTACTGCTGCACCTGGATCCGGCCAAGGGTGGCACCTTCAAGCTACAACTGAACCAGGTGCTGCCGCCGCTGCAGCCCGTGCCGCCGGGCGGCACGACCCAGCAGGGCAATCCGGCCGATTCGGCCCACGTCAAGCACATCAAGATCAAGAGCAAGCTGCTCAGCAAGTTCTGGGGCCAGCCGATGTACATCGGCGCGAACATCCTGCTGCCCCAGGGCTACAACGACCCGGCCAACAAGCACCTGCACTACCCGGTGATCTGGCAGCAGACGCACTTCCCGACGGGCAACCCCTTCGGCTTCAAGGAGGACCTAAGCAACGCCTTCTCCCAGTTCTGGGTGTCGGCCGATGCACCGCGGGTGATCGTCGTGAACATCCGTCACGAATGTCCCTACTTCGACGACTCCTACGCGGTGAACTCGGCCAACGTAGGACCGTACGGCGACGCCATCACCAAGGAGCTCATGCCCAAGGTCGACAAGATGTTCCGCACGATCGACGCGCGCTGGGCGAGGACGGTGACGGGCGGCTCGACCGGCGGCTGGGAGACGATCGCCCAGGCCGTCTTCTATCCCAAGCTCTACTCGGGGGCCTGGATCTTCTACCCGGACCCGCTCGACTTCCACTTCCACCAGATCGTCGACATCTACGACGATGCCAACGCCTACTTCACACAGCACGAGTGGCTCGACGTGCTGCGCCCGGCGTCGCGCGAGACCTCGGGCGACATCGATTGGGCCATGGTCCAGGAGAACCACTGGGAGCTTGCCCTCGGCGACCACGGACGGTCGGGCCTCGGGCAGTGGGACATCTGGCAGGCCGTCTACGGCCCCGAGGGCGCCGACGGCTACTCGGCGCCGATCTGGAACAAGGTCGACGGCACGATCGACCATAGCGTCGCGCAGAAGTGGCTGCCCATGGACCTCGACCACTATGTGCAGGCCAACTGGGCGACGCTCGGGCCGCTGCTCTCGGGGAGGCTCTTCTTCTTCGTGGGGACGGCCGACACGTACTTCCTCAACGACGCCGTCCAGCTCTTCCAGCAGAACACAGACAAGCTGACGAACCCGCAGTCTCACTTCTCGTTCCAGTACGGCCTCAACCAGCCGCACGGCTGGAGCCCCTATACCACGGCACAGCTCGTCACGATCATGGCCAAGTACATGGCCAGCCAGGCGCCGGCCGGCGCGCACACGAGCCGCTGGCTCTCCGCGGCCGTGAAGATGCCCACCGCTCACGCGAAGACGCCGTCGGTCGCTGTGTCTGCGCGCAGCCGCTAGGCGGCGCGGGCGCGCCGACAACGACCGATCGGGGGCGGTCCGGTCCCTGTGTCCCAGGGACCGGACCGCCTGGCCGAGCAGGTCTGAAAAGCTGATGGACTCGAGGCGACAAGCGCCGCGGGGGCCTACTGCCTGGCGGCCGCCAGCGCCTCCGCGCGCGAGCCGTAGATGTTCAGGATCTGGTCCAGCCTGGTGGTCTCGAAGATAGCCCTGATGGCGTCTTCGCTGCAGACGATGTCCAAGGCGCCGCCCTGAGCCTTGATGGTCTTCACGCCGCCTACCACGACGCCGAGGGCAGTCGAGTCGATGAAGCTGACCTTGGCGAAGTCGACGATGACGCGCGTCGCTCCTTGGCCGATGCTTCGCGAGAGAGCCTCCTCGAACTGGCGGGCGGCGCTGATGTCGACCTCACCCTCCAGCTCAACGACGGCGACGGTGTCGGAGGGCCTCAGGAGTTCGACCCCGAACAACGGCCTCTCGTCCATCGTTTCCCCCCTTCGACCGGCACTGGCAGGCAACTGTAGCGGCTGCGTCGCGATGACGGCAACGTGCAGGCAAGCTCATGCATCGGCACAGATCTCGGGAAGCTGGAGGCCGGGGCCGCTACCCATCGAGCACCCCGATCCCCTCGATGTCGGCGCGAGCTGTCCGTCGAAGCAACGCGTCTCGACCTCGCTACTGTCGCTTCTGCATAGAGCAGGTCGTCGTTGTCGACCATCATCGCCAAAACGCCCGGCTTGTCGCCGCCTTTTGCGGCTTGTGTTTGATCATGAGCTCCGTGATCGCCCAGACCAGGGCATCGACACGGTCGGGCGAGCCTTGCGTATCGCGATCGAGGCTTGGACGGCCTTCGAGGACTACCCCGAGTTCATGGAGACCATTGAGACGGTGACCATCGTTGAGGACGAGCGGCTGCACTGGGTCGCCGTCATCGAAGACGAGGCCTTCGAGTGGGATGCCGACTTGGTCGAGCACGTGCCCGACGAGAAGGTCAGCTGGCGAGCCATCGACGGTCGCGAGACCGGCGAGGTGCGCTTCGAGAAGCTCGCCGCCGACAGGACGAGGGTGACCTACCAGCTCGAGTACGACCCGGCGGCGCGGCAAGGTAAGGCCGACACCGTGCGCCGCTGGATGACCCGCCGCGTCGAGGAGAACCTCGATGCCTTCAAGGAGATGGTCGAAGCGTTCGACTGAAGGGAGCCGACGACTCGTCGCCAACTGCCAACGAGCGCCAGCTTGGTCGTCTACCCTTCGGCGTCAACCTGTGCGCAGCGGGTACAGTGACGCGGACAGGCCGCGAAGGCGTCACCGGGAGGCCATGATGGTTGCCTATGACTTCAAGTGCAAGAAGTGCGGCACCGAGTTCGAGGTCAGCTGCCACGTGTGACCCCTCCGCAAGATCGCCCGTACGGCGGGCGCGAAGGAGCTGGTGGCGGGTCGCCCGGCGGTGAAGCGGCCGGCCCCTACTCGTCGAGGATCTCGATGCTCCCGAGGTCGGATTCCAAGACCTCGACGAAGTGCGGCCCGAGCCGCCCGTCGATGCGGATCGTGACGGATCTGCCGCGCTGCGTGGCGAGCCTGTCGCGGCGCGAGCAGCCCGGCTGGGAGCGGCTCACGACGATCCCCGTTTCTCAAGACCACGTGACGGGTGCGCGAACGGCGGCGGGAAGACGGTCGGCCGTCCATGGCCTACACTGCCAAGAGGCGCAGCCGGCCATCGGCGCCAGGATCGTGCGCGGTCGCCGGCGCCACGGATGTCCACGACGACTCGCCCACGAGGTGCTTCCGTTTGACCCCTGACGATCCACACGGCGAAGCTGCCGGCAACGCTCTCGCCGCCGCGGGCGCGTCGGCGGCGGCGAGNNNNGCCGCCGCCCTGAACCATCCCAACGTGGTCGCCATCCACGACCGCGGCGGCGCGGCCGCCTCCTCGTACATCGTCATGGAGTACGTCCCCGGCGAGACGCTCAAGGAGCGCATTCAGCGCGACGGACGCCTCTCGCCGGCCGCGGCGCTCGACATCGAGTGTGACTTGCTTGCGGCCCTGCAGGCGGCTCACGACGGCGGCGTCGTCCACCGTGACGTGACCGCCCAGAACGTCCTGCTCAGCGAGGACGGCCGGGTCAAGGTGGCCGACTTCGGCATCGCCCACTTCGGCTCGTCGACGCTCACCTCGACGGGC
>PKYM01000255.1 GCA_003132645.1 Actinomycetota bacterium | reverse complement strand
TGGTGGAGCATAGCGGAATCGAACCGCTGACCTCCTGGGTGCGATCCAGGCGCTCTCCCAGCTGAGCTAATGCCCCACGTG
This sequence comes from Actinomycetota bacterium, assembly GCA_003132645.1. Lineage (GTDB taxonomy): Bacteria > Actinomycetota > Thermoleophilia > UBA2241 > UBA2241 > Bog-752. Next base: position 9,425 of record PKYM01000255.1, on the reverse strand, counting down.
TGGTGGTCGGCGCGCCGTCACGGGGACGGGCGCGAAACCCGTTTGTACCCGATTCGAGCCGTTCCGGCAAGTCGCGACGGGCTCCCGTTCGGTTTGCCCCGGCACCTCGGCGGGTGGTCGCGAAGCCCGTTGCGAAAGCGAGTGCGAGCCGACCGCGCAGAGCTCCGCAGGGCGGTCCCGGTCCGCCAGCGGGCGGCCGCAGGTCGCCGGAGGGGCAGCCGCGACGCCCGGAGCGTCATCGCCGCGCCCTGCTATGGCATAGACTAGGATCGTCCGCCCGCCCCGCCGTCACAGGCGTTGGCGCAGACGTCCCACGGAGGGTTGAGCGCAGATGGATGCCAAGAAGGTGCGAGAGGCGTTCGAGCGCGGCGCCGCCAAGGCGGCCGCGCGGAAGGGTCGGGCGGAGCGGGTGATGGCGCCCATCCTGCACGGCGACGTGCCGACGTTCATCGAGGCGCCGGCGGCGAGCTCGCCGGCCGAGCTCGAGGGCGCCGGCGTGGCGATCCTCGGCATCCCATTCGAGGGCGTCAAGCTGCTCGACCCTGCAACCTACGCGCCGGCCGGTGCCGCCCCGGCGCCCGACGGCTCCATCTACTACCGCAGCGGGGCCGACGCCGGCCCCGACGCCATCCGCCGTCACTCGGTTTTCTACTCGCTGCGCCACGGACGCGGCTTCGTGCCCGAAGCCGACCCCGATCTCGTCATCCTCGATCATCTGCGCGTGGTCGACTACGGCAACGTCGCGGTCGTGTCCGACGACGTCGAGGAGACCTTTCTGCGAGCCCACGCCAAGCTCGCCGACATCCTCGCCGCCGGCGCCGTGCCGATCGTCTTCGGCGGCGACCATGCCATCCCCATCCCGGTGCTCCAGGTGCTCTCCGGCAAGCTCAACGGCAAGCTCGGCGTCGTGGTGTTCGACTCTCACTTCGACATGAGCTACGAGCCTAGGTACTGGGCCGGATCGCAGTGGGCGCGAGCCTTCGACCTGGGCGTCGTGGAGCCCGAGAACTTCGTCCAGATCGGTCTGCGCGGCGGCCGCGAATCGCTTGCCGACAAGGCCGTTGCCGAGGAGCTGGGCTACCGCTACTACACCATGGCCGACGTCGACGAGCTGGGCATTGCCACCGTCGCCCAGGAGGCCCTGGAGACGGCTTCGGCCGGCACCGAGGCCCTGTATGTCTCGCTCGACATCGACGTGGTCGACCCGGCCCACGGCGGCCAGAAGTACCCCGACCCGGCCGGCCTGTCGGCGCGCGAGCTCATCTGCGCCTTGCGCGTGATCGCCCGCGGTCCGGTCGCCGGCTTCGACATCTGTTGTCTCGCGCCCCGCTACGATCTGCAGGGACATCTCAGCCAGCTCGCCGCGCGGGCGGCCCTCGAGGTCATCGCCGGCCTCGCCCTGCAAAGGCCCTGAGGATTTAAGGCGCGCCGACCCTCTCCATGGCCTTGGCTGCACGTAGTCAAGACCACCACCCGGCGTCGCCTCCCGCGGCGACGCATTCGGTGTGTCGTACTGGTCTCGACGCGGTTTCTGTCAGGCTCGAATTCGGCTCCTTTCCGACAATCCGGTGTTGCCACTTTGGCAACATAGACGGTCGTCCTATCTTCGCCTTGCGCGGCGCTGGCGATGCCATTGTCAGAAGGTAGCAACGGGGGGATGACATGGAGACTCGAGAAGGAAGGACGGCAATGACTCGCAAGGAGAAGGCGGAAGTCGTTGACGGTATGCTCGATCGCTACAACCACATCGGCGCCCTGCTCGTGGGCGACGATCATAGCCTGTGTCGTCTGCTCACCACTCTGGAGATCGGCGCCAAGGATCACGAGATCGGCGACTACCTGAGCTCGTTTCTGACGGTCTGAGCACTACCTCATGAGGCGCGGCGCGGGTCCGGGGGGACCCGGCGCTGCGCCTCGCCAGTTTCAGGCTCGGCCCGCAGCGGCGCTCCCGGGCGCCAAGTTCCCTTTGCGCGCACGTGACCTTTGCGCGCACGTGTCCTTAGACCCCGCTCAGAGCGGCCCGCTCACGCGTGAGTGCTCGGTCGAGCGCCTCGACCACGCCGGCGTCGAACTGGCTGCCCGCGCAGCGTCGCAGTTCGGCCAGGGCCTGGTCTGCGTCGAGCTGCGGCGCGTAGGTTCGCGGACCGGTCATGGCGCAATAGGCCGCGGCCACCAGCACCACGCGCGAGTGCAGCGGGATGGTCTCACCGGCCAGTCCGCTCGGATACCCGGCGCCGTCGATGCGTTCGTGGTGGTGGGCGACGGCCTGGGCGAGCTGCTCGCTGGCTCCCAGGCTGCGCAACAAGCGCTCACCGGCGACCGGATGCTCGTCGATCAGGCGCCGCTCATCGGGGGTCAGTCCCCCGGGCTTGTTCAGCACGTGGTTGGGCACGCCGATCTCACCGATGTCGCAGAGCCGCGCCGCTTCGATCACCCGCTGCGTGTCGAGGCCGTCGAAGCCGAGCTCGGCGGCCAGCAATCCGGTGATGCGCGCCACGCCGCGCGAGCGTGCGTGGACCGTCTCTTGCTTGGCGTCGACCGCGTCGGCCAGGGCCGCGAGACTCGCCCGTCCCGCCACGTGGCCGATCTCCGCGGGCGCGTCGCCGGACTGGCCGGCGGCGAAGGTGATGACCCGGTCGCGACCCCGGCGCTTGGCCAGCCGCATGGCCCAGTCGGCCTTGTCGAGCAGCTCCTCCTTGAGGGCGGCGTCGGTCGGAAACGAGGCCAAACCGATACTGATCGTGAGGTGCGCCCGGCCGTCAGGGCCCACCTGGGTGGCGGCGATCTCGAGCCGGATGCGTTCGGCCACCTCGGCGGCGGCGTCGGCGTCGCTGCCCAGCAGGATGACGGCGAACTCCTCGCCGCCGTAGCGAGCTGCCAGATCGACCTGCCTGATGGCGCCGTCGATGGCGCGGGCGACGGCGCGCAAGGCGCCGTCGCCCGCGCTGTGGCCGTGGAGGTCGTTGAAGGCCTTGAACTGGTCGAGGCCGCAGAACAGCAGCGAGAGCGGCCGATTGTCTTCGCGGGCGCGCTCCAGCTCTTCGGACAGGCGCTCGTGCAGGTAGCGGTGGTTGTAGAGACCCGTGAGGCCGTCGGTGATGGCGTCGAGCTCGATACGGCTCAGACGGGCGGCCGCCGCCTGGAACATGGAGGCGAAGGCCTGAGCCACGTCGCTGCGCAGACCCTCCATCTCGGTGCCGGTCACGCCGGCCGGAGGGGTGTCGACCTCGATCACGGCGATGATCTCGCCGCGTGCGTCGCGCAAAGGGGCAAGGCCGCTCACCCAGACGCCCCACTGGTCGACGTAGAGCACGTTGACGTCGGGCGCGGCGCCGGCGAAGGTCTCGATCAGCTCGTCGTCGGCGAAGACCTCGCTGCCCAGGGGCGAATGCTCCCCGTCGTCCTCTTCGGCGTCGACCACGATGAAGCACTTGGCGTCATCGCCGACCACCACCGTGGTCAAGAACCGCACTTGCGGGTGAGCGTCGCGCACGACCCGCAACTGGGCCGCGATGTCCTGGTACTCGGGGCGGCCCTCGTCGATCGGCTCGCGTAACGCGGCGTGACCGACCGGGTCGATCCGCATGGCGGCGAGCGCGGCGATGTCGCGCGCCTTGACGTGCTGCTCCTGGAGCCGGGCGAGCACGCGTTTGAACGCCACGACGATGGTCGCGTCGAACTGCGTCCCGGCGCAGCGGTCGAGCTCGGCGAGCGCCTCATGGTAGCGCAGGGCGTGGCGGTAGGGCCGCCGGAAGGACATGGCGTCGTAGGAGTCGGCCACGCACATCGCGCGCGCCACGAGCGGGATCGCCTCGCCAGCCAGCCCGTCGGGGTAGCCGGAGCCGTCCCAGTGCTCGTGATGGTGACGCACGCCGAGCACGAGGTCGTCGGCAAACAGGGGTCGCAGGATGTCGGCCGAAAAGATCGGATGCTGGCGCATGAGCTCCCATTCGCGCGAGTTCAGGCCGCTCGGCTTGAGCAGCACGCGATCAGAGACGCCGATCTTGCCGATGTCGTGCAGGTAGGCCGCCTCTTCGACCTCGTGGGTCGTCTCCTCCGACCAGCCGAGCTCGTGGCCGAGCAGCACCATGTAGGCGCCCACGCGCGCGGCGTGGCCCAGCGTGTAGTAATCCTTGGCGTTCAGGGCCGAGCTCAGGGCCTTGAGGTTGCCCAGGTGCATGCGCTTGATCTCCTCGTAGAGCCGGGCGTTGTTCAGGGCCAGCGCGAGGTGTGTGCCGACACGCTCCAGAAGGCGGCGATCGACCGCGGCGAAGACGTGCTTCTGGGAGCCCGTCAGGTTGAGCACGCCGATGAGCTCCTCGCCGCGCAGCAGCGCGATGCTGGCGCCGGCGTCGCGCGCGTCGCGAGCGGCGCCGCCGTCGAACGACGGCATGGCGCCCGCCTCCCAGACCACCACCAGCTCGTCGCGGATGGTCGCGAGCGCCGCGCGCTGCTCTGGGGTGGCCGTGAGCGGTTCGCCGCCGCTCGTATGGCCCTCCGACGAGAAGATGGTGTCGAGCTCTCCGCCGTCGCGGGCGAGCACCAGGTCGGCGTGCTCGAAGGCGATGAGCTGGCGCAGCTCGTCGGCGGTGGCCGCCGCGATCTCGCCGAGCTGCAGGCTCGACGCCGTGCGCCGGGCGATGGCGTTGAGCAGCTCTGTCTCGCGGCGGCGCAGCTGCACGGCCTCGAACAGGTTGGCGTTGTCGATCGCCAGCGAGGCGGCACGGCAGACCGCCTCGATCGTGGCCACGGTATCGGTCTCGAAGCGGCGACTCTTGACGTCGAGCAGCTCGACCAGCCCGATGACCCGGCCCTTGGCGATCAGTGGCACGATGAGCTCGGTTTCGTAGCCGAACCGCCGCAACTCCGTGATCTCGGCATGCTTGCGCTGCGGGTCGTCGAGTGACGAGAGCTGCTGGGTCGCGCTGCTGGAGACGGCGAGCTTCACCGTGGCCCAGTCATCGAGGGGATGCAGCGTGCCCTCCCAGTCGTCGAGGATCTCGCCGTCCTTCACACTCGCCACGCACAGCAGGTCGGTCCCCGAGAGCAAGTAGATGTCGCAGGTCGGCGCCCCCCCGATCCCGCAGAGCCGCTCGGCCGTCGACAGGAGGATGTCGCGCAGTTCGAGTGTCGAGGAGAGTTGCAGGCTGGCTTCGTTGACGACCGCCAGCCGGCTGCTGCTCTCATCGAGTTGGTGGAAGAGGCGGGCGTTGGCCATCGCCTGGGCGGCGATCTGGGCCAGACCCTGCAGGAGCGCGACGCCCGGGAACTCGCGCGGGTGGCCGTCGAACAGCCCGACCAGGCCGATGACCTCGCCGCGCACGATCAACGGCAGGCGGATGCTCGCCGGATACCCCGACGTGAGGAAATGGACACGCTCCTCGGGGCTCACGTCGTCGTCGGTGGCCGCGTCGCGGACGGCCACCGGCTGCCGCGTCTCGACGGCCCTCTGGGCCGCCCGGCGAGAGCCGAGGGGCCGCCGCACACCGATCTCGGCGTCGTCGCGTCCGTGGCGATCGACGCAGCTGCGGGTGATGAGGTCGGCGCCTTCGAGACTGTAGACCTCGCATACCTCGGCGTCGGCCAGGCCGCGCATGCGGCCGGCTACGGAGTAGAGCACCTCGTCGAGCTCGAGCGAGGCGCCGAACTCGAGTCCGGAGTCGACAAGCTCGCGCAGCTCGTTGTTGCTCTCTTCGAGGCGCTCGAGCAGGCGCGCCTTACCGAGCGCTCCCGCGAGGAGCTGGCCGACCGTCTTCAGAAAGTCGATGTACTGGGTGAACTCACCCGGCGTGTCGGCGTAGATGTCGATCAGGCCGTTGACGACACCGTCGATCACGAGCGGCAGGGAGAGATTGCTCTTGAAGCCCCATTCGGCGAAGACCTGGCGCTCTTCAGCGTCGATGTGGGGGTCGTTGGGCGAGGCGATCACGGCGATCTCCTGCGACTCGATCGCCGCCTTGGTGTTGGGGAAGTCGTCGACCCGCAGTGAGTGCCCGACCGAAGCGTCGTCGTAGCCGTTGCGGTCGTAGCTCACACGGCTGCAGAGGGTGTCGCCGTCGAGCGTGAAGATGTCGCAGTCGGCGGCGTCGAGCGTCTCGACCAGACGTTTCGCGGCGAGGCGCAGCAGCTCGGTGACGTCGCTTGCTCTGGTGATGAGCGAGCCGAACTCGACCAGTTCGTGCAGGATGACATTGCGACCCCGGATCTCGTCGAACAGGACGGCGTTGTCGAGCGCCCGCCCGGCGACGCGGGCGAGCCCCTCGATCAGTTCCAGGTGCTCGCCGAAGTCGCGCGGCACATAGTCGGACAGCTCGAGGATGCCGATGACCTGGTCGCGCGCCACCAGGGGCACCGAAAGCTGCGACTGGTAGCCCCAACGCTCGAGTGAGTCCCGGCCGATCGGGGTGAGCACGGGGTCGTCGAGACTGGCGGCGACGGCTACACGGCGCTCGTTGACCGCGATCGCGCTGCAGGGGTAGTCGTGCAGCGTCACTCTGACGCCCTCCCACGAGTGATCGAACGTGCCGTGGTCGTAACTCACGAGCGCCCGAAGCATCTCGCCCTCGACCGCGTAGATGTCGGCGACCGGCGAGCTGGTGAGGTGCGCCAGGCGACGCGCGACGCTCTGCAGAACGTCGGTGGTCTCCAGGTGGGATGCGTCTTCGATGCCGGCCTCGACGAGCAGCTGGAGATCGCGGTTGCGGGCCTCCAGCGCGGCGATCGTGGCCGCATCGGACGGGGGTGAAGCGGCCGCCGCGCGCGCGGCGCGACGGCCCGCGACGCTGCCGGCGCCGGCGCGCAGGAGAGCGTCCACATCGGCCCGCCGAAAGCGGCGGTGACCGCCGGCGCTACGGTAGCAGGTGACCTTGCCGTCGTCGCTCCAGCGACGCAGCGTGTTGATGCTCACGCCCAGAAGCTCGGCAGCCGGGCCAAGCCGCAGCCAGCGTCGATCGCTCGGTGGCGTCGCAGAACTCCCCATGGTACCTCTGGAGTCGACTTCGGGGCCTCAGAACTTGACCAATTCTACCAGGTCATTCTACAGCGATACGAGCGCACCTTTGCGAGAGGGTGAGCGAGCTTGGCTCTCACCCTTTCGCTGCCCCTAAGGCTTAGGAGACGGCTTGAGCGCGTCGACGGCGCGGGCGATCTCGTGGAACACGGCGCCGACGGGGCTCTCGGCGTCCAGGGCGGGCGGCGTGCCGAGGTCGCCGGCGCTGCGGGTCGACTCGTCGAGGGGGATGCGCCCGAGCAGCGTGGTGCCGGCCGCCCGGGCGATCTCGAAGGCCCCTCCGTGGCCGAAGATGAAGTGCTTCTCGCCGCAGCTCGGACAGATGAAATAGGACATGTTCTCGACGACGCCGATGATGCGATGCTTGGTGAGCAGCGCCATCCTGGCCGCCTTGGCGGCGATCTTGGAGGCTGCCTCCTGGGGCGTGGTCACGACGATCATCTCGGCCGACGGCAGGATCTGGGCGATCGTCAGGGCGATGTCGCCGGTGCCCGGCGGCAGGTCGATCAGCAGGTAGTCCGGGCTGCCCCAGAGCACGTCGCCGAGGAACTGCTCCATGGCTCGGCCAAGCATGGGACCGCGCCAGATCACAGGCTCGTCGTCCTCGAGAAAGAAGCCCATCGAGACGACTTTCACGCCGTGGCGCTCGGGCGGCACCAGCTTGCCGTCGTGCGATTCGGGCGCCACGGCCGCCATGCCGAACATGAGCGGGATCGTGGGGCCGTAGACGTCGGCGTCGATCAGCCCGACGGCGTGGCCCTGCTGCGCCAGGGCGACGGCGAGGTTGGCGGTCACCGTGGATTTGCCCACGCCGCCCTTGCCGCTGGCCACCGCCAGGACGCGAGTCCGAGAGCCTGGACCGAACGGCGCCGGAGGCACGCGAGCGTCTTCTGAGAGGGCTGACGCCAGGCGGTCACACTCCTCGGGCGACATGGCGTCCATGACGACTTCGACGCGACGTCCGCCGGCGATGGCGGCCAGAGCCTGGTGGGTCTCGGTCTCGATGCGGCCCTTCAGCGGGCAGGCCGCGGTGGTCAGGACGAGACGCACTGACAGGCGGTCGTCGGTGATCTCGATGTCGCGGATCATGCCGAGATCGACGACGCTGCGCTGCAGCTCGGGATCCTGCACCGTAGCGAGGGCGGCGAGGACATCATCGTTGTTCATGAAGGCTCCAAGGGCAGAGGGTACGGCGGGCCGCGCCGGCACGGTCGCGAGTGTAGAACGTCAGACGGCGAGGCGGCAAGGCAGGTCAGCGGGCCACCCGACAGTCAGACGGTGCGTCTCTTCTGTTCCACGGGAGCCTCTGGGCCAAGCGTCGCGCTCGGCGCGAGACGCCGCGTCCAGGGCCGAGCGTCGCGCTCAAGGCCGGCCGGCGCGTCTGGCGCGAGGGCGTCACAGGCCTGTGTCCGTGGCCAGACGACGCGCGCTTGTGGGCGCGTCACGTGAGGCGGCGTGATAGACGTTGCGGCGTTTCACGTGAAACCAAGGGCCAGGCGACGCGATGTTCCACGTGAAACCAAAAAGGCGATGAGGGGCGAGCCGCGGGAGCGGCCCGCCCCTCATCTACCTGCCTTGAGACAAAGGGGGCTTGCCTCAGGCATCCGACGGCAGCGGGAGAGCTCGAGATCCTGCTGGAGCGCGCGACCGGGGGGAGGTTGCGCATTCGTATCCCACAAGCGCCCGTCTGCCGCATATCGGACTTGTCGTTACCTGTCTCTAGCCTCAGACCTCGGAGGCCTTGATGCCCACGGGCTCGGCGTTGCCGGAGCCGGTCGAGTAGGTCTCCTTGAAGATTTCCGTGAGCATCGGGCTCTCACGCACGACCGCGAGCGCGATGACAGCGTGGTCTTTGGTGTAGCCGTTGCCGATGATCATGGTCGTGTCGGCGCCGATGCCTTCAGCGCCGAGGGCGGCCGAGGTGAAGCTCGTCGCCATCGAGAAGAAGTAGACCAGGCCGTCGTCCTTGGTGGCGAGGACCGAGGCCATCTCGGTGTTCGGGATGTCGACGCAGTTGATGGTCAGGTCGGCCATCTTGCCGTCGGTCGCCTTGCTGACCTCTTCCCAGACGAACAGCTGGTCGGTGGCCGAGCCCTGGATGATGACGTCGGCAAAACCGGACTTCTCGAGGCGCTTGCGACCAGCGTCGCCGTGCACCAGGCAGATGACCTTGCCGGTGGGCTTGACGCGCTTGCGGGCCTCGTAGGCGCAGAGCAGGCCGCTCTTGCCGCCGGCGCCGATGATGAACACGGTCTGGCCCGGCTTGGAGAGCTTGGCGGCCTGCGCGGGGGCGCCGGCCACGTCGAGGATAGCGAGTGCGAGGGCTTCGTCCATGTCGCTCGGGATCTTGGCGTAGATGCCGGTCTCGAACAGGATGGCCTGAGCCTTGACCTTGACCTGGCAGGTGTCCTTGTTG
>PKYM01000303.1:892-6361 GCA_003132645.1 Actinomycetota bacterium | reverse complement strand
GGCGGGCAACGGTGACGGCGCCAAGAGCAGCCAAGCGGCGGGGAGCGGCGGCGGCGACGCGGCCAAGCCCTCGAAGACCGACAAGGCGGGATAGCTCCGCCGGGACGGACTTGCCCATGGAGGGCCACGACGACGAGCGTGCGACCCAGCGCATCGCCCAACAGGCGCGTGCCAACCTGCGCAACCTGGTGAGCGACGACACGCTGGCCCTGCCTTCACTCAGCCTCATCGCCGACGGCATCCGCCTCGAGCTCGAGAAGCGCGGCGAGGTCGCCATCCTCTACGTCGGTCTCAAGCGCTATGGCCGTCTCGAGCGCGTGTTCGGCTGGCAGGTGACCTCCGACGTGCTCGACGCCTGCTCGAGCATCCTCCAGGAGATGGTCGGCACCTCGCTGCGCAAGCTCGACGTGCTGGCCGACTTCACCCTCTCAGACAACGCCTTCATCGTCGTGCTCTCGCCGCCGCGGCGCGCCAAGGACATCTCGCGCGATGACCTCATGGCGATCAGCCGGCGCGTCTACGAGCGGCTCCAGTCCATGCTCCTGAACGACCTCGCCCCGGGTGTCTTCGACCGCGTGCATCCCTTCGTCACCGTGGCCGTGCTACAGGCCGGCGCCGATCTCACCTTCGAGCAGTCGCTGCAAAACGGCGTGGCGGCGGCCATGCAGGCCGCCGAACGTGAGTGGCTGATCTACGACGACGAGCTCGAACGCACGCTTGCCGACGCCATCGATAACCACAGCCTCGAGCCGCTCTTCGAGGCCGTGGTCGATGTCGCCGCCCGCAAGGTGCTCGGCTACCACACCGCCATTCGCGGGCCGTTCTACTCGCCGCTGCGCCTGCCCGACGTCTTAGACGAGGTGGCGCGCCGCTCGGCGCTGTTGTCGAGCTACGGCATCGAGACGCGCGAGCTGGCGGTCATCAAGGCGGCCGGCCTCGAGCCCGACGAACTGCTCATGCTGAGCTGCGAGTCGGTCGAGCTGCCGGGCGCGGCGGTGCTCGCCCTGAGCGAGTTCTACTCGCTGAACAAGGCGCTCGTGCCGCAGCACGTGGTCTTCGAGCTGCAGGTCGCAGACCTGGCCGCCAACGCCGCCTCGGCGCTGCGCGTACTGGGGCCGGTGCACGAGATGGGATTCCCGGTGTGCGTGGCGGGCGTGGGGGGTGGGCTGACGGCCTTCGACCTGATCGCCCGGGCGCAGCCCGACTACCTGGCTTTGGATCCGGTGATCAGCGCGGGCGCCACCGAAGATCCCACCTACCTCGACATCGTGCAGCTTCTGCTGCGCTTCGCGGCCCGTATCGACGCTCGCCTGATCGCCCCCGAGGTGGCTGACGTGCGCCAGATGAAGGCGCTGCGCCGGGTGGGGGTCGAGCTCATGATCGGCGAGGTCTTCGCTCGCCCCGACACCCGCCTGCCGCGGGTCGGGGCGACCAAGCTGCCCAAGTAGCCGCCGTGCTTTGGGCCGCCAGGCTCACCCGGCCCGGCCGGCCCGGCTTGGCTGAGGCGACGCCGTTCAGGTCGATCGGTCGTTCAGGCCGATAAGCCGCTCACCTTAGCCGCTCAGGCCGACAGCGTGATCGAGAGGTGCTCGGGCAGCTCGGCGCTGGCGTGCACCGTCACCTGATTGCGGCCGGCGGCCTTCGATTCATACAGCGCCTGATCGGCCCGCTCGATCAGCGTCGTCTCGCCGTCGCAGCTTGAGTCGTAAGGCGCCACGCCGGCGCTGGCCGTGACGTAGACGATCTCGCCGCCGCGCAGGTCGAGGGCGGTCGTTTCGATCGCCCGGCGCACGCGCTCGGCGAGCTCCAGGCCATTCTGGGCGTCGCCGCGGAGCAGCAGGGCGAACTCCTCGCCTCCGTAGCGCGCCGCCATGTCGGCCTCGCGCACGACCGACTGAAGCGTCGCTCCCACGCGACGCAGAAGGTCGTTGCCGGCCTCGTGGCCGTGCCGGTCGTTGAAGCGCTTGAAGTGGTCGAGGTCGAACATGATCAGCGTCAGCTCGCCGCCGTAGCGGTCGGTCTTGGTCACCTCGTTGTGAAGGTAGTCGACGAACGTGCCGTAGTTGTACAGACCGGTCAGGCGGTCGGTCAGTGACGTGGCGGCGAGCAGCTTGCGCAGGTGGTGCTGGTCGCGCTGTACGCGGCCCAGGACTAGGCCGGCGAGGCTGAAGGCCGCCAGACCGATGATCGCCTGTCGGGCGGTGCCCGGGTCGGCCGGCTGCCGCAGGGCGAAGTAGGCGACGAAGAATCCCCCCACCCAGCCGGCGACCAGCAGGCTGCCCAGCTCGAAGAAGAACACGGCGGAGAGCAGCAGGGGAAAGATGAAGAGCGGCCAGAGATAGAGCAGGCCGGCGACGAGCAGCACGGCCGACACGCCCACGAGGGCGCCGGTCAAAGCGACGACGCGGCGAACGGTGACGCGCCGTTCGACGACATCGGGATGGAGGCTCATGGTCTTGCGCACGTGCGAAACTCCGCGTCGGTTCGTCTTTCCTACGACGCGCATGGGCGGGCTCCTCTATGGCGTTGCCAATCCGGGCGACGCCAGAGGCTGTGAGATGGTGCGATAGAATCCCTCAGACGATGAGCCATCTGCTGCTGACAAACGACGACGGCATCGACGCTCCCGGCCTGGCGGCGCTGCGCCGTGGGCTCGATGGCCTGGGCACGGTGCTCACGCTGGCGCCCGACGGCAACCGCAGCGCCATCGCCCGCAGCATCACGATCGATCGTCCGCTGCGCGCGCGCCAGGCCCGGTTCGGCAACGGCTTCTCGGGCTTCTCGCTCGACGGCACGCCGGCCGACTGCGTGCGGGCGGCCGCCCTCGGGTTCTTCGGCGCGCGCCCGCAGATAGTGGTGGCCGGCGCCAACATGGGCGCCAACCTGGGCGACGACGTGGCCTACTCCGGCACCGTGGCCGCCGCCCTCGAAGGCGCCCTGCTCGGCCTGCCGGCCGTGGCGATCTCGGTGCAGGGCCGCTCGCCGCGCCACTTCGACGCCGCCGCCCGCCTCGTGGCGCCGATCGTCGCGCGCGTGCTGGCCGACGGCCTGCCGCACGGTCTCGTGTTGAACGTCAACGTCCCCGACCTGCCGCTCGACCAGGTGCGCGGCGTGCAGGTCACCAAATTGGGCTGCGCCAGCGTCCACGAGCGCATCGAGATCGAAAGCGGCAGCGGCGCGGTCAAGCGCTACACGCTGCACAGCGAAGCGCGCGACTGCGCCAACGAGACGGGCACCGATTTCGCGGCGCTCGCGGCCGGGTACCTGTCGATCACGCCGCTGCATTTCGACCTGGTCGACCTGCGCGCCTTCGAGCTGCTCGAGGGCTGGAAGCTGGGCGAGGCCGTGCGTGCCGTGCTGCCGGCGGGTGAGGCTAGCGACGAGGAGGCGCCCAGGTGAGGGGCTTCGAACCGATCATCTTCGACCTCGATGGCACGGTGGTCGACACGGTCGGGCTCATCCGAGCCTCGTTTCGTCACGCTTCGCGGGTGGTGTTGGGCCACGAGCTGCCCGACGACGTGCTGCTGGCCAACGTCGGTGAGCCGCTGATGACGCAGATGCAGGTCCTTGACGCCGCCCGCGCCCAGGAACTCTACGACGCCTACCGCGAGCACAATCACCGCGTCCACGACGAGATGATCGCCCGCTACGACGGGATCGAGGCGGCGCTGGGCCGCCTCAAGGCGGCCCAGCGCCGCCTCGCCATCGTCACGTCAAAGAGCGCCGAAACGACGGCCATGGCGTTTCGCGCCGTCGGCCTGCGCGAGTACTTCGACACGGTCGTCACGGCGAGCGACACCGACGCCCACAAGCCCTCGCCCGAACCGATCGTACTCGCCCTCGAGCGCCTGGGCGCGACCCCTGAGCGCGCCGTCTACGTGGGCGACGCGCCGGTAGACGTGGCCGCGGGGAAGGCGGCGGGCGTGACGACGGTGGCCGTGCTCTGGGGCGCCTTCTCGCCCGCCGCCCTCGCCGCGGCCACCCCCGACTTCACGGTGGCGACGCCCGCCGCCCTCGCCGACCTCTGTCTCGGCGGCGCGCCGCTCATCGCAGGCGCGTCGTGAGCGGGTGCGGTCAGGTCGCAGACGACGCGGCGGCAGCCGCCCGCCGCGCCGCCGAGCTGCGCCGCGAGATCGAACGCCACGGCCACCTCTACTATGTCCTCGACCAGCCCGAGATCGGCGACGCCGACTACGACCTGCTGCTGCACGAGCTGCAGGAGCTCGAGGACGCCTATCCCGAGCTGCGCACGCTCGACTCGCCGACCCAGAGGGTCGGCGGGCAGACGCTCGAGAAGTTCACGCAGTGGCGTCACCTGCAGCCCATGCTTTCGCTGGCCAACGCCCGCAACGAAGACGAGCTGCTGGCCTGGGACCGTCGCAACCGCCGTCTGCTCGAGGCGCACGGGCTCGGCGAGGCCGCCCTGAGCTACGTCACCGAACCCAAGATCGACGGTCTCGCCATCTCGCTGGTCTATCGCGACGGGATCTTCGAGCGCGGCGCCACCCGCGGCAACGGCGTGATCGGCGAAGACGTGACCGCCAACCTGCGCACCATCCACGCCGTGCCCCTGCGTCTGCGCGGGCTTGATCGTAACGAGTCGGTGCCGGCCGTGGTCGAGGTGCGCGGCGAGGTCTACCTGTCGCTGGCCGGCTTCGCGCGCCTGAACGAGACGCGCGCGGCCGCCGGCAAGTCGACCTTCGCCAACCCGCGCAACGCCGCCGCCGGCTCCATCCGTCAGCTCGATCCGGCTGTCGCCGCCTCGCGGCCGCTCGACATCTGGTGCTACCAGCTCGGCCACAGCGAAGGGCTCGAGGTCGCAAGCCACTGGCAGTCGCTCGACTGGCTGCGCGAGCAGGGCTTTCGCGTGAACCCCGCGGCGGCTCGTCACGAGACGATCGAGCAGGTGGTGGCCGAGTGCGCCGCCTGGGTCGAGCGCCGCGGCCAGGTCGACTACGACATCGACGGCGTGGTCGTGAAGATCGACGACATCGCGCTGCAGCGCGACCTGGGCGAGGTCGCCCACGACCCCCGCTGGGCGATCGCCTTCAAGTTCGCGCCCACCACGGCGGTCACGCGGCTGCTCTCGATCGAGGTCAACGTGGGGCGTACCGGAGTGCTCACGCCGTTCGCGGTGCTCGCGGCGGTGCCGGTCGGCGGGGTCACAGTCGAACGGGCTACGCTGCACAACGAAGACGACATCGAGCGCAAGGAGATCCGCCCCGGCGACGACGTCATCGTGCAGCGCGCCGGCGACGTCATCCCGCAAGTGGTGGGGCCGGCGCTCAGGGACGACGACGGCGAGCGAAGCGTCGCCGCCCACGAGGCCCGTCCGCGGTGGCACATGCCGCGGCACTGCCCGGCCTGTGGCTCGCCGGTGGTGCGCGAGGAGGGCGAGGTGGCGGTGCGCTGTCCCAACCACTCCTGCCCGGCGCAGATCGTCGAGGCCGTCAAGCACTTCGTGAGCCG
>PKYM01000303.1:0-829 GCA_003132645.1 Actinomycetota bacterium | reverse complement strand
TTGGGCATCAGGCACGTCGGCGGGGTCAACGCCCAGCTTTTGGTCGAGCACTTCCCGTCGCTCGACGAGCTGCAGGGCGCCGCCGAGGACGAGATCGCCGAGGTGCCCGGCATCGGGCCGGTAGTCGCCGGGTCGGTCGAGCAGTACCTCGCCGACCCGCACAATCGCGAGACCCTCGCCAAGCTGCGCGCCCACGGGTTGCGCTTCGTCGAAGAGACCAGACTGCGCCCCGAGGGGGCGCTGTCGGGCAAGACCTTCGTGCTCACCGGCACCCTCGACACCCTGACACGGGGCGAGGCCGGCGCGAGGATCGAAGCGCTGGGCGGCAAGGTGACGGGCTCGGTCAGCAGCCGGACCGACTACGTCGTGGCCGGGGCGAACCCCGGCTCGAAGCTCGCCAAGGCGCAGAAGGCCGGCGTAGAGGTCCTCGATGAGCGAGCCTTCCTGGCGCTGCTCGATTCTCCGGTTAACTCTGCTTAAGGTTGGCTTAACACGCGCTTAATGCGCGAGGGCGATACTTCTTATCGACCCCCCTCAAGGGCACCCCAAGCCCTGCCAGCGAGCCCCGCCCCCCCGCGGGGCTCGCTGCGTTTCGAGCCCCGCCCCCCGGCGGGGCTCGTTTGCGTTTGTCTTGGGCTTGTCGGTCCGCGTTTCTGCCGGCACTGAGAGCACCGACGAGTCTCGGGGTGTTTCCGGGACCGGGCCGCGACGATAGACTATCTGCCGGGCCGGCGTAGCTCAGTTGGCAGAGCAGCTGTCTTGTAAACAGCAGGTCGACGGTTCGATTCCGCCCGCCGGCTCCACAGCGACCCTCACGAAACCCCTGCAA
>PKYM01000066.1 GCA_003132645.1 Actinomycetota bacterium | reverse complement strand
ACCAGCAAAGCTCCCGGAGCCCCCGGCCTCGCCGCAGCCGACGTTCGGCGCCGGCCGAACGGAACTCCCCGGCCTGCGATGGGGGATGATAGGGAGGTGACGAGATCAGGCCGTCCGGCCGAGCGACGGGGAAGCGCAGTGAGCGACGCGGAGTGTGAGATCCACAACGCCAGGGGTCGTTGGCGCGTGGTCGTGACCAAGCCGCTGCCGGGTGAGCGCTGGCTCGAGCTGCTGACCTCGGCCGGTTGCCGGGTCGACGTCTGCGGCGCGACTCGGCCGCTGAGCGTCGCCGACGTCAAGCGCATCATGGGCGGCACCTGTGACGGCGCGATCGCCCAGCTCACCGAACGCTGGGACGCTGACACGCTCCAGGCCTTGAAGGACGCCGGGGGGCGCGTGCTCAGCAACTACGCGGTGGGCTACGACAACGTCGATGTGCCGGCAGCAACCGCTCTGGGGATCGCCGTCGGCAACACCCCGGGCATCCTTACCGAGACGACGGCGGAGCTGGCCGTGGCGCTGACCTTTGCCGCCGCCCGGCGCATCGTCGAGGCGCAGCGCTTTCTCGCCGAGGGGCGGTTCACGGGCTGGCTGCCGTCGCTCTATCTGGGCAAACGTCTGTGGCGCAAGACGCTCGGTGTGGTCGGCGCCGGGCGCATCGGCGCCGCCTACGCCCGCATGCTCGTCTCGGGACACGAGATGGACCTCCTGTACTTCGACGTCCACCCGAACGAGGCGCTCGAGGCGTTCGTGCGCGAGTACGGCGCCTTTCTTGCGGGACGCGGCGAGGCGCCGGTGACCTGCCGGCGCGTCGCGGCGCTCGAAGAGCTCCTCGGCCGGGCCGATGTCGTGAGTCTCCATCTGGCGCTGAGCGCCTCGACGACCCACGTGATCGACGCGACCCGGCTGGAGCAGATGAAGGAGACGGCCATCCTCGTGAACTCGGCCCGCGGCCCGCTCATCGACGAGCTCGCGCTCGTCGACCACTGCCGCCGGCATCCGGCTTTCACCGCGGCGCTCGACGTCTTCGAGCACGAACCGCGGCTGACGCCGGGCCTCGTCGCCTGCGACAACATCGTCGCCGTCCCACATCTCGGTTCGGCGACCGGCTGGACGCGGCGCGGGATGGCCACGCTGGCCGCGGCCAACGTGGCCGCAGTGGTGCGCGGCTGGCCGGCCTGGAGCGGCGACGTCATGCCGTTTCTGGGCTCTGACCCGCCCTGCGCGGCGCCCAGCATAGTCAATGCCGCCGAGCTGGGGCTGTCCGTCGTCGAAGGGGCCTCGAGCCCGAGCGCCCAGGTGGTGACGTCGGACGGCTGAGCGTCCGGCGCTTCGGGTGGACTCCCGAGCTTCTGCCAAGGCCTGTCTGAAGGCGCTGTTCGAGGCGGCCGTGGCAGCCGCCGCGCCCGTCGCGCTGGTGGCCGGCAGGCTGCCCGCGCCGCCTGCCGGCCGCACGGTCGTGGTCGGAGCGGGCAAGGCCGCGGCGGCCATGGCGCGCGCCGTGGAACAGGCCTGGCGCGGGCCGTTGTCGGGCCTCGTGGTCACACCCTACGGCCACGGCGTGGTCTGCGCCCGCATCGAGGTCGTCGAGGCGGCCCATCCGGTGCCCGATGAAGCCGGGAGGGAGGCAGCAGCGCGCATCGTGGCGCAGGTCGGCGGGCTGACTGCCGACGACCTCGTGGTGTGTCTTATCTCCGGGGGCGGGTCGTCGCTGCTGGCGCTGCCGGCTGCGGGGGTCGGCTTGGAAGAGGAGCGCGAGGTCGGCGCGGCGCTGCTGCGCAGCGGCGCGCCGATCGCCGAGATCAACTGCGTGCGCAAGCATCTGTCGGCGGTCAAGGGCGGCCGGCTGGCCGTGGCCGCCTGGCCCGCCGCAGTGGTCACTCTGATCATCTCCGATGTGCCGGGCGACGATCCGTCGGTGGTCGCCTCCGGACCCACCGTCGGCGACCCGACGACCTACGCCCAGGCGCTGGCCGTGCTCGAGAAGTACGGCATCGAACCGCCGCCCGCGGCGGCGAAGCACCTGCGCGCGGGTGCCGTCGGCGGCCGCGACGGGCCGCCGGAGACACCGAAGCCCGGCGATCCCCGGCTCTCGCGAGCGACGGCGATCGTGCTGGCCACGGCCCACGACGCCTTGGCCGCGGCGGCCGCGGCGGCGGAGTCGTGGGGTCTGCTGCCGATCGTCCTTGGTGAGCGCATCGAAGGCGAGGCCCGCGAGGTGGGCCGTCGTCACGGCGAGCACGCCTTGCATCTTGTGGGCTGGCAGGAGGGCGAGACAGCCGCCGCGGTGCTGCTGTCGGGCGGAGAGACCACCGTCACGGTGCGCGGCAACGGCCGCGGCGGCCGCAACACCGAGTACCTGCTGGGCCTGGCGCTTGCTCTCGAGGCTCACGCGGGCATCTACGCCCTGGCCGCCGACACCGACGGCATCGACGGCAGCGCCGACAACGCCGGCGCCTTCGTGGCTCCCGATACCCTGGGCCGAGCGCTGGCGGGCGGGCTCGATCCCGTCGCGCTGCTGGCCGACAACGACGCCTACGCCCTGTTCGAGCGCCTCGACGACCTCGTGGTCACCGGCCCGACGCTGACCAACGTCAACGATTTCAGGGCGATCATCGTCTCGGGCTGCGATCCGGTCGTGGCGAGGAGCGGACGGTAAGTCGCGGTCGTCGCGCCGCGAGCCCGCTAGACACTTCAGTCAACCTCCACTACGATGCCATCTGTCAGAGGAGCGAATGTGTGCGATTCAGTGACTGCTTGTTTGGTTTCCTGATCGAGTCAACCTGCAGGGGCTCACCCGCCCTGGCATGAGTGAGGTGCCCTCTCGCACAAGTCTTGCGTCCCTAAAATCGACCATCTCCGACAAGGCTTTTAGGAGGAGAAAATGCAGGAACGCAATCTGTTGGAAGAGCTGGTTGCCATCAGCCCCGGCATGGAGATCTGGTGGGACTCCTCGCCGGTCATCTTCGGCAACTGGTGCAAGAAGATGCTCGCCAAGGCCGAGCCGGGCGACCAAGACAACCTGAAGCGCCAGTTCGCCCGCATGTACAACACAGACGACCCGATGAGCCAGCTGTTTCGCGGCGTCACCACCAACCCGCCCCTCTCGCTGGCGGCGATCAAGGACGACCCGCCGTACTGGCAGAAGGTCGCCGACGGCATCCTCAAGGAGAACGCCGGGCTCGACACGGAGTCGCTGTTCTGGCTGCTCTACAAAGAGGTCGTACGGCGCGGTTCCGACATGTTCCTGCCGCTGTTCGAGGCGTCGGGACACAAAGAGGGCTTCCTGTCGGGTCAGTGCGACCCGCGTAGCGCCTTCGACGGTGAGGCGATGCTCAAGCAGGCTGCAGAGATCCATGCCGTCAACCCGAATGTGATGGTCAAGGTGCCCGGCACCGCCGAGGGCTACGACGTCATCGAGGAGCTCACCGCACAAGGCATCGCCACCAATAACACCCTTACCTTCGTGCTGCCGCAGCTCATGGACTGCGCCAAGTCCGTACAGCGCGGTCTGGCCAGGGCCAAGGCCAACGGCGTCGATCTCTCGAGCTGGCGCTCGGTCATCACGCACATGGAAGCCCGCTACGGCGACCTCGGCGGCCTGCGCGACGCGGGCAAGGAGCTCGGCATCGAGCTCTCCGAGGGCGACGTCCGCCTGGCCGAGCTGGCCATCTTCAAGAAGGCCTGCCGACTGATCAAGGAGCGCGACTATCCGAGCAAGATGCTGTCGTGCTCGCTGCGCGTGGGTCCGACCGTGAACGGCAAGCTGCGGCTGTGGCACCTCGAGGAAAAGACCGGCGCCAACGTCGTGATCACCTGTCCGCCCTCCCTGATCGACGAGGTCATCAACTTCCCGGGCGTCGAGGACATCAAGCTCAAGCCCAACCGCATCGAAGTCGATCCGCCCAAGGAAGTCATGGACAAGCTGCTGCGCATCCCGTATTTCGCCCGCGCCTACGACGAGAACGGCTACACCAGGGCCGAGTACAACTCGCATCCTGCCCTCGTGAAGACCGCCGCGGCGTTCTCGAAGGCTACACAGGAGATGGTCGACTTTGCGGGCAACTGCCTCAAGGGCAGCTGCTTCACCCCGGCTTCCTGACGATCCACCGCTTCACGAAAGGACAAAGAGAATGGCCGACCAGACGACCAAGCAGATCCAGGACCTGTTCGTGCCCTGGCTTCTGAGCGCGCCTGAGTACAACACCAGCATCTTGGACAAGGCCTGGGCGCAGCCCGACTACGGCCGCATGATGTTAAACGAGAACCCGGTGCCCCCGTCTGACAAGGTGGTCAACGCGATCACCGAGATCGTGAAGAAGGGCAACCGCTACCCCGACAGCATGCTGCGTCTGCGCACCAAGCTCGGTGCGCTCCACGGTGTGGGCCCCGAGAACATCGCCCTGGCCAACGGCTCGTCCGAGACCATCGACGCGATGATGCGCATCTTCCTGCAGCCCGGCGACGAGTTCCTGCTGTCCAACCCGACGTTCGAGATGTTCCTTTCGCGCGCGGGCCTGTGCGGCGCCAAGAACGTGCAGATCGACCTGCTCAAGGACGGTCTGCAGTACGACGTCGAGGGCATGCTGGCGGCGGTCAACGAGAAGACCAAGCTGATGCTCATCATCAACCCGAACAACCCGACAGGTATCTTCATCGACGACGCCGACCTCATCAGGTTCTGCGAACTGGGCATCCCGCTCTGTGTCGACGAGGCCTATCTCGACTACCACCCCCAGGTCGCCTCCAAGGTCGACCTGATCAAGACGTACCCGCACGTCTTCCTGTCGCATACGTTCTCGAAGGCCTTCGGCCTGGCCGGCATCCGCTTCGGCTACGTGGTCGCCGTGCCTGAGCTCGTCGAGGCCTTCACCAAGATGTACCTGCCCTGGAACATGAGTCTCATGGCCATGGCGGCTGCCGAGGCCATCCTCGACGACCCCGACGAGGTCAAGGGCAAGGTCAAGTACAACAACGACTGGATGGACACGTTCACCAAGGAGCTCAAGGCGGTCGGCCTCAATCCGTATCCGGCGCACGGCAACTACATGCTCATCGACGCCTCCGTGACCGGCAAGACCACGGGCGAGATCGTCAAGGCCGGCTACGACCAGGAGAAGCTCTTCCTGAAGAGCATCAAGCCGATCCACGGCAAGGACGGCTACTTCCGCGTCACGCCGGGCACGGTCGAAGAGAGCGAGCGTTTCGTGCGCTTCGTGCGCAGCTACTTCGGCAAGTAAGGCGCAAGGCAACCCGCACACGAGGCCCGCACGAACGCCTCCGCCCTCCCGCCGCGATGGGGGAGGGCGGAGGCTGAAGCTGACCAAGGGGGGTCAGCCCCCTCTTTCCGTTTTTGTTCATCGGCAAGTTGACGGCGAGGATCTGCCTCTAAAGGGTGAGGCGGTCGATCTTCAGGGATCCCCGACGGTCGGCGGACCAGGGTATCTACGTCGTCTTTTCAGTGACTGTAAGAGCGAAAGGACGCAGATGAGCCCAGTGGCGAGCGAACAGGCCCTCGAACAGCGCTGTATCGACACGATCCGCTTTCTGGCGGTCGACGCCGTGCAGAAGACCAACTCCGGTCACCCCGGCATGCCCATGGGCTGAAGGGTACCAAAACCTCGATTCGCCATCTGACCAGCGGTTCTCTAGGATGCAGCGATGGTCTTCTCACTCCTCTACACGGCGTTGCGCGCCGTCCTTCGTTTGGCGCCCGCTGGCGATCAGCGCGACCGCGAGCTCGAGATCCTCGTCCTTCGCCACCAGGTGAAGGCGTCGGGTGCAAATACTCGGTCATGTCCCTCCGCACCAGTATCGCGGGCACCGCTAGCGCCTAACCGGCCGTGCGTGGCAGAATCGCGACCGTGTTCTCCGCACTCTCATGGCCAGAGTGGCGCCGGGGCAGAACGTGGCCACAGAAAAGGACGTCGCGACGGTAGCCGAGCTTGCACACTTCCTCGGTTGCCCGTTCCTGGGCGGCCGAGTGGAGTGAGCCGCCGAGCGACCTCACCGCGGCATCGAGTTGCGCGTACCTGAGAAGCAGAGCCACGTCGACCCGGTGGAGACCGTGCCAGAGATCAAACGGCGTGATCTCCTCGGCGGCCTGCTCCACGAGTACTATCCGGTCGCGGCCTGATGAATCGGCGTTTTGGTACCTCTCAGGGCATCGTGGCGAACACAGAGGCAGGCTTCTATCAGTCGCCGTGGGGCACCCACGCCCGGCTGCAAATCCTGACCGTGCCCGAACTGCTTGGCGGCAAGCGTATCGACGCGCCGCCCATGGGGCAGGTGGGGCTGACGTTCAAGAAGGCGCCGACCGTCGAGCCGCATCCCGAGCTGCCGCTTTGACTAGCGACGGCGACGACCGAGAAAGGCGCCCCCGGCCGCCTAGCGCAACGGAGCGGGTGATTGCCGGGGGCATCGTGCTTTTGGCGTTTGCCGAGACCCTGGCCGCGGTCTACTACGTGGCGACGGGGCGCGCTCGCGAGGCTCTCGAGCTCGCGATCATAGTAGCGGCCGCGATCATCATCATCATGATTATCGAAGGAAGGCGGGTCGGACGCCGTCCGAAAGAGACGGGCAACATAGGTGTGGAAATTCCGCTGCTCATGTTTGTGATGGTGCTCATTGTCGCGTGGAGCTCAGAGCCGGAGATCGGCTTCATTCAGCTCTGCGCTCAGGTGATACCGGTGCTGCTGCTCGCTTTGGCGGTGCAGAGCCGAGTGTTCAGAGTGCGTCGGTATCATCGCGCCGGGCAGGGCATGCTGAGCTCCATCCTCCTCGTCATCATGGCCGCCGGTGAGGCGTTGGCGCTGGCGACGGTGTACTCAGGCCAGGTTCGGGCTCCGTTTGCGGGGTTCATCCCCGCCGCGCTCGGCGCTGGCCTGGCGGCCGTGGCCGTAAACGCCATCTGGGGCGACACTAGCCGGGACACGTAAACAGTGGGGTCGGAGCGGGAGGGCGGCCGTCCCAGCGGTGCACCGGCAGCGCAGCCACCCTCCCTCCAAGTGACCGGCCACCGTTTCGGGGACTTCGCCCGCACGCGCAGAACTTCTAGTCGTTGTCGAGTATCAGCCTCATGACGGCTTCTTTGAAGGCCTGCGCCTCAGCGTGTTCAAAGCGGAACTCAATGGCGTTGGCGGACGCAAACACCGTGACCTTCGTGCGCGTGATTCCATCCTTCTGTGTCTTCACGGACGTGACTGACTTCATCGGCGTGACTTCAACTTCCTGATGAGCTTTCGAGAATGACGCACGCGACCGCTGCTTCACGCGTTCAATGCGGTTGCGGTACAGCGTAACCTCGGCATTCCTGCCAGCCTCGTGGCTACTGCCTTGGAACAGGATGCCAGCGGCTGCCGCAGAGAACTCGGCTGGAACGGCTGGTTGGTCGCACACCTGGAGCGTCCAGTCCCTCAGCCCCTCATAAGCCCACTCAATCTGGCCAGCGTCGTCGTAGCTGATGACGTCCCGAGCGGTGAGCGGGCCGAGCCCCTCCAGCGTGAACGCGCCGTTGTCATGAGTAATCGGCTTACCAGCCCAGCCTGTCGAGGAGTTGAATGTCGCGATGACCATGGGCGGCTGGACCACCGCCTTCTGTGCCGCGTCGTCAGCGACAACCGGTGCGCCACACTCGCCACAGAATCTGTTGTCCAGCGGCACGTCAGCCCCACACTGTTGACAAGTCGCCATCGGTCGCCCCTTGGTAGCCTGACCCTACGCGAAGGCTATCACGTCGAAAGGCGTGGGAGGGCGGCTGTCCCACCGGCGTCGCGGCAGCAACGCCGCGCCGTCCCTGTGACCGGCCACCGTTTCGGGGACTTCTCGCATACGCACAGATCGTCCGGTCAAGGACGACACTAGGCGGCTTGGCCGACAGCCGACAAGGGTGACGAACGGCAAGCCGGGGTGACGAATCCGACGCGAACTCTAGTGTCCCACAAAAGCCGCGATGAACTCCGCCGCCTCGGCATCGACTTGGGGCAGCACGTGGGAGTAGATATCCAAGGTGAAAGCCACAGTGGCATGCCCCAGCCGTCGCGAAACGATCGCCGCATTGACTCCTTTGGCCAAAGCGAGACTGGCATACGTGTGGCGCAGCCCATGCAAGGGGATCGGCGGCAGCGCCGCGGCCGCCACCAGGCGACGGAAGAGGGCACTGATGCGCTCGGGGTGCAGTTGCGCGCCGTTCTCGGCCGTGAACACTCGTCCGCTGTCGATCCAGTGATCGCCCAGTGCCTGCTGGTCGGCCAGCTGACGGGCGGCCTGCTGCCGCAGCACGGCCACCGTCTCGGCATCCAGGGCGATCAGCCGTCGTCCGCGCTTGGTCTTGGGCTCCGTCTCACAGAGCTTGCCGTCGATCGGTACCAAGGCGCGTCTGATCGCCACTCGACCGTTCTCGATATCCAGGTCACGCCAGGTGAGGCCGAGGGCTTCGCCGCGCCGGCAGCCGGTCATCGCCAGGAAGCGCCACAGGGGGTAGAGGCGCTGCGCTGTCACGCTGTCCAGGAAAGCGTGGAGTTGCTCCTCAGACCAGACGGCGAGCTCTGAGTGCTGCGCCGAAGCGCGTGGCGGGTCTGCAGCCTGCGCTACGTTCGTCTGCAGGTAGCCCCACCTCACGGCATCGTGCAGAGCACGATGCAGGACGGCATGGACGTGGTGTACGGTGTTGGGGGAGAGGCCACCTGAGCTATGCACCCGGCCTTCCTTGAGCAGCTTGGCGTAGTGGCCGTTGATCTGAGCGGCGTTCAGGTTCTGCAACTGCACGGCCCCCAGCTGCGGCGCGAGGTGCTGCTCCACCAGCATGCGATAGCCGGAGAGTGTCGTCGCCCTCACGCCACTCTCAATCGCCGGCAGCCAGACCTTGAGCAGGAACTCCCTGAGGCTGAGGCGGCTGGGCAGCACGTAGGTGTGTTCGGCCAGGGTGGTGAGCTTGCGGGTGAGGG
>PKYM01000301.1:2055-3265 GCA_003132645.1 Actinomycetota bacterium | reverse complement strand
TGCGCAGCAGCCGCCCGGCCGCCACCACCAGGCCGTCCCACCAGTCGTCCGGGTGCTGTTCGGCGCCGCCGCCGGGCAGCACGTGCAGCGCCACGGGCTCGCTCTCCCAGCCGGCGACGCGCCCGTCAACCGAGATGAGCGCCACCTTGACGCCGGAAGTGCCGAGGTCGACCGCGAGGATGTACCTGCTCAGGGAGTCCACGAGGCGCTCCTGAGCGCGGCCGCCGCGAGCCGCCGCGCTCGCGCGAGGCTCAGCGTCTGCTTGCGGACAAGCGTCGCCTGTCGTGCCATGCGCGCAGCATAACACCCGGCAGCCGAGCGCAGCAGGAGCTTCGCCGCGGGAGTAGTCCGGCGCGGCGCTTACCCCCGTGGTGGTGTGCCCCGGCCACGCAGGTTCCCTCCGCTTGCCATGCGCGATTGCCCCGGCGGGGAGACGACCCGCGGCGACCATCCTTCTAGACTTGGTTTCAGGACAGGTGAACCACCTCGAGGAGGAGATCATGAGCGCCATCGCAGCAACACCCTCGCAGGCCCGCAGCGGCCTCGACATAAGCCTCGCTCTCAAGCAGGGCGCGCGGCTGTTCTTCAAGGACCTCGGACCGCTGATCATCGCGGCCCTGATCGCCGGAGTGCTCAGCATAGTGACCCTCGGCATCCTCGCCGGACCGATGTTCGCCGGACTTTACGGCATGGTGATCGGACGCGTCAGAGTCGGCCGGCAGCCCAAGGTCGACGACGTCTTCGCCGGTCTTGAGCGCGTCTGGTCGTACCTGGGCGCCGCCCTCGTGCTCGGCCTGCTCATCGGCCTTGCCTCGATCACGGTCGTGGGCGGTTTTGCGCTGGCCACGATCTGGCTGTACGTCTTTCCGCTGATGGTCGACCGCGGCATGGGGCTGGGCGAGGCCATGAAGGCAAGCAAGGACCTGGTCATGAAGGTGGGCTTCTGGGAGCACCTGGCGCTGGTCGTCGTGTTCTTCGTCATCGCGTCGGTCGCCAACGGCGCACTGGCGATGCTCGCCGTGCCCTTTATCATCGTCGCCGTCACCGCCGCCTACTACCTGGCAGACGGCAAGGAAGAGGCACTCGCGAGGGCGTAAGAAACAAACGGGCAGCGGACGGGCGACGAACGGGCAGCGACAGCTTCGTGCCGACGTGAGGCAACGACCAGGACGACCCGCCTGCCTGCAGGCGGGTCGTCCGACTCGAGCGG
>PKYM01000301.1:0-2022 GCA_003132645.1 Actinomycetota bacterium | reverse complement strand
AAACCAGACGATCGACCTGCTGAACGCGCGCGGCTCGACGCGCGCCTACGCGCCGACCCCGCTCACGGGCGAAGAGAAGCAGACCATCCTCCATGCCGCGATGCGGGCGCCGACGGCGGGCAACATGATGCTCTACTCGATCATCGANNCGCCGGCGTCGAGCGCATGGAGGGCCTGCCGCAGCACGTCACGCCGGAGCTCGCCGATCTCATGCTGGCCTGCTCCGACGCGCTCATCGCCGCCCAGAACGCGGTCGTCGCCGCCGAATCGCTGGGCATAGGCTCCTGCTACATCGGCGACATCATGGAGCGCGGCGAGACCCACGCCGAGTTGCTGGGGCTGCCGCGGTACACGTTCCCGATCGCCATGCTGTGCTTCGGACGGCCGAAGAGCAGGCCGCGTGTCACCGAGCACTTCGAGAAGCACATGGTCCACAGGAACGCCTACCGGCGCCTGTCCGTCGCCGAATTGCGCGAGGTCTCAGACGACCTTGACAGCCACTACGGCGAGCGCGACTTCGGCGCCGGCAACGAGAACGCCGTCCAGTACGTCTATCGGCGCAAGTTCACGGCCGACTTCGCGGCCGAGGCGAACCGCTCGGTCGCATGGTGGATCGAGCGCTGGATGGCGCGGCCCTAGCCCGCTGCCTTCTCAGCCCGCCAGGTCGGCGTGGCAGCGCAGCATGTACCTGTCGAACTGGGGCACCGTGAACGCCGCGAGGCCGTGCCCCGGGGTGTACAGCAGGCCCTTGTCGATCAGCCGCGAGCGGATCGGGCCCGCTTGCTCCACGGTACGCCCGACGCCGCGAGCGACCTCGCTCGCGCGATGCGCTTCGGGGCCCAGCCGCGCCATGGCGTAGAGGTAGCGCAACTCGAGCTCCGTGGTGCGCTCGGCCCGCACCCTGAAGAAGCTCTCGTCGAGCTTGGCCTCGATCAGCGGCAGCAGCGAGGCGACCTCGCCAAGGGTGACCGGCGAAGCCGACGTCTCGTCCCAGATGATGCGGCCGTACTCCTGCAGAAAGTACGGGTAGCCCTGCGTGTACTCAACGACGAGGTCGACGGCTGCCGGCTCGAGCTCGACGCCCAGGTCGCGCGCCGGAAGGATGAGCGCGTCGCGGGCGTCGGTCCCGGGGTCGAGCCGGCCGATCGTCACAAAGCGAAACAGCCGTTCGCTGTAGGACTTGGCCTCGCCCGTCAGCCGCGGGACCTGCGGCAAGCCGGCGCCCACGAGCGTGACGGGCAGGCTGCGGCGCGAGCCTTTGTGCAGCGCCACGATCAGCGCCTCGAGATCGGCGGGCTTGAGGAACTGGATCTCGTCGAGCAGAAAGACGACGCCCACCCCGTGCTCGGCCGCGGCGTCGCCGACGGCGACGAGCAGATCGCTCAGGTCTTCAGACAGAGCGCCGCTGTCGGCCGCGCCGGCCAGCGCGTCGACGTCGAGGCCCGCCGTCATGCCGCCGTCTGGACTGAACGTCAGCGTGAAGGACTTGAGGACGGCCGCCGCCCTGAGCGCCCGCTCGGTCCAGCGCGCCTTAGGCGCCAGTTGCAGCAGGGCGCGACGCACCTGGGTCGCCATCTTCGAGGCGAAGGGAGCATTCTTTTCGACCTCCCACTCGACCGTCGCCCAATCGCGCGCCTCGGCCGTGTCGCGGAACACGTCGAGCAGTACCGTCTTGCCGACGCCGCGCAGCCCGGTGATGATCTCTGACTGCGCCGTGTACCCCCTCTCGAGCCGCTCGAGCAGAATGTCGAAGGCCTCGATCTGCTCGTTGCGACCGACGAGCGCGGGCGGTTTTGTGCCGGCGCCCGGCGCGTAGGGGTTCTGGCGCGGGTCCATGAGCCTCCTTTACGGACTAGACGTAACTTATCGCGGCGAGATAAGTCGTGTCTAGTTTGTAAAGTTCAAGGACGACGAGCCTCCGCGTCCTGCATCGCTTTGAGGCGCGCTTTCGTAAGTGATGGGGACTCGTGCCGAAAAGCCGGTCGTACGCCCGCCTCATCTGCCGAGCACGACATCGATGCC
>PKYM01000086.1:20562-23801 GCA_003132645.1 Actinomycetota bacterium | reverse complement strand
TCGCCGCCGGCGCCGACACCGTGTACCTGGTCGTCGACGACTCTCTCATCGAGTATCTGGCCCAGCCCTACGCCCGCGTCGTCACCGAGGCGGTGCGCCATTTCCAGCCCCAGATCGTCCTCTACGGCGCGACCACGACCGGCCGCGACCTGGCGCCGCGGGTCGCCTCGGCGCTGCGCACGGGACTGACGGCCGACTGCACCGACCTCGCCATCGGCGACCACGAGATCAAGGGCGTCGCCTACAGCGACCTGCTCTATCAGATCCGGCCGGCCTTCGGCGGCAACATCATCGCCACCATCGTGAGCCCCGAACACCGGCCCCAGATGGCGACCGTGCGCGAGGGCGTCTTCCGCCTGCCCAAGCGCGACGCGAGCCGCCACGGCGACATCGTCGAGCTGAACGTCGAGCGGGCCGACGGCCCGCCTGGCAGTCATAACGGTCGGCCGACCGCGGCCGGCGGGCCCATTCTGCTCGACGACCTCGACTTCGCCGTGACCCTCGTGCGGCGGGCGCGCGAGGAGAAATCGGTCGACCTCAAGGGCGCCCGGGTGATCGTCGCCGGCGGAGTGGGCGTGGGTTCGGCCGCCGGCTTCAAGTTGCTGGCCGATCTGGCCCATACGCTGGGCGGCGTCGTGGCGGCCTCGCGCGCCGCCGTCGACGCCGGCTGGGTCTCCCGCGAACACCAGGTCGGCCAGACGGGCACCACGGTGCGTCCCAAGCTCTACATCGCGGCCGGCATCTCGGGTTCGGTGCAGCACCGCGCCGGCATGGACCAGTCGGCCCGCATCCTGGCGATCAACTCAGACCCGCTGGCGCCGATCTTCTCGGTCGCCCACTACGGCATCGTCGGCGACCTCCACGCCGTCGTACCCAAGCTGATCAAGGCCTACCGGGAGAAGCGGTGACCGCCAACTTCTACACGGACAACCCCGACCTGACCCGCCAGCTCGCGACGCTCGGCCTGAGGCGTATCGTCGCCCTGCGCGAAGACGGCTACGAGCAGGCCGACGAGTTCGCCTACGCGCCGAGCGACTACGACGACGCGCTCGACTCCTACCGGCGCACCCTCGAGATCGTCGGCGAGATCGCCGGCGAGTTCGTAGCGCCGCGCGCCGAAGAGGTCGACCGCGCCGGCGCGACCCTGGCTGCAGGCGAGGTCAGCTACGCGCCCGGTCTGAGCGAGTCGCTCACGCGCCTCACCCAGGCCGATCTCATGGGCATCACCCTGCCGCGCCGCTACGGCGGGCTCAACTTCCCGGTGACGGTCTCGGTGATGATCGTCGAGATGATCTCGCGCGCCGACCCGGCGCTGATGAACGTCTTCGGCCTCCAGGACATCGCCGAGACGGTCAACAAGTTCGCCGCCGACGAGCTGAAGGACGCCTACCTGCCGCGCTTCGCCAGCGGCGAGGTCACCGGCTCGATGGCGCTCACCGAGCCCGAGGCCGGCAGCGACCTGCAGAACGTCCAGCTCAAGGCGTCCCTGGGCGACGACGGCGTCTGGCGGCTGAACGGCGTCAAGCGCTTCATCACCAACGGCGGTGGCCAGGTGTCGCTCGTGCTGGCGCGCTCCGAGGAAGGCACGAGCGACGCCCGCGGCCTGTCGATGTTCCTCTACGAACGCGACGAGCACATGACGATCCGCCGCCTCGAAGACAAGCTCGGCATCCACGGCTCGCCGACCTGCGAGCTGCAGTTCGACGACGCGCCGGCGCTGCTCGTCGGCGAGCGCCGGCGCGGCCTCACCACTTACGTCATGAGCCTCATGAACGGCGCCCGGATCGCCATCGCGGGCCAGGCTCAGGGCATCGCCGAGGCCGCCTACCGGGCAGCCACCAAGTACGCCGACGAACGCGTTCAGTTCGGCGGACCGATCCGCAACCTCACCGCCGTGGCCGCCATGCTGGCCGACATGAAGGTCGCGATCGAGGCCTCGCGAGCCCTGCTCTACGAGACGGCTATCATCGTCGATCTCAAGGAGGGCCTCGAGCATCGTATCGCCCAGATCCAGTCAGGCGAGCGCGCCGTGAGCGACGACGATGAGCTCAAGCAGGCGCGCGCCGAACTGAAGCGCTACACCCGTCTGGCGGCGCTGTTCACGCCGCTCGCCAAGGCCTGCGCCACCGAGATGGCCAACCAGGTCGCTTACGACTCGCTGCAGATCCACGGCGGCTCGGGCTACATGCGCGACTTCGCGATCGAGCGCCACAGTCGCGACGCCCGCATCACCAACATCTACGAGGGCACGACCCAGCTCCAGGTGGTGGCGGCCATCGGCGGCGTGCTGTCGGGCACCATGGCCGAGCACCTGGCCGGACTCGACGGCGAGGACCTGTCGGCGACCCCTGAGCTCCTGGTCGCGGTGCGTGCCGCGCGCGAGAGCTGGGCGGCCGCCGTGGCCCACGTGCGGGCGCTCGGCGACACCGCCTTCAGAGACTTCCACGCCCGGCGTCTGGTCGAAGCGGCCATCGACCTCGTCTGCGCCTACCTGCTGCTGCGCTCAGCCCAGAGCGACGCCCGCAAGCTGCTCGTGGCGCGCTACTTCGTCGAGCAGATGAGCGGCCGGGTCGAGGCCGCCGTGCGAGCGGTCGTGACCGGCACNNCCGCCGCCCGTCGCCCCCCGCCGTCAGCGGTACCCTACGGAGTCCGCCAGGCGACAGTAGCGGATGAGCGCGAAGTGGGCTGGATACCAGGTGGCGAGCGTCTTACGGCGATGGGCGACGGTGTGACTGTCGAAGAGCCACTGCCCCGCCTTCCTGCCGACACACATGATCGCATGCTGCCACTGCGTCACACCGTCAACCACGTTGCCGAGATACACGACATCGCCTGCCGCCCAACCGCGCGGCAGGCGCGTGCTCGTGCCCACGATGTAGGGCGAGTCGGTCCCTGAGGCCACGCTCCAGACGCGCTGCTGCGCCGTGCAGTTGACCCAGCCGACGGAGGGAAACGAGCGACCGTTGTCGCGCCAGGAGCCCACCGGGCCGTCAAAGGGCCGCAGGCCACCGGCGGCCACGCACTGTGAGACGAAGTTGGCGCAATCGTCGTGGAGCGAGGTCCACTGTGCCGGGTTGGCGCCGAAGGCCCACTTGTCGGCGTAGGCGGCGGCGGCCGCGCGGTCGTAGACCACACGGCCGCCGCCGCTCTTCCCGTGCGCGACCACAGCGCCGACCGCGACCACCGCGAGGACCACCAGGACCGCCAGCAGACGCCGGCGGCGGCGGATCACTCGGGCG
>PKYM01000086.1:0-20514 GCA_003132645.1 Actinomycetota bacterium | reverse complement strand
ACGCTGCCGGCTCGGGCTCGATAGCCGCCGGGGCCGGCTCGACGGCCGCGTCCAACGTCGGCGCGACCTCCGATGGCGGCGCGGCGGTGAGCGCCGACCCGTCCGGCAATCCGGGGGCGTCGAGCGTCTCCGGCCCGTCTCCAGCGAGCGCGGGCGCCGCCGGCCCGATCGGCAGGTCGACGAAGAAGGCCGTCCCTACACCGACGGCACTCGACACGCGCACCCGACCGCCCATGGCCTCGGTCAGTTCCTTGACGATGGCCAGCCCAAGACCGGTGCCGACCGGGCGATCGTTGCCGTAGCGGCTGTACAGGTAGAAGCGCTCGAAGGCACGGGGCAGGTCGTCGCTCGTCAAGCCGCGGCCGGTGTCGGCCACCGAGACGAGTCCCGGCGCGGCGGCGATCGTCACCGTACCGGGCGACGGCGTACAGCGCACGGCGTTCTCGACCAGGTTCGAGACGACCTGAAGCACGCGGTCGTGGTCGGCCGTTGCGGGACTGTCGGTCGCGAACGTGAGGTTCAGTGCCAGACCGGCGTCGCGGGCCGTCGCTTCGTAGCGGCGCGCCACCTCGCGCGCCACTTCGGCCAGGTCGACCTTCTTGCTGCGCACGGTGAAGGCGCTCTTGCGCATGCGCGCCGAGTCGAGCAGATCGCCGACCAGCCGCTCGAGCCGCGCCGACTCAGTGCCGATCACGGCCGCCGCGTCGGAGGCCGGCAAAGCGCCGTCGCCCAGCCCCTCGGCGTAGCCGCGGATGGAGGTGAGCGGCGTCTTGAGCTCGTGGCTGACCGACAGCAGGAAGGCCTGCTCGGTCTCCTGGGCCTTGGTCAACTTGGCGTTCATGTCGTTGAAGGCACAGGCCAGGTCGCGGATCTCGCTCGAGCCCTCCGGCGTCACCTGCACCCCCACCGCACCCTCGGCAAGGCGCCCGCTCGCCTCGGCGAGCCGGCGCACGGGGCGCACCACGCTGCGCGACAGCACCCAGGCGCCGAGGAGTCCCAGCACCGCGGTCAGGAGAACGCCGGCGAACCCGATCCAAAACAGACGGCCAAACGGAGCGTAGGCCGAGAAGACCGCGGGATCGCCCCACCCCGCCGCGTACACCCGGACCTGCCGCGGACCCACGCGCCAGGCGACGATCTCGGCGAGCTCCGGCGATGCGGGACCCGCGGCTCCGCCGATCGCGTAGCCGCGCCGTTGCAGACTCGTCACCATCCAGCCCGGGAGCAGCTTCTGGCCGCGGATCGTCGAGAGCGTCGCCCAATGGGCGCCCTCGGTGCGACCGAACGCGCCATACTGGGTGACGATGGCCTCGGAGATCAGGGCGCGCTCGGCCGGGGTGAAGAGCGGAGGCGCCTTGGCCAGCCCCGCAATCTCGCTGTGAAGCTCGGCGGCGCGGAAGTAAGCCTGTTCGGTGTAGAGGACCTCGGCTCGGTCCCAGCTCTTGAGGTACGCCCACACGCCGAAGGCCGACAGGCAGAACGAGGGCACAAGGACGCAGGCGGCGATGACGAAAAACGACCGTGTGCGCAGCGAGGTGGCCCGGTGACGCCGGGGAGCGGGTGCGAGACCGGGTGCGAGAGCAGGGGCGGCCGCAACGTCTTGTGCGGAGCTCACGGCCGCGTCGGCCGACCCAGCCATGCCGCTCACGGCCGCACCAGCTTGTAGCCGATGCCGCGCAGGGTCTCGATAGTCAGCGAACCGCCGAGCTTGGCGCGCAACTGGGCGACGTGCTGGTCGACGGTGCGCGTGCCGCCCGGGAACTCGAGGCCCCAGACGTGCTCGAGGAGCTGTTCGCGCGTGAGGACCAAGCCGGGATGCTCGAGAAAGCAGGCGAGCAGGTCGAACTCCTTCATCGTCAGATCGAGAGCGACGCCCGCCCGCGAAGCTTCGCGGGCGTCGCGTCGCAGCTCCACCTCGCCGCACGACAGCTCGCCGGCCGCCGGCTGTTGCGGCTGCGTGCGGCGCAGCACCGCCTTGACGCGGGCCACCAGCTCGCGTGGACTGAAGGGCTTGGGAACGTAGTCGTCGGCGCCCAGCTCGAGCCCGACCACGCGGTCGGTCTCCTCGTCGCGCGCGGTCAGCATGATGACCGGCACCGANNGGCGGTCGAGCTCGACGAGTCCCTCCTCACCGCTGCGCGCCCAGACGACGCCGTAGCCGTCGCGCTCGAGGTAGGTGCGCACCAGGCGGCCGATGTTGAACTCGTCCTCGACGATGAGGACCGTCGCTGTCACATGCCTCCCCGCGTACCCAGCGCGTGGCTCGTTGCTACCCGCACCTGCTCGCACGCCCGGGCCGTCCCTTCGCATGGTATCAACCCGGACGCACCTGTGACTCGCCGTCACTGTGGCCACGTCGCCCTCCTCGGTGGACTCTTCGGAACAGACGATGACGGCCGTGCGTCAAGCGCATGCCCGGCGAGTGTCAGGCGAGTGTAAGGTCTCGGCTAGGTAAGATCGTCGTCCCAGTCGGGCGGCAGGACATCGTCAGCACGAGCTCCTTCGCCCGCCGGCTCCTCCACCGAAGGCGCGTCCTGGCCGTCCTGCTCAGAGTCGTCTTCCTGCCCGGGCTCTTGGGGTGGCGCGCCGAAGACCTGGAGGCGGTTGCCGCCGAGCTCGCGCGCCTGGATCAAGGCCTGCTCGGCGTAGCCGCCCAGCTCCTCGGCGTCTTCGGCGTGGCGGGGAAAACCGGCGATGCCGAGACTCAGGGTGAATCTGCCCAGCAATTCGTGGTCCTCGTTGCGAAACTCCATGCCCTCGATGGTCGCGCGCAGCCGCTCGGCGACCAGGACTGCGCCGGACTTGAACGGCGGCGTGTTGGGCAGCAGGACGGCGAACTCTCCGTCGGCGTAACGGCAGGCGATGTCGACCTTGCGACGCAGGCAGGCGCCGAGCAGCCGGCCGATCCCCTTGAGGACCGCGTCGCCGGCAACCCGGCCATTTCGGCTGACGAACTCGTCGAACCGGTCGATGTGCGCCAGGACGATCGAGAGCGGCTGCTTGTAGCGGCTCGCGCGGGCCGTCTCGGAATAGAGCCGCTCTGAGAAGTACCAGCGGTTGAAGAAGCCGGTGACGGTATCGACCGCGGCCTGGCGGCCGAGGCTGCGGCCGAGGCGTGCGTGCTCGTGCGCGATGGCGGCGTAGTCGGCGAGCACCTGCAGGACCGCCACCTCGTCGGGTGTGAAGCGCCGCAGGCGCCGGCCGTGGATCTCGATGTAGCCGGCCGGCTCACCGGCCACCACGAGAGGCACGACCAGCCTGGTCGGCTCGCCGCCCGTGCGCGCCTGGGTCGGCCGGCCGCGCTCGAGCGCCCGCAGGACCAGCGTGTCAGCCCGCGTGTCCGCCGGCGCGAGTGCGCCGGCCGGCGCGAGTGCGTCGACTGAGCCGTCAGCGGCCGAGCCGGCGCCGGGCGCCGCCACGCGCATGAATGAGCCGTTCTCGTCGCGCAACCAGACGTCGACCTCATACTCGACGTCCGTCAGAAGCCGCGCCGCCGCCGCGCTGAAGGCGGTCAGCGGAGCGCTGCGATCGAGCGTGCCGGCCAGCGCGTGACCCGACTCGAGCAGGGCCGTGAGGTGGTCGGCGTGCTCGGTGCTCACGCGACGCGCGGTCGCCGTCTCGACGCCGAGCGCCGCCAGCCGGCAGATGTGTTCGAGGTTCGCGCGCTGCGCAGCAGCCAGCCGGCGCACCGCCCGAGTCTCGACCAGACCGAGCACGCCGATCACCTCGCCGGCCGCGACAAGCGGCGCGTCGATGCTGCTGCGGTAGCCACGGCGGGTCATGGTCGCGGCGAGCTCGCGCGGCAGGTCGGGGTCGTCTATGTGGCGCTCGACGAGCGCCCCGCGATCGGCCAGCAGGCGCAGATCGGGGCGCTCGTCGAGCGCCACTCTGGTACCCACTACGGCGAGCTCAGCCGCGCTGGCGCCTGCGCGCCGCCAGAAGGCTTCGTAGACGGCAGCGTCGCGCTCGCGGTCGAACGACCAGACGTCGATGAGCCACACGTCGAGGGCGCGCCCGACCTCGGCCACGAAAGCCGTAAGACCGCCGGGCGACGTCAAGGCGGCGACAAGGTTCTCATCTGACAGAGCGGTTGCCACGACCTCAGTCGTTGTCGGCATCTCGAGCCCGCCGCGATAGGTCGGCGAGGCTCGCTGCCGCTCGGGTCACTCGCAGTCGGACAGGTCGGCCAAGCAGACCCGGTTCTTGCCGGCTCGCTTGGCCGTATACAGGGCGTCGTCTGCCGCCTTGACCAGGCCGCCGGCGTCGCCGGCGTGGTCGGGAAACGCCGCGACGCCTACGCTCACGGTCACGCGGTCGAGCGTCTCTCCGTCGTCGGTGAGCACGGTGGCGCGCTCGATATCGCGGCGCAGGCGCTCGCCGACCTTGGCCGCGCCGCCCGCGTGAGCGGGAGCGCCGGAGGCCTCGTCAAGACCTGCTTGCGGGCGTGCCTCGGCAGATGACCGCGCGCCGACGGGCAGGACAGCTTTGCTGGTCGCCAGCGTCGCTCTCATGCGCTCGCCCACGGCGTGGGCGGCGGGGATCGGCGTGTTGGGCAGGATGATGGCGAACTCCTCGCCGCCGTAGCGGGCCGCCACGTCGATGTCGCGGCGCAGCCCCATCATCATCAGGCGGCCGACCGCGCGCAGCACGTCGTCGCCGATCACGTGACCGTAGGCGTCGTTGAATCTCTTGAAATCGTCGATGTCGATCATCAGCAGCGAGACCGGCGCGTTGTAGCGCCACGAGCGCGACACCTCGGACTTGAGCCGCTCGTGGAACTCGCGATGGTTGTAGAGGCCGGTGAGCCCGTCGGTGATGGCCTGGAGCTCGATCTTCTCGTAGAGCCGCGCCTTTTCGACGGCCACGGCGGTCTGGTTGGCAAGGATCTGGGCGACCTCTATCTCGTCTTCGCTGAAGGGCCGGTCGAGCCGCCCGGAGAGGTCGACGAAGCCCGAGGGCTCGTCCTTGACGAGCAGGGGGATCACGAGCCGCGTGCGTCCCTTGACGTGCTCGACCTGCACCGGACACTTGCGTTCGAGCGCCTGGGCCACGACCTTGTCGCCCGCGGGCTGTCGCTCCGCCGCCGACCGCCTCTCGCCGTCGGTGACGAAGGCCTCGAAGGCGCCCTCTTCGTTTCGCAGATGCACCCCGACTCGGCAGTCGATGCCGGTCAGCAGGTTGCTGATCTCGGCCTTCATGCCGTCGATGGTCTGCTGGGCCGACAGCGAGGCGGTCATCGCGCGGCTCGACTCGAGCAGACCGAGGAGGCGATGGGTGTGGACCTCCTGGCGGCGGTACTGCCGCGCGTTCTGCAAGGCGATCGAGGCCTGCTCGCCGATACCGGTCGCGAGCGCGAGCTCGTCTGGCGTGAACTGACGCTCGGCTTCGGTCTCCAGGAACATCAGGATGCCGAGCGCCTCGTCGTTGTAGAACAGCGGCACGTTCAGCGCCGTGAACTCGCCCCAGTGCGCCATCCCGGCGCGCGTACGTTTGTCGACGGTCCGATCGGAGAGCTGCTCGACCACCGGCACCCGCTGGTTGAGGATGGCGCGGTTGCCCGGCATCTTGCCCAGGGGCAGCGGCACGCCGATCTCGGCATAGCCGGGTGTCGGCGTAGCCTCAGCGTAGGCGCGCGCCGTGAGGGTGTCGCTGGCCCGGTCGAACTCGTAGAGGACGCAGCGCTTCGA
The DNA here is from genome assembly GCA_003132645.1 of Actinomycetota bacterium. Taxonomy (GTDB): domain Bacteria; phylum Actinomycetota; class Thermoleophilia; order UBA2241; family UBA2241; genus Bog-752. The sequence goes on along the minus strand of PKYM01000086.1, from coordinate 14,827 downwards.
AGCGAGGGCCGCGGCGCCGGTGTGGACCACGGTGTCGATCACCTCTTCGAGGACGAGACTCGAGGTGAGTGCCCGGCTGGAGTCGAGCAGCGCCCCAAGGCGCTGCTGCGCGGCGTCGACCTGGCCGAACAGGCGGGCGTTGATGATGGCGATGGCAGCCTGCTCACCGAGTCCCCGGGCGAGCTGCAGCTCGGCCTCGGTGACGGACCGCTCGTCGTGCATGTCGTAGAGTCGCAGCACCCCGACGCGCTGCTCGCCGAACCGCAGCGGCACGCTCAGCACGGTCTTCTCGCCGTAGATCTCCATGCTCTTTTTGCGATCGGGTGCAAGGTCGCCGTCGCTGACATGCTCGACCGTGGGCCCGTCGGCGAAGACGATCGTCCGCTCGCCCGGCCAGGTCGCGAACGAGTAGGCCGTGCCGAGCTCGTCGTGGGGCACGCCGGCCGGTTCGCGCTCGAACAGGGCACGGTAGACGAGGGTCTCGTCCTCGGGCACATGTTCGTAGACGACCGCCTGTGTCATGGCCAGTGCGGTCGCGGCCTCGCGCGCCACGCGGTCGAGCACCTCATCGAGGTCGACAGTCGAAGTGATAGCCCGACTGGCGTCGACCAGCGAGGTCATGAACCTCGTCTGTTCTTCCTGGCGGCGGAACATCTTGGCGTTGTGGATGGCGATGGCCGCCACGACGCAGAGCTGCTCGAACAGCGCGCGCTCGTCGTCTGTGAAGTGGCGCACGTGACGGGTCTCGGCGACGCCGAGCGTGCCGATGACCTTGTCGCCGAATCTGAGCGGGGCATCGAGGGTGGCCTTCTGGCCCCACTTCTCGTAGGCCTCGCGTTCCTCGGGGGGAAGGCCGGGATCGTCGATGTGGCACTCCACCGCGCGCCCGCCCTCGAGCAGACGGCGAAACTCCGGTCGTTCGTCGAGCGGCGTGACCGTACCCACGAATGCCCGGTCCTCGTCGCTCATGCCGCCGCAACACCAGTAGGCCTCGTAGACCAGCGCATCGCGCTCGCTGGAGTAGTTCCAGATGTCGACCCACCAGACGTCCATGATCTCGCCGACACGCCTGGCGACGGTCGCCAGCACGTCTTCGAGGACGAGGCTGGAAGCGAGCGTCGCGCTCAGCTCGAGAACGGCTCGCTCGCGGTGTTCAGCGGTCACGTGGCTCCCTCGGTCCTTCGTTTCCCGGCACTGCCCGGCAGCGACAGTCCGACCTGCGTCGTCTGCCGCGCGAAGACGCCCACCGGGCCTTCCTGTCGATGACTGCGCCTGAGAGGCATCTCTTTGTGCCATATCGGTAGACTCTGAGTAGTACGTGACTGTTTGTAGCACGGCGCTAGACGGATGTCTCAGGCCTTCGCCGGCGACATCGGCACACCCTGCGAAAAACCTAAAGTCCCGCCCAAACTGTGCCGATAGAGGGTGTACCCCCTTCAAGACGGGCTCGGGTTCTGCAAGGCTCCTCACCAGAGGCGGCGCGCAATGCCCGGGCCCGTTGCATTTGGCATCCTCGCGCGAACGGTGACGCGAGAAACGACGCGAACGGTGACGCGAGCAGTGACGCGAGCGGCGAAGTTCTGGTAGATTGGCCCTGCTGTGAGGAGGTTCAGGTGATCTACTCAGTGGTCCCGCCCGAACTCGGCGAAGAGGTGTACGCGCGCCTCGTCGAGCGCTACAAGGACAACCCCAACATCACGGTCATCATGGACCGGCGCAAAGCCGACCGCCGCAAAGACAGATCAGGCGGCGGCGGACGCGAGACCCGCGATCGGCGGCGGCGGCGCCTGCCGGGATCGTTCGACGTGTGACCTCCGAGCCTGGGCGAGCACGAACTGTGAGCACGGCACTGATCCGGGCGGCCGACATCCCGTGAGCGTGACACTACTCATCTGGGCGGCGGATACGCCGTGAGCGCCGCAGCCATCCGGGCGGCCGACACCCCGGTCGAACTTTCGGCGCTCATGCAACCGGCCGACGCCAACTTCATGGGCGTCATTCACGGCGGCGTCATCCTCAAGGCGATCGACGAAGCGGCCGGCACCTGCGCCTACCGCTTCGCCCGCCGGCGCGTAGTCACAGCCTCGATCGATCGCACCTCGTTCCATTACCCCGTGCAGATCGGCAACCTCGTCGTGTTCAAGGCCACGGTCAACTGGGCCGGGCGCAGCTCGATGGAGATCGGCGTGCGGGTCGAAGCCGAAGACCTCGACACGGGCACATGGCTGCACACCAACTCGGCCTATCTGGTGTACGTGGCGCTGGGCGACGACGGCCGCCCCACGGCAGTGCCGCAGTTACTGGTCGAGACCGAGATCGAGCGGCGCCGCTGGGCGGCCGCCGAAGAACGCCGCCGCGTGCGCCTCGACGAACGCGAGCGCGAACCCCGCGAGTAGCGCGCGGCGAGCGGCTCGACGCCGAGCCGCGAACCCCGAACCTAGACCACGACAGGCGCCGGCACAGTCGCCGCGCCCTCTGCCTGCAGCAGCTCCTTGAGCGCCGCCTGGGCGACGTCGAGCTGATCGCTGCTCGGTTCGCGCGTCGTGAATAGCCGCTGCATGGTCACGCCGGGAGCCCGCATGAGCTCGGCCAGCGGGTGACCGCGATGATGGGTCATCCACGAGAAGATCTCGAACGCCGAACCGAGAGAGACGAGCCCCATGAACAGCGTCGACAACGGATCGTTGTCGTTCTGAGTGGCACGCAGCACGAGCCCTGAGGTCAGATTGGTGAGCAACAGCGGGCCGAGCAGGTTGGTGCCGCAGCGGTCGTGCTCCTTGGCCGCCGCCGCGGGCTCGCCGCCGGTCTCGTAGGCGGCCACGCTCTTGTGCTCTGCGCCGTGGAACCGCGATAACTCGCTGGTGCGCACGGCAAGCAGCGCCGGCACCACCGAGAGCGCCGAGACGGCAAGCTCGCGCAGAAGCGGAGCCTGCTTCATCGTGCGGCGCAGCACGACCGTGGCGGCAGCGGAGACCAGGGCGGCGCCGACCAGCGCCGGGTCCTCCTGGGGCAGCACCGGCCGGCCGAGCGCGCGACGCATGGCCGGCAGTGCGGTCGCGGTCTCGACCAGACGGCTCACGCCGCGCACGACCGGCACGCGGTCGAAGACGCCGCGCCCCGGCAACCGGCTCTTGGCGCCGGAACGCACCTTGACCTCGCCGTCGGGCAGACGGACCGCGGCCGCCCAGTTGTCCTGGCTTTGCAGGAAGACGCCGTCTCTCAGGGCCATGCCCCCGATGCGTAGATCGGCCACCGTGATCCTTTCGGTTCGAGCGGCGGGCCGGCAGGCCCGCCGCAACCACACACGAACTTAGGCGAAGCGCCGGGCGCCTCGTGAGGCGCGCCTCGCGCGGCGCACTTTGCACACCATGCGGATTTGTTCCCGGCGCCTTGCCATATTACCCGCCGCGGACCGTGGATGCCGCCCTCGCCGTAACCTCTGCACGGTCGTTTGGTGCTACTGGGCTTGGCCGGCCCCCGACGACACTGGAGCGCATCGGGAGCGCAACCTCGTCACGCAATCTCTTTGCCTGTCCCGCCTGACAAATCGGCTGGCCTGCGCCCAAAGTTGTCCTATACTGAGAGCCACGTTCCGGCGAGCGCTCGCCGGGGCGGGTATTGCAGGCGACACAGGAGGTGGCTGATGACAGATTCTGAGGTAGCAAGACGGAAGGCAGTCGCCGTCTGAGCACCTAGCTCACCTGCTGCGGCTGTCTTTCGTTGAGCCGCCCGAGGGGCGGGGCGCCTACCGGCCCCCGCCCCTTCCTTTGTTTCCGGCCTTCCTTCGTTTNNCGAGCGGGGCATCTCGTGTTGTAGGCTAACCGTCATGCCCGCGGCGATCCGACTTGTGGCGACCGACCTCGACGGCACCCTCCTGCAGCCCGACGGTACCGTCACGCCGCGGGCGCGGGCGGCGCTGCGCGCCGCCCGCGCCCGCGGCCTGCGCGTCGTGCTCGTCACCGGCCGGCCGCCGCGCGGCGTGCGACGGCTGGCGCTCACCGACTGCGCGGAGGTCGCCATCTGCGCCAACGGCGCCCTGCTCTACGATCTGGCGAACGATCATCTCCTCGACCAGCGTACGATCCCCGCCGCCGTCGCGCGACGGCTTGTCTGCGACCTGCGCCAGGCCGCCCCCGGCGTCGTCTTCGCCGCCGAGGCCGGCCTGGCGTTCTGGCGCGAGCCCGCCTATCCGACCGGCCATCCGCTCGACGAGCACGACGGCGGCGTCGAGGACGCACTCGGCTTCGCGACCCGCGGCATCGCCAAACTGCTCGCGCGCCACCCGCGGATGGCGCAGAAGCTCCTTCTGCCCCTGGCCGAGGCGGTGGCCGGCGGCGACGCCGTGATCACCCGCTCGGGGAGCGAGCTGCTCGAGATCTCGGCGGCCGGCGTCACCAAGGCGAGCGCCCTGCAGAGGCTCTGCGCCGGTTCGGGCGTGGCCGCCGCCGAGGTGGTAGCCATGGGCGATATGGTCAACGACCTATCCATGCTGCGCTGGGCCGGGCGCGCCGTGGCGGTCGCCAACGCCCATCCCGACGTCCTGGCGGCGGCCGACGAGGTGATCGGCGCAAACGACAGCGACGGCGTCGCCGAGTATCTCGAGCGGCTGGTCGTCGCACGACTCTGAGGCGCGGTGATCACCGCGGCGCTGTCCACGCTCGTTACCACGTGTCTCGGCTCACGAAGGAGATTTCGTCACGGGTCCCGTGAACAGATCCTTGGGCAGGAGCGCCCGCCCCAAGACGTCAGAATACGCGTGCCCCCAAATCGCAGCGGCACACCTCCCGTCTCATGGGAGTGACGTCGGGCGAACGTCGGGGCGAAACCGATCCCGTGCTCATGAGGCAGCGTAAGGCCGCCTAGCTAAGCCGCATCTGCGTCACTCCGTCAGCTTGGTCGAGGACGCCCAGTCCGGCCCCGCCGGGTCGGGTGGCCCACGGAAGGCATACCCGGCCGCGTAGCGCCGTCTCACGCGCGCGCCGGTGAACGAACGGCGAAGCGCTGACAGTACTCGACGGACATGCCTGCGGCAAAACGATGCCGACGCGCCGCGTGGTCCTTCGCTAGAGACGCCTCAGAGACGCGCTGCGCGCTCGTGGCGCTTCTTGACTACCTGCGAAGCCGACACAGCGATGACCAGGGCGCCCCCGTAGAAGACGTTCTGGACCCACGTCTGCACGCCCAGGATCGCCAGGCCGGTGATGCCTGTCGCCAGGAAGTACACGGCGATGAACGTGCCCCACGGGTTGAAGCGGCCGGGGGTGATCGTGGTGCTTCCGAGGAACGCCGCTGCGAACGCGGGAAGCAGGAAGGTCGAACCGGAAGTCGGATCAGACGCCCCAGCCGTTCCTGTGTACAGGACCCCGGCGGCCGCGGCTATAATCCCGGCGGCTATGAAGCAGCCCCAGCGCACGCGCCCGACACGGATCCCGCTCAGGCGAGCGACGTTCGTGCCTCGTCCCACGAACAGAATGCGGCGGCCTACTGCCGTAAAGTCGAATATGTACCACAGAAGCACGCACAACAGCAGCCCGTAGTAGAACTCGAGCGATATGCCGAACAGCCGGCGCTCTACGACCCAGCTGCTCAGCCAGTTGGATACGCCGCTGATGGTCTGTGAGCCGCTGATCCACAGCGTGAGCCCCAGGATCACGGTACCGGTGCCCAGTGTCACTATGAATGGGTCGATGTCGAAGACCATGACGAAGAACCCGTTGATGAAACCAATCAGGGCGCCGAGGGCGAGGGCGACGACAATCGCCACGCCGATGGGCACGCCGTGATTTGCGTTCAACACGGCGACGACCATGCCTGACATGGTCAGCGTGGCCGCCACGGAAAGGTCGTAGTCGCCGGCCGTAAGGGGTATCAGAAGCGCCAGAGCCAGCATGACGAGAGTCGTCTGCGTTCCGAACATCGTCGTGAAGTTGCGTACATTGAAGAATGTGTTGGGCGCCAGAATGCTGAAGACGACGATCACGACGAGCCAAGCGCCGACGAGAGCGAAACGCTCGGCATAATCGCCTAGATTGAGACCCTTCTTCGTGGGCTGAGGCCCACGCTCGACGGGCTCTAGGGGCTCGCCTGCCGCACCTGGGCTGACTTGATTCATGCTCGCATCCTCGTATCCTCGTCGGGCTTGACCGTCCTGGCGCTCATGTAGCATTGTTCGGTGATTCGATCCTTGGTGATCTCGTCTCCGACCAGCGTGGACATGATCTGTCCGTCGTGGAAGACGAGTACCCTGTCGCAGATCGCCGCGAGCTGCTCGTAGTCGGAGCTCGCGCACACGACCGACATGCCCTCGGCGGCGGCGCGTGTGATCGTCTCGAAGACCTGCAGTCGCGCCCCTACGTCGACGCCCTGGGTGGGCTCATGGACCAGAAGAACCTTCGGTCCGGCCTGCAGCCACTTCGCCAGGACGACCTTCTGCTGGTTGCCACCGCTCAAGGCCTGAAAATCCATCATCGGCTCGGGCGGACGGACGTCGTACTGGTGCAAGGCCCCCCGCGCATCCTTGAGATAGCGCCCCCGATCGAGGCGATAGGGTCTGTACTGGCCGATGACCTGCAACATCACATTGTCGCGGACCAGCAGCGAACCTACTCCGGCGGAGCCTTGCCTGTCGGCCGGGATGAGCGCCATGCCGGCGTTGATGGCGGCCGAGGGCGACATGGCGGCCAAGTCGTGGTCGACGCCGGCGATGGTCATTCTGCCGCTGACGGCGGGCGTTGCCCCGAACATCTGGTACGGCAGCTCCTCGAATCCGCTACCTACGAGGCCGGTGAGGCCGAGGACTTCTCCCTCATCCAAGGCAAATGATACGTTCTTGATAGTGCCGCCGCAGACGTCGGCGACGGACACGTGGCTGCTCTCGCCGGCAGTGTGCGTCCGATGGGATGCTTCGAAGGCCTCGAGGCGCCTGCCGATGATCAGCTCGACGAGCTGGTCCTTTTCGGTTTCGGCGCTCGTCACCGTTCCTTCGACTCGCCCATCGCGCAGCACGGTCACGCGGTCGGTAACCGCCAAGGCTTCGTCGAGGTCGTGCGACACGAAGAGCACGCTCGCCCCTAGTGCCACACTCTTGCGGACCACGTCGAAAAGACGGTCCCTGTCGGACCGTGGCAGGAAGACCGTCGGCTCATCGAGGATCAGCAGCCCACCACGCGTGTCGTCGTTCTTGGTGTACTCGCCAAGGTCGTCGAGCGCCCGCACGATCGCGACGAGAGCGCGTTGCACGGCAGGAAGGTCCGTTATGCGCGCTCGCGGATCGATGCCGACGCCGAACCGGGCAAAAGCCTCTGCGGTCCGCTTGCGCTCCTGGCCCCACCGTATGAACCACTCGGATGTCGTCGAGATCGTCCAGGCCCGGAAGTTCTCGACCACGGTCAGCGAGGGCAGAAGCCCCAGGTCCTGGTGGACGAAACTGAGTCCGAGCTCGGAGGCGGAGCCGGTTCGCACCGGCAGCTTGACGGGGCGACCGTCGATTTCCAGTTCGCCGCCCGGGTCGGGGTGGTGATAGCCGGCCAGGATCTTGATGAGCGTCGACTTGCCACAACCGTTTTGGCCGACAAGGCCGTGGACCTCTCCACGCCGTATGCTGATGCTGACGTCGTCCAGCGCTCTCTGTCCACCAAACGTCATGGACAGATTCCGCACGACGAGTGTCTGGTCCACGGCCTTGTCTCCTGTCTAGCGCTCCATTACCGCGAGTCCGCTATTTATTTCGAGAGGCCCCAGAGCTTGTAGTACTGAGGCTTGTACTGGCCATAGCCCTGGGAGAAGTTTGCCGGGACGCCGGCTTGCGCTGCGTTCGTGCTGGTGAAGAGGCGGAACGGGATGTTCATGCTCTTCACGGTGCCCACGCCGCCGATCAGTCGCATCTCAGCGTCAGCGATCGCATGGCCGGCCCAGTCAAGGCTCTCGCCAAGGTCCATCTCGACCTTGCCCGTACGGACGAGGTCGAGCACGAAAGGCGTGCCGTTGAAGCCGATGACCTTGACCTTACCGACAGAGTTGGTGGCCTGGATTGCCGGCGTGACGAACTCCGACATGCTGTCGTAGATGCAGACGACGTAGTCAAGTGCGGGGTCGGCCACGATGGCCGACTGCACGGTAGGCTTGATCTTGGTGCCCCAGTCGGGAATCGGAACGTTCACGAAGGTAAACTTGACGCCCGAGCCGTAGGTGCCGAACTCGGAGCTGATGCCAGCCCTCATGGCTCCCGTCGAGACGATTTCGTCGGAGACGATCACCAGGACATGGGCCGAGGGGTTCTTGGTGATGACCCAGTCGGCCAGCAACCGTCCCGCCTTGTTGTAGTCGACCGGCAGGTTGGCGCTAACGTTCGGCACAGTCTGCTCGATGCCCGAGAGATGGGACGAAACGACAAGGACCCCGGCCGACTTCGCGGCGTCGATCTGCGGCTTGAGGGCGTTCGGGTCGGGACCGGCCAGCAGGTCGACCAGGGAGTACTTCTGCGTCACGGCCGCCGCGAGGCCCTGCTGATACTGCGTCAGCTGGCCCTGGTTGTTCCACACCTTGAACTTGTAGCCAACTGCCGAGGCGGCGTCGGCCATGCCCTTGTTCATCTGAACGTAGAACGGGTCGGTTCCCGTGCCGGGGATGCTGAGTATGGATTTTCCGGCCATTACCTGCTTGGCATTGAACGCCGGACCTGCCGCGACGAACGTCGGCACGGCCGAGAGCGGAGCGAGTGCCTGTTGTGCGTGAGCTTGGTCTGCCGCTGTGCTGCTGGCCGACCCCGAGGCCGATGGCGACGTCGAGCTCGAGGATGATGATGATCCACAGCCCATCGCCACAAGTGCCAGCACCACCAGTGCTGCCACTAGCACTGTCAGTGTTCCGAAACGCTTACGACTCATCGTTCCCCCAGTCTGATGCTTTTGCAGAAAAGTGCTTGGTTTGTACGATTCCTTCCTTGGCTCGACCCACTAGACCATGAGCCATTCCACCTGTCAACAGGCCTGAAAGGCGCGACCCGAAGCGGTCTCGACCCGCGCGAAATCCCTGTCTTTCTGGGGATCGGTTGTCCCGCCAGATCGTACCCCCGCGACACCCCTTCAGCGGCCCCTGCGGGCTGGGGATAGAGGCTCTCAACGCCGCCCTTTCTCAGACAGCCGCTTCGTCGTCGGGCACGATCCGCGTGCCGGCCTCGCCGGCCATGGCGGGCACCACCTCGGTGAGATTGGCGATGATCGCCGTACCGCCTTCGGCCACGAAGCTCATGCAGGCCGTCACCTTGGGGCCCATGCTGCCGGCCTTGAAGTGGCCCTCGGCCGCGTAGGCTGCCATGGCGCTCATCGTGACCGTGTCGAGGGCCTGCTGCTCGGGCGTGTTGTAGTTGATGTAAGTCTTGGGGACGTCGGTGAGGATGAGGAGCGCGTCGGCGGACACGTCTTTCGCCAACACGGCGGCCGCCAGGTCCTTGTCGATGACCGCGTCGGTGCCAGACAGAGCGCCGTCTTTGGCGCGCACCACGGGGATGCCGCCGCCGCCGGAGCAGATCACACAGATGCCGTCGCGGACCATGTCGACGATCGCTTTGCGGGGCACGATCTCGACGGGCTGGGGACTGGGCACCACGCGGCGCCAGCCGCGGCCCGCGTCCTCGCGCATGACGTGGCCCTCTTTGCCCATCATCGTCTTGGCTTCCGCTTCGGAGTAAAAGGGGCCAACGGGCTTGCTCGGGTTGGCGAAGGCAGGGTCGTCGGAATCGACGGCGACCTGGGTGAGCACGGTCACCACGGCAGCGTCGAGGCCGCGCTTGCGAAGGTGATTCAGCAGCGTCTGCTCGAGCATGTAGCCGATCAGGCCCTGGCTCTCGGCGCCGCAGACGTCCATGGGCATCGGCGCCACNNTTCTGGATGAGGATGTTGCCGACCTGGGGGCCGTTGCCGTGCGTGAGCACGACGCGCCAGCCTTGCTCTACGAGCGCGGCGATCCGGCCCATGGCGCCGTCGACGTTGAAGTGCTGCTCCTCGAAGGTACCGGCCTGGCCGGGCTGCAGGATGGCATTGCCGCCGAGGGCAACAACGACGGTTCTAGTTTCAGAAAGTGTCACGGCTGCACTACTTCCTCTCGGAGGGGTGGGCGCGGACTGCGTCCGCGCCCACCCCGCGTGTTCAGTTTCAGCGGTCGTGAGCTTCTAGGCAGAAGCCGGGCCGAGCAAAGAGACGCTCGTGCTGCGTCAGCCGTTCATGATGATCGACATGACCCCGTTCTGGGCGTGCATCCGGTTCTCGGCCTGGTCGTAGATCACGGAGTGCGGGCCGTCGGCGACTGCGTCAGTGACCTCGTGGCTGCGATCCATCGGCAGGCAGTGCATGTAGATGCTGTCGCGATGGGTGAGCTTCATGATCTTCTCGTCGCAGATCCAGTCCTTGTTGGCGTCGAACAGCTTGTCCTGCGCCTTCCAGTCGACCGCCTTGTCGGGATGGCCGAGGAACTCGATCGACGGCCAGCACTTGGGGTACACGACGTCGGCGTCCTTGAAGGCTTCCTTCATGTCGTCCGTCTCGGTGAACGAACCGCCATAGCGGGCAACGTTGTCCTTGGCATGCGCGATCTGCTCGGGATCGAGCTCGAAGCCCTTGGGACGCGCAAAGACAACATGGGCCCCGAACAGCGAGCTCACAGCCATCATCGAGTGCGGCACGCTGACCGGCTTCTTGCGGCTCGGCGAGTATGCCCAGCTGATGACGATCTTCTTGCCCTCGAGGGTACCGAGCTTCTCTTCCATGGTCATGAGGTCGGCCATGCCCTGGCAGGGGTGGTACTTGTCGTCTTCCATGTTGATGACCGGCACGCTCGCAGCTTTGGCGAACGCATGCATGTAGTCGTTCGCGGCACCGTACACCCAGTCGACGGAGTCGCCGAGAATGCGGATGCAGATCGCCTCGCCGTAGCGCGAGAGCACATTGGCCACGTCTTCGAGACGCTCGGTGGCGTAGGCCTGTTCCTTGCCCGGCATCGCGGGAGTGTAGACGGCGTCCGTGGTGAGGAAGTTGGCGTGGCCGCCGAGCTGAAAGATGCCCGTTTCGAAGCTGTTCCGTGTGCGCAGGCTCTTGGCGTAGAACATCAGGAAGATGGTCTGGCCTTTCAGAATCTCATGCCTGACGCCGCGCGCGTTCTCGAGCTTGAGCGCCTTTCCGGCGTCGAGCATCGTGACGATCTCTTCCTTCGTGAAGTCGGAAATGGCAATGAAGTCTTTTCCCCTGAGCGATTTGACCTGCATGGTACCTCCTACGTGTCGCGGTTACGGATGGCGAGGAATCGACGCCCTGCTCGAGCAGTGGTGTTCGCGGGTTTGGACCCTCGTCACTAGCAGAGGCTAGAACGGCCTCTCATCCCAACGTGAGTGTGCGAGTGCGATATCGCGCACTCGCGACTTCCAGCCATCGTAAGGCATGGGCGAGGCCAAAGGTAACTGCAGATGCATACAATTTGAAGCTTGTCGGTGCGCAAGCGCACACCGTGATCCTCGTCGCTCACTCTCCCGTCAGCTCCGGGTGGAGCTCGCCGACGCGCAGCGCCATGTGGAGCTCTAGGACATCGTCCATGCAGTCGAGGTCGACCCCGAGCACCGATTCTATGCGCTGCAAACGCTTGTGGAGTGTGTTGCGATGGATGAGGAGTGCCTCGGCCGTCTCGTGGGCCGACAGGCGGTTGGCGCAGAGGGCGCGCAGGGTCGGCAACAGAAGGGTGTGATGCTGCGCGTCGTGCATCGCCAGAGGGACCACCAGCCGATTATAGAGATCGGCCATCGCTTCCGGGTCTTGGCCGTTGAGGAACCGCAGGGCGCGAGGCAGGTCCTCGAACAATCGTGCTCCGTCTGCGGGCTTCATGCGCGCTAGTTGCAGCGCCTCGCGTCCTTGGTTCATCGCCGCGCGAGTGCGCACAAGGCCGACGGCCGCGGCGGAGCACCCCACGGCGACGCCCGAGCCCGAAAAGGCTTCGAGCTGATTCCCAAGGGCGGCTAGAACCACCCTGAGTTCGTCGAGGGAGAGGTCGCCCACCTCCATGAGGACGACGATCAACTTGCCCTGCACCAGACTCAAGAAGCTGATTGCGCCGGCGCCCAGGCACTCGTCGATCGTGTCGAGAAGACCACTCTCGAACGCAAACGTCCCTGACCCGCCGTTGGTGTGCCCGTCGACGCCGGGCCACGGGTCGATCTCGACCAGGAGCAAGCGCCATGAGCGTTCGAGGTCGATGTCCTGCTCTTGCAGGCGGCGAAGCAGTTCCCGGCTCGTTCCACGCTCTGCAAGAAAATCCTCGAGTAGCAGTGAGCGGATGCGGCGGTGGGCCAGGATCTGCTCTTGCGAGCGCAGGTGTGCGAGGGCGAGGAGCCGCTGCGCGAACGAAAGCGATGTGTCGATGAGCTCGGAGGTCGGGCCCTGGGGAGCCGTGGCCGCCAACACGTTCTCTACCTTCCCATGGAGCTGCACCGTCTGGTAGTACAGGCGCTCGTGATTTGACTCGAGGACGCCGACAGGCCCGACGGTCCGGTCGACGCGCGAGTACTCCGCCCAGAGTCTGCGCCCGATCGCCTGCGTGTGAGCACTGCCTCCGGCCGGCGCGATGACGTTGCCGCGAGCGTCGAACAACACGATCGGAATGTGCAGGACCGAAGAAAGGTTTGTGATGAGATCCGACACACCACGCCCGTCGATCAGGAGATCGAGAAGCTGAGTCTGCACCGCGATGCTGCGTTTGAGGCTGTGCATGTCGCTCGACGCGAGGGCGTTGTAGACGTACTTGACGATCGTCCGAAAGGGCACGGCCAAAGGCGACTCGAAGATCGGGATGCGAAGGGCCCGCGCCCGCGCGACCATGACGTCTGGAACGCTCTCCAGGTAATGGCCGACGCCGACGCCCAAGGCCGCGGCACCGCGGTCTTTGAGGCGGTCGAGCAACCGCATTCCGACTTGCGACGATGCCGCGAAGGACTGGCCCGTCGTTACCAGAACCATCCCGGACGTCATCCAGGGGGTGGGATCCTCGAGGTCCGACAGATGGATGCCTTCGACCGCCTTGTCCAGACCCGGTTCTCCGGTCAGAAGAACGAGTCCCAAGCCCGCCTCTTGAACGAGTTCCCGCACCGTCAGATACTCCATGAGAAGGCAGTATAGCCCCGCCGCCGCGGCCCTGTGCCACGTTGGGAACCAAGGCGGTGCTGCCGGCGCTCACGCGTGCAGCCCTGCGGGCGAAGCCGTTGTCCGCCCGCAGGGCTGCCTGTCTGCCCTCTAGTGCTCTAGCGCTCGCGCTTCGAGCACACCGTCTGGGTCACCTGGCGGCGAACGCCTTGAGGCCGTCCGCAACGGTGCTGACAACCGTCTCGAGCTGCTGCTCGGTGATCACCAGAGGCGGCTGCAGACGCAACACGCTACCGAAGTTGCCGCCGACGCCGATGAGCACGTTGTGCTGCAGGCAGTACTCGCGCACGAAGCCGGCAGCCTCGGTGCCATACGACTTGGTCTCCGGGTCGGCGATGAGCTCGACACCGATCATGAGGCCCTTGCCGCGCACGTCGCCGATCAGTGGCTGCGTCTTGGCGAGTTCCTTGAGGGACTCCTGAACCTTGGCGCCCTTACGCAAGGCGTTGCCCGCGAGATCCTCTTCCTGGTGGAACGCGATGTTGGCGACCGAGGCCGCGCAACTCACGGGGTTGCCGCCAAACGTCGAAAGGTGGTCGCCGGGCTGGAACGAGTCGGCGATCTCGGCACGAGAGATGAAGGCGCCGAGCGGCCAGCCGTCAGCGATGCCCTTGGCCATGGTGATGATGTCGGGCACGACGCCGTAGTGTTCGATCGCAAAGAACTTGCCGGTACGCCCGAAACCCGACTGCACTTCGTCGGCAATGAACAGCATGCCCTCGTTCTCAAGGATCTTCTTGACGACCTTGAAGTAGCCGTCCGGCGGGGCGATGATACCGCCCTCGCCCATGACGGGCTCGGCGACGAAAGCGCAACCGGAGCCGGAGAGGTGCAGACGGATGACCTCCATCACGCGCTCGGCGCAGGCGAGGCCGCACTTGTCGGGATCGCCTTCGTAACCGAGAGGGCAGCGGTAGCAGTACGGCGTGGGCGCGAAGGCGACGCCCGGCATGTAGGGACCGCCGCCCTTCTTGCGCCCTGAGTTGCCCGTGATCGACAGTGTCGCATAGGTCCGTCCGTGGAAGCTCGACTCGAGCGCCACGAGCTCCGTCTTGCCGGTGAAGCGTTTGGCGAGGCGCATGGCGCCTTCGTTTGCCTCAGCGCCGGAGTTGCAGAAGAAGGTCTTTTGGAGGTCGCCTGGCGTGATCTCCGCCAGTTTCTCAGCCAGCTCGCCGACCTTCTCGACGAAGTAGACGTATGAACACGCGTGGACGAGCTTGTCGGCCTGCGCCTTGGCGGCCTCAATGATCTTGCGGTTGCCGTGCCCGGCGTTGGTCACTGAGATGCCGGCGAAACTGTCGACGTACTCAGTGCCGTCCGCGTCGTAGAGCAGAGCACCGTCTCCATGGTCGGCCACGACCGGTTCGACGCGCTTGACGAAACCCGTCATGACGTAGTCGCGATACTGTTCCTTCACACCCACTTGTTGTCCACCTTTCAGGTTGGCTGGCGCGGGACTGCCGGTCGGTCGGTTTGCCGGAACGGCCCCGGGGCTTGAAGCCCTGGAGCCGTTCCGGATGACGAGACTCGAGCAGGTTTACCCGAGGACCTCTAGCAGTGCGGGTAAGACCGGATGGATGGCGACCATCGGTGCGATCCGGCTCGTTGCATGCGCTCCTGCGTCACAGCATCTCCTTGAGCTCGTCGGC
>PKYM01000084.1 GCA_003132645.1 Actinomycetota bacterium | reverse complement strand
CGCCGCGGCGGGCCGCGCCGGGGCCGGCTCAGCGCCCGCACGGCGGGCGGCAGTGGCCGGCCCCTGGGCCCGCCTCACCGCTGAGACCCGCGACGATTTGCTGCCGCCGTCCGATCCCGCCCGCGACGTCCTCGTGATCGATTTCGCCGGCTTCGAGAGCGAGTCGTTCGGACTCGGCTGCGCGGCGCGCTTCGTGGCCGAGGCGGTGCGCCTGGGCTGGCGCAACCTGGTCGGCTTCGGCTGTCTGGGTGGGCCGCGCTACCTGGGCGCGAACCTGGCCGACGAAGACGGCGTCGCGGCCGAGGGCGTCGTCATCGAACTATTCGGCCGCGAGTCGGGCGACTTTCTCGGGGCGCTGCTCGAGGGCGCCCAGATCTGGCTGTATGGGCAGGCCCAGTGCCACGTCGGCATGAAGGCCGACTCGGGCTATGTCTTCGTGCTGCAGGACGGTCTCAACACCTGCCTCTACGCGGCCCACGGCGGCACGCTCAGCCTCTGGGACTCGGGCTCGCGCTTCGCCGTCGCCGGCCAGAACAAGGTGCTGCTGGGAGACGGCCTCACGTCGGCGCCGGGGCTCAAGTCGATCCACTTCGGTGCGCCCAACGAGTACGCCTTCGAGTACCTCATGTCGGGCGGCGAGAACTCGCTGCACGTGGTCATGGGCCTGGCCAAGCCCGACGCCCGCGGCGAGCTCGCCTTGCGGTCGCGGCCGTACGCCGGCAAGTTCTTCATGTCGGGAGCCGCCGCCGGTCGCGTGCTGGTCTTCGACCCGGAGCGCGCGCTGGCGCCGGCCCAGTATCACGGCAACGTCGTCTCGGAGCTGGCCTCCGACGACTGGCGAACCTTGGTGGGCCCGTTCATCGCGGGCGAGGCGCGGCGCCGCGGGTTGCCGCTACGCGTCGAGGGCGACGAGCTCGTGCTGCGCCTGCAGGGCGAGTGGCGCCGCTACCGCTACGAGGAGGCCTTCGTGCAGCTCGTCCCTCAGAAGGTCGCCCGCAAGCTCGCCAAGCAAGGTGTCACGCCGCCACAACTCGCGCAGCTCGTCGGGGAATAGCCGCTTCAGCGGAAGTGACGAGCCGGCCTGTGATGTGCGGCACCGATGCTCCTTGTTCGCCCTCAAAGTGATGTATCGGATGGTAGGTGCGGGCGCCACAGGGCGTGTGGGCACGAAAAAAAGAGGGGCGAGCCCGCAGGGCTCGCCCCTCTTTCGTGCGTCACGGCTGGTAGCCGCTTCTCAGTCTAGCGCATGGTCCCTGCGTCGGCGCCTGGCGGCGCCTCGCGGTGACCGTGCTTGCCGGTCTACCTGATCGGCACCTGCGGCAGGCTGCAAGCGTTGCGCGCCTTGGTCTCCCAGACGGTCTCGTCGGGCTCGTCGCATTTGCGCAGCAGCTTCTCCCACTCGAAGTCGACCCACTCCTGGAGCCGCTCGAGCTGTTCCTCGCCGCCCTTCTTGAAGAGGTGGGCGAAGCGGCCCTGCTTTTTGAGCCAGGGAATGAGCGGCTGCTTTTCGCGTGGGCGGTAGGTGAGCTTGTACTGGCCGTCTTCGACTTCGAACAGCGGCCAGTAGCCGGTGTTGACCGCTTCGCGGGCGAGCTCGATGGTCTCGGCGCCGTCGGCCCGCCAGCCGCGCGGGCAGGGGGCGATGACGTTGAGGAACGTCGGTCCCTCGGTGGCCAGCGCCCTGGCGGCCTTGCGCACGAGGTCGCGCGGGTCGTGGGGCGAGGCCTGGGCCACGTAGCGCAGTCCGTGGGCGATCATGATGTCGGTCAGGTTCTTGCGGTTCTGGAGCTTGCCTTCCTGGGCCTTGCCGACCGGGCTCGTGGTCGTCCAGGCGCCCACCGGCGTGGCGCCGGAGCGCTGGAAGCCGGTGTTCATGTAGGCGCCGTTGTCGTAGCAGACATAGAGCATGTTGTGGCCGCGCTCCATGGCGCCCGACAGCGACTGCAGGCCGATGTCGTAGGTGCCGCCGTCGCCGCCGAAGGCGATGAACTTGATGTTGTCGTCGAGCTTGCCTTGCTTTTTGAGCGAGCGGAAGGCCGTCTCGACGCCCGACAGAGTGGCCGCCGCGTTCTCGAAGGCGGTGTGGATGTAGCTGCCCTTCCACGAGGTGTAGGGATAGATCGTGGTCGAGACTTCGAGGCAGCCGGTAGCCGCCGAGACCACGACCGGGTCGGAGGTTCCCATCAGCACCTGGCGCACCACGATTGGGGCGCCGCAGCCGGCGCACATGCGGTGTCCGCCGGCCAGGCCGGAGCCCTTGGCGACCAGCTCGAGCCAGTGGCCGCGCGCCTCTTCGAAGACGTTGGTCTCGGTGATGGCGTCGACCGGACAGACCTCGACGCACTGGTGACACATGATGCAGCGCGACTCGTCGGTGCGAAACGAGCGCAGCTCGCGCTCGTTCAGGGTGAGCGCGCCCGTCGGGCAGGCGGTCACGCAGCGACCGCAGGTGATGCAGTCGGCAAGTTGCAGGGGCTCGCCGTAGGGTGTGTCGACGTTGATCGAGAAGCCGCGCCCGGCGAAGTCGTAGCAGGCCGGACCGGCCACGTCGCGGCAGACCCGCACGCAGCGCCCGCAGGCGATGCAGCGGTCCATGTCGCGCTGGATGAAGGGATGCTCGTGGGCGGGCTCGACCTGGCGCACGAGGGCGCCCGAGTAGACGAGGTCGTTGTCGGTGACCCCGTAGTCGATGCCCAGGCTCTGCAGCTCGCAGGCGCCGTTCGAGGGGCAGACGCACTGCAGGCAGCGGGCCGCTTCGGCCTTGGCCTGAGCGGGCGAAAGGCCCTTCTCGATCTCGTTGAACGAGGCGACGCGCTTCGCCAGCGGCACGGCCGGCATCTTGACGCGCGGCGCCGTAGCCGCGCCGATGCCCATCTTGAGCCACACCGGCGAGGTCTCGACCAGCTTGCGGCCGACGTCGGTCAGCTTGTCTGAGTCGTGGAGCTGGGCGAGATAGGGCAGCCCGGCATAGAGCGCCAGGTCGGTTTCGAGCTTGTCGAGGTCGTCGCCGGCCAGCCAGGCGCTCATGGCGAGGGCGGCGCGCTTGCCGCCGGCGACCGCGTGGATCGCCGACTTGGTGGCCGTCACCGCGTCGCCGCCGGCGAACACGCCGGCGGTCCGGGTGCGCCCGGTGAACTGGTCGGCTTCGAGGGTGCCCCAGGGCGAGAAGCCGAGCTCCTCGTCGGAGTCGCCCACGTCGGGGGTGTAGTCGGCGGCCGTAATGACCGAGGTGGCCGCCACGACGAACGCCGAGCCGCGCTCGGGGCGCAGCTTGCCGTCGGGGCCGGGCTTCACGGTGACGCATTCGACGCCGGTCGCCTTGCCTGCCTTATCGGCCTTGACCTTCTTGGCCTCGGCCGCATAGGCGAACTCGATGCCTTCGTCGCTTGCGGCCTTGACCTCGCGGGCGCCGGCCGGCAGCGCGTCGGCGGCGTGGCGGGCGATGACGGTGACGCTGGTGGCGCCCAGGCGCATGGCCGAGCGGGCCACGTCGAGCGCGGCGGTGCCGTCGCCGATCACGGCGACCGACTTGCCCAGACGCGGCTTCTTGCCGTCGCGCAGGGCGCGCAGGAACTCGAGGCCGTCGAGCGCCGACTTGGCGCCCGCCAGGCGGGCGCCGTGGCCGCGCCAGGCGCCCACTCCCACGAAGACGGCGTCCATGCCGGCTTCGAGCAGGCCTTCGAGGGTGATCTCGCTGCCCAGGCCGACGCCATCGACGAAGCGCACGCCGGTCGCCCAGAGCGGTTCGAGCTCGCGGTCGAGGACGGCCTCGGGCAGACGGAAGGCGGGGATGCTGTAGCGCAGCATGCCGCCCGGCTTGTCGTTGCGGTCGTAGACGGTGACCGCGTGCCCGGCGCGGGTGAGATACCAGGCGGCGGAGAGGCCCGCCGGCCCGGCGCCGATCACGGCCACGCGCTTGCCGGTGCTGGGGCCGGCCGTGAGCCGGGCCGGGCTCTTATCGCCGGCCGCCCGGTGCAGGGCGCAGATGGCGATCGGGTCGTCGACCTGGCCGCGGCGGCAGTCGGGCTCGCAGTAGCGCGGGCAGACGCGGCCGAGGATGGCGGGGAAGGGCAGGTCCTCGGCGACGAGCGCCGAGGCGCCCGCCAGATCGCCTTCGGCGATCATGGCGAGGAACCCAGGGATGTCGATGTGTGTCGGACACGACGTGGTGCAGGGCGCCTCGCAGTAGGCGTCGTGGTCAGAGAGATACATCTTGAGGTAGCTCTCGCGCTTGGCTCGCACGCGCGGCGTCTCGGTGCGCACGACGAGGCCGTTGTCGACCCAGGTCGTGCAGGCGGCCTGCAGCTTGGGCCAGCCCTCGACCTCGATCAGGCAGAGGCGGCAGGCGCCCCAGGGGGCCATGCCCTCGACGTCGCAGAGCGCCGGGATCTCGATGCCGCCGCTCTTGGCGGCCTGCAGAACGGTCTCGCCCTTGGTGGCCGTGACGAGCTTGCCGTTGATGGTGAGCTTGACCTGAGTGTCGGTCGTGGTGGGACTCATTTCGACCTCCCTCCCACCTTGGCCAGCACGCCGGTATCGACAGTGATGGCGTCGAAGTTGCAGACCTGGCGACAGGTGTCGCACTGGATGCAGAGCTTCTGGTCGATCTTTTGAAGCTGCTTGCGCTCGCCCTTGACCGCCTTGGTGGGGCAGGCCAGGGTGCAGGCGTAGCAGCCGGTGCAGTTGTCGTTCACGGTGTAACGGATCAGCGGCCGGCAGACCTTGGCCGGACAGCGCTTGTCGACGACGTGGGCGACGTACTCGTCGCGGAAGTAGCGCAGGGTGGTCAGCACCGGATTGGCGGCGCTGCCGCCGAGCTGGCACAGCGAGCCCTCGGTGACGTCCTCGGAGAGCTGTTCGAGGCGGTCCAGGTCGTCGAGGGTGCCCTCGCCTCCCGTGATGCGCTCGAGGATCTCGAGGATACGCTGGGTTCCCACCCGGCACGGCACGCACTTGCCGCACGACTCCTGGGCGGTGAAGGTGAAGAAGTACTTGGCGAAGTCGACCATGCAGGTGGAGTCGTCGGTCACGACCATGCCGCCTGAGCCCATCATCGAGCCATAG
The DNA here is from genome assembly GCA_003132645.1 of Actinomycetota bacterium. Classification (GTDB taxonomy): domain Bacteria; phylum Actinomycetota; class Thermoleophilia; order UBA2241; family UBA2241; genus Bog-752. The sequence goes on along the minus strand of PKYM01000084.1, from coordinate 5,198 downwards.
GCGGTCAGGCTCTCGAAGTCGATCGGCGTGTCGAGCAGCTCGGCCGGCAAACAGCCGCCCGAGGGACCGCCCAACTGCACGGCCTTGAACTCGCGACCCGGCAGCATGCCGCCGCCGATGTCGAAGATGACCTCGCGCAGGGTGGTGCCCATGGGCACCTCGACGAGACCGGAGTTACGCACCTTGCCGGTGAGCGAGAAGATCTTCGTGCCCTTCGACGTGGTGGTGCCCATGCTCGCGAACGCCTTGGCGCCGTGGGCGATGATCCAGGGCACCGTGGCGTAGGTCTCGACGTTGTTCAGGCTGGTCGGCTCGCCGTAGAGGCCGTGGGCCACCGTGCGGATATGCTTGCCGCGCGGCATGCCGCGGTGGCCCTCGATCGAGGCCGTCAGGGCGGTCGATTCGCCGCAGACGAAGGCGCCGGCGCCCTGGCTGATGCGCAGGTCGAAGTTCCAGCCGGTGCCCAGGATGTCGGTGCCGAGCAGGCCGCGTTCGCGGGCCTGCTCGAGGGCGTGCCGCAGGCGTGCCACGGCCAGTGGATACTCGTGGCGCACGTAGAAATAGCCCTCGTCGGCGCCGATCGCGAAGGCGGCGATCAGCATGCCCTCGATCACCGAGTGCGGGTTGTCTTCGAGGACGGCGCGGTCCATGAAGGCGCCCGGATCGCCTTCGTCGCCGTTGCAGATGATGTAGTGCTNNGACAGCTCGACCTCGTCGATGACCGCGACGGGGTCGTCGGCGACGAGCACCTTGGCGAGCGAGGCGTAGCCGCCGCGCGCGAGGTAATCGTCGACCGAGGTGGGATCGATGTAGCCGTTGATGGCCCGCGCGATGCGTACCTGGCGGGCGTAGAAGGGGATGTCCTTCTCGAGCGCGATGGGCTCGTCTGTTACCGGGTCGCGGTAGAGCAGGCGCTCCACGACGTCGTCGCCGACCACGCTGGTCTCGATGATCTGGACGATGTCACGGGGCTTGAGGCGTGGGTAAAAGACGCCGCGCGGATGCACGACGACGATGGGGCCTTCCTGACAGAGACCATGACAGCCCGTCTCGACGACCTTGACCTTGTCGGTCAGGCCGCGCCGCTCGAGCTCGTCCGTGAGCGCCGCGGTGAGCGCGGCGCGCCCGGAGGCGTTGCAGGTGGTGCCGGCGCAGACGCGGATCTTGAGCGTGTCCTCGCCGCTGGTCGCGTTTTCGGGCTTGAGCGCGGTGGCGAGGGCGGCCTCGATGCGCTTCGGCCGGGTGAGTTTCGTGCTGGCGGCCACCTCAGGCCTCCTCTCGCCGGCGGAGCGTCTTTACGAGCTTGCGGGCGTTCGCCGGGGTCATGCGTCCGTGGGTCTCTTCGTCGCCGATGCGCACGGCCGGGGCGAGAGCGCAGGCGCCGACGCAGTTGACCGTCTGCAGGGTGAAGAGCATGTCGGTCGTGGTGGCGCCGACGGCGACCTCGAGCTCCTGGCCGAAGGCTTCGGCCACGAGTGGCGCGCCGGCCACGTGGCAAGCCGTGCCCACGCAGACCGAGATCACGTACTTGCCGACCGGCTCGAGCCGGAACTGGGCGTAGAAGCTGGCCACGCCGTAGATACGCGAGAACGGCAGCTTGAGTTCGGCGCCGATCTCCTCGAGGGCGCGGCGCGGCAGCCAGCCGAAGGTCTCCTGGGTGGTGTGCAGGGCCTCGATCAGGCCCGAACCGTCGCGCAGCCTGGCGGCGACGGCGTCGAAGAGCTTCATGTCGATCTCGGGCTGCAGCATGCGCGGCGTGGGCTCTTCGCCAACGAGGCAGGCCGAGCCCGCCCCGCAGCTCGCGCCCGGCGGCAGGGCGTTCATGGCGGCCGCTCTGGCCGCCGCCGCGTCGAAGGGCAGTTCGGGATGCTCGGGACAGTAGTCGATCTCGATGCAGTCGGTGGGGCAGGTGCGCGCGCACAGGGTGCAGGCATAGCAACGCAGCTCGCCCTTGTCGCGCACGAGGTCGAACAGACCCCGGCCCTGCGGCTTGCCGAGCAGCTCACGCTTCTCGAAGTCGATGCCCTTGATCACCTCATAGAGGCTCGAGCCCTGGGACTCTGCGGTCTTGGGCTTGCCGTTGCTCTTTATCGCCATCGTCACACCTCGTCCTTACGCAAGTTGAGGTAGCGGCGTTTGGTGTCGACCTTCTTGGCCGAAGCCGCCTTGCGCAGCGCGGCAAACGCTTCGTCGATGTTGGCAGGGAAGATGTCGCGGCCGCCGAGCCCGTAGATGAACGGGAGCACCTTGGGCCGCGGGTCACAGTCGTAGAGGGCTGCGCGCACCTCGAGAAACAGCGGCCCGCCCTGGGCGCCGAACGACTCGGCGCGATCGAGTACGCCGACTACCTTGCAGCCGCTGAGCGCCTTGGCGTACTCGACGTAGGGGAACGGGCGAAACAGCCGTACGCGGATCATGCCGGCCTTGACGCCCCGGGCGCGAAGATCGTCGACCACCATGCGCGTCGCGCCGGCCGTGGAGCCGATCACCACGATGGCGACCTCGGCGTCGTTCATGCGGTAGGGGTCGAGCAGGTCGTAACGGCGGCCGGAGAGCTCGGCGTACTCGCGGTCGATCTCGTCGACCACCTTGAGGGCGCGGTCCATGGCCAGCTGCTGGCCGGCCTTGTGCTCGAAAAACCAGCCGTGAAGGCCGTCGAACGGACCCACCGTCACCGGGTGCTCGGTGTCGAGCAGCGGGTTGATCGACTGGAAGGGGCCGATGAACTCCTGGACCTGCTCTGTCTCGAGCTCCTGCAGCGGGCCGATGGCGCCGCTCACGATGAAGCCGTCGTACATGGTCATGACCGGCGTGCGGATCTCGGGATGCTCGGCGATACGCACCGCCATGAGGTGGTTGTCGTAGGCCTCCTGATGGGCCTCGCCGTAGAGCTGGATCCAGCCGGTGTCGCGGGCGCCCATCGAGTCGGAGTGGTCGCAGTGGATGTTGATGGGACCCGACAGGGCGCGGTTGACGTTGGCCATGACGATCGGCAGCCGGTAGCCCGAGGCGACGTGTAGCAACTCCCACATAAGGGCGAGGCCCTGCGAGCTCGTGGCGGTCATGGTGCGCGCGCCGCCGGCGGCCGAGCCGATCACGGCGCTCATCGCCGAGTGTTCGCTTTCGACGGTGACGAACTCGGTGTCGACCTTGCCGTCGGCGACATACTGGGCGAAGATCTGCACGATCTCGGTCGCCGGGGTGATGGGGTAGGCGGCCACGACGTCGGGGTTGATCTGGCGCATCGCCTCGGCGACGGCCTCGTTGCCGGTGACCGCCAGGATCGGTGCCACAGTGGCCACAGCTACTCCTTTTCCTCGACGCTCATGGTGATGGCGTCCACGGGGCACTCGGCGGCGCAGATGCCGCAGCCCTTGCAGTGAGCGAGATCGATGCCGGTCGCGACGTTGTTTTCAATCACGATCGAGGCGTCGGGACAGTAGAAGTAGCAGAGCATGCAGCCGGTGCACTTCGCGGGGTCGATGGTGGGCACGTTGGTGCGCCAGCCGCCGGTCTCGTTGTAGATCGAGTTGCCGGCTTCGGGGATGGTGGCGCCGAGCTCGTGGCGGCTTGTGCCCCAGTCGTCGATGCCCTCGATGTCCCAGTGGCCCGCCTTGTCTACCGCTGAGCCGGGCTTGGCCGCGGCGGTCTTGGGCGCCGCCGTCTTCTTCTTGGCTGTGACCTTCTTGGCTTCAGTCATTCGCCCTGGACCTCCTCGTAGGCGCGCGTCAAAGCGGCCACGTTGCCTTCGACCACCTTGGGCGGGAACTTCTTGCCGAACTCGGCGCGCATGAACTCGACCACGCTCTCGAGCGGGAAGAGGCCGGTGATGCGTACCAGGGCGCCGACCATGGGCGTGTTGGGGATGGAGCGGCCGATGGTCTCGACCGCGATCTTGGTGGCCGCCACCGTATAGAGCCGGCGGCCCTGCATCTTGTATTTCTCGCGCAGCCGCGCCGGCGGCAGGTCGCTGTTGATCAGCACGACGGCGTCGTCGAGCGCGCCCTTGGTGACGTCGATGATGGAGAGCAGCGTGGGGTCGAGGACGGCCACGATCTGGGGGTGCTCGACGCCCGAGAAGATCTGGATAGGCTCGTCGCTGATGCGTGTGAAGGCGACGATCGGCGCCCCTGAACGCTCGGGTCCGTATTCGGGGAACGCTTGAAAGTGCTTTTGCTGGCCCAGGGCGACCTCGGCGACCATCTTGGCCGCGGTCACCGCGCCCTGGCCGCCGCGCCCATGCCAACGGATCTCCGTCATGACCTGAGCTGCTGGGTGTTTGGTCTGGCTCGCCGTCTTCACCTCGTCCTCCGCGTTCGCGGTCGATTAAGCCGTTTCATGTCGCATCTCGCGCCGCCCCGTGAACGCCCGGCCGAGCGTGAGCTCGTCGGCGTACTCGAGGTCGCCGCCCACCGGCAACCCGCTCGCCAGGCGCGAGACGCGCACCTCGGCGGGCAGGAGGTCGGCGATGTAAAGCGCTGTCGCTTCGCCTGTCATGGTCGGGTTGGTGGCGACGATGACCTCGTCGATGCCCGCCGCGATGCGCGTCAGTAATTCGGCTACGTGCAGATCGGCGGGGTCGACCCCGTCGAGTGGCGACAGCGCCCCGCCGAGCACGTGATACAGGCCGCGGTACTCCCGCGTGCGCTCGATCGGGATGATGTCGGCCGGTTGCTCGACCACGCAGATAAGCGATCCGTCACGCCGCGCATCGGCGCAGATGGTGCACAGGTCGCCCTCGGCGAGGTTGAAGCATTGCCTGCAAAAACCGATCTTCTCCTTGACGTCGACGATGGCCGCCGCCAGGGGGAGGATCTCTTCGGGCCTGACTTTCAGGATGTGGAACGCGAGCCGCTGTGCGGTGCGGGGGCCAATGCCAGGGAGCTTGGACAGCTCGGTGATCAGGCGCTCAACCGCAGGTGAATACAACGATGGTCACACTCCTAGAAAGCACAGGCAATCACGCTGGTAACAGGACTCACAGCTCTTGGACGCCGTCGGACGATACGCGACAGACGCCAACACGTAATCCTAGCGAAACCGGACACTCAGGGCAATCGCGTTCTTGGGCTTCGCGCGATCGTCCGACGGCTATAGCGGAGCAAAAACATCCGCTATGCAGAGAATAGCCGGAACCGCCCTCCGGTTCAATGCCGATCTGGGCCGGGAGACCGTCGCGAGGACTAGAACAGCCCGGG
>PKYM01000049.1 GCA_003132645.1 Actinomycetota bacterium | reverse complement strand
CCCCAGGCTGCGACGGCGTGACCCCTTCGGCGGCCTGACCCACGAGTACTATCCTGTTGCGGCATGATGAATGGGCGTTTTGGTACCCTTCAGGCACGCGGTGCGCGCATGGTGGTCGCTCACGTGAGCGCCCCATGGCCGCCGCCTTCATCGCCTACAGCGCCCACGCCATCCGGTGCTCGGTTCAGCGGTGCGTTCGATTCGCGGTCGGCAGCGCGCTCTTGAAGATGCTCGGGTCGGTGGGGTGGTGAAAGAGCTTCGCGGTGAGCGGCTCGAGCTCCAGTGGCGCGACGCGAAGCAGCAGCACAGCGGCTAGGGCGCCGGTTAGCGGCCCGGCGACATAGAGCCCGTACTCGTGGAAGTTGCCGGCGATCACGGCCGGCCCAAGGCTGCGCGCGGGGTTCAGGCTGGTGCCGGTATACGTGGCGCCGCGCCACACCAGGATGGTGATAACCGGCCAAACGGCCATCGGCGTCCAGCGCGCCGTTCTGGCACTGCTGACGAACAGCAGGATCGTGAGGACGAGAACGCTCGTCATCAGCGCCTCGATGCCGATAGCCGCCGCCGGACTAACCTGGTGCCCGGGGAGCGTCATACCATCGCGGATGCTGACGGCGGTCTCGCCCCACGCAAGCCTTAGTAGGGCGGTGCCACCCACGGCACCGAGGCATTGGGCCACCACGTAGCCCGCGAGGTCGAGCGGTTGCACATGGCCGGTGGCCCAGAAGGCGAACGTCACCGCGGGATTGAGATGGGCGCCGCTGCGCCGGCCCAGGGGCGAAACGGCGATCAGGCTGCCGGTGGCCGCGAACATCATGCCGGTGATGAGCAGGCGCAGGGAGACCGATGGCACGTGTGCGGCAACTGCTGAGCCGCGGCCGAAGTTGAGGGCGACGGCGCTCAAGCCGCCGAGTAGCAGGATCGCCGTTTCGGCCATCTCGCAGGCCCATTCAGTGAGATGGAGGCCGCGGTCCGCCGGTCGCCAGGCGTAGACCGTCTGCGACCGGCGGGGCTTGCCAGCGTCGTGTGGATGGCGCATGTCCATGTGTGCGCATGATTCTCGCATAACGGAAGGTCTGCGTTTGGCGCGGCGGTATGAGGAGTAGAGTCTGCGAGCAGCGCGCTGCCGCGCCCCGCTCGGAGCCATGCCGGAACAGGAGGGACTCGTCATGAGACTTGCTGGCAAGTGCGCCCTGGTGACGGGCAGCTCCAGCGGCATCGGACGCGCGATCGCGCAGGCTTTCGCGCGCGAGGGCGCCGACGTCGTGGTTCACTATGACCGCGAGAAGGACGAAGCCGACGAAGTGGTCGTCGAGCTCGACAAGCTCGGCCGACGGGCCACTGCCATCCAGGCCGATGTGGGCGTTACTGCCGAGGCACAGCGCCTCGTCGGTGACGCGATCAAAGCGCTCGGGCACCTCGATATTCTCGTCAACAATGCCGGCGTGGAGGTTCGTGGACCGTTCGTCGACGTGACCGAAGAACTGTACGACTTCGTGCTGGGCGTCAATCTGAAGGGCGCCTTCTTTGCCGCTCAGGCCGCTGCGCGACACATGATCGAGCGGGGCGGCGGTCGCATCATCAACATCACATCGATCCACGAGGACGTCGCCTTTTTGGAGTTCGCGACCTACGCGGCCTCGAAAGGCGGCATGCGCATGTTCATGCGAGCCGTCTGTCAAGAGTTGGCTCCGCACGGCATCACCGTCAACGACATCGCCCCGGGCGCCATCGCCACACCGATCAACAAGCGCACGCTGGGCGACGGCAACCTGCTGCAAGAGCTCCAGTCGGTGATTCCCGCCGGTCGGCTCGGAGAGCCTGAGGAGGTGGCCGCCGTGGCCGTGTTCCTTGCCTCCGACGAGGCGGCGTATGTGACCGGCAGCACCTACTGCGTCGACGGCGGCATGTCGCGCTGGAATAAGGGACTGTAGCGAGCCGTCATGGCCGATCCCACGACAGCGTTCTTCGAGCGACTCGCGGCGCAAGCGCGCTCGCCCTTGCTTCGCAACCAGTCCGGCACGTTGCGCTTCGACCTCACGGACGGCGACCTCGAGGAGTGCTGGCACGTGACCATCAAGAAGGGCGAGCTCTCAGTGTCTCGCGAAGACCGCGCGGCAGACTGCATGGTCCACGCCGAGAAAGCACTCTTCGACGGGATGGTCGCCGGGGAGGTCAACGCGACGGCCGCCACCCTGCGCGACGCCCTGACGATGGAGGGCAACGCCGGCCTGTTTCTCTTCTTCCAGCGGCTCTTCCCGGGACCCGCCGGCGCGGAGAGTGACAAGCCCCAGGCCGGATACGCGAAGAGAAGGCCATGAGCGGCGATCTCGTGGAGATCCTCGACGGCAACACGTTCGTCGTCTGCGACGAGCGGGGCGACATTGAGGCGTCGTCGGTCAACGCCACCGGCCTCTTCTCGTCCGACACACGCTTCCTTTCGAGGTGGGTGCTCACCGTCAACGGCGAGCGCCTCACTGCGCTGTCGACCGACGACCTGCAGTACTTCGAAACGCGCTTCTTCCTAGTGCCGGGCACGAGCACCGTTTACATCGATGCGAAGCTGTCGGTGATCAGGCAGCGTGCCGTCGGCAGCGGTTTTCATGAGGAGCTCACCGTCCTCAATCACGACATCAAACCGCTGGACGTGATCGTGCGTGTCGACGCGGACTCCGACTTTGCCGATCTCTTCGAGGTCAAGGAAGCGCGCGCGAAGTCGGGCGCCTACGTCAGGCGAGTCGACGGCGACCGCCTCGTGCTCGGCTATGAGCGCGAGACGTTCAGGCGCGAGACGTGGATCGAGGCGACCGCGCCGGCCGCCCTCGACGAGCGCGGTCTGACCTTCACGGTTCACGTCGAGCCCCACGGCGAGTGGACGACCGACCTGCACGTGATCACGGCCGTCACTGGGTTCGGCGTGCGCCTCGACCGCACGAAGTACGAGCGGCACGCCAAGCGGGCACACCCCAACATGGTGCGCAGCCTCGAGAAGTGGGTGGGCGATGCCCCGCGGCTGGAGTGCGATTGGACGTCGCTCAAGACGACGTATCAGCGCAGCCTCATCGACCTGGCGGCGCTGCGCTTCGAGCCGGTGGCGATGCCCGGCCAGAGCCTGCCGGCAGCCGGGCTCCCCTGGTTCATGACGATGTTTGGCCGAGACAGCATCGTTACCAGTCTACAGGCCCTGCCTTTCACGCCGGAGCTTGCCGCCACCACGCTGCGTGCGCTGGCCCAGCGGCAGGGCACCCGCGTCGACGGTTTCCGTGAGGAGGAGCCAGGCCGCATCCTGCACGAGATGCGCTTCGGGGAGATGACGGCCTTCGAGGAGCGACCGCAGTCGCCCTACTACGGCACGGCCGACGCAACGCCGCTATTCGTCGTCCTGCTCGACGAGTACGAGCGCTGGACCGGCGATCTGAGGCTGGTGCGCGAGCTCGAGTACGAGGCGCGGGCCGCGCTGCGCTGGATCGACGAGTTTGCCGATCGTCTCGGCAACGGCTACGTGTCCTACCAGCGGAGCAACGAGCAGTCCGGCCTCGAGAACCAGTCCTGGAAGGATTCCTGGGACTCTATCTCCTACCACGATGGCTCGTTGCCGGGCTTCCCGCGGGCCACCTGCGAGCTGCAGGGTTACGCATATGACGCCCGCATGCGCGCCGCCCGGCTGGCGCGCCTGGTGTGGCGAGACCCGGCCTTCGCTGATCACCTTGAGAAGCAGGCGGCCGCCCTCAAACGCCGCTTCAACCGCGACTTCTGGGTGCGGGAAGGTGAGTTCTTCGCCATCGCTCTGGACTCCGACGGCCGCAAGGTCGACTCGCTGAGCTCCAACATCGGCCATCTGCTGTGGAGCGGCATCGTCGACAAGTCGAAAGCTCAGGCCATCGTGAACCACCTCATGGGCCCGCGCCTGTTCTCCGGCTGGGGAGTGCGCACCCTGGCGGAAGGCGAGGGGCGCTTCAACCCGATCGGCTATCACGTGGGCACCGTGTGGCCGTTCGACAACGCGATCATTGCCTGGGGGCTGCGGCGGTATGGCTTCAAGCAGGAGGCGGCGCGCATTGCGGCCGCGATGCTCGACGCCGCCGATTTCTTTGCCGGCCGACTGCCCGAGGCGTTTGGCGGCTACCGTCGCGAGGTCACCAAGTATCCCGTCCGGTACCCCACCTCGTGCAGTCCGCAGGCCTGGTCGACCGGGACGCCGCTGCTACTCCTGCGAACCATGCTCGGATTGGAGCCGCTAGGCGACAACCTCGTCGTTGACCCCGTCCTGCCGATGGGCATCGGCCGCGTTGAGCTGCTCGACATTCCCGGACGCTGGGGCAGAATCGACGCCTTCGGCCGGGGAATGGTCGACAAGCGCAAGAAGTCGCTGACCCATGAAGAGCTGGGCATCCTCGGCGAGTACAAGGGGCTCAAGACGAAATAGGCACGCCTCCTCCGTATGATGGGTGTCCTTGGTCTCGCGGCGGCGTTCCTCGGTCTCACTCAGCTCGCCCCCGCAGGCGGGACAGGCCCGCTTCGGCCGCCGTTCGATCCAGAAGCGCCGATTGCAGTCCGGGCAGCGCTGGGCGCCGTAGC
>PKYM01000040.1:9027-26232 GCA_003132645.1 Actinomycetota bacterium | reverse complement strand
ATGGTCCAGGGCCACGCTCACCCCGCCATCGTCGAGGCCATCCAGAAGCGCGCCCCGCTCGGCACCCAGTTCGGCCTGCCGACTGAAGACGGCGTCATCATGGCACAGCACCTGGCGGGCGCCTTCAAGCTGCCCAAGTGGCGCTTCGTGAACTCCGGCTCCGAAGCCACCATGGACGCCATCCGCGTGGCCCGTGGCTTCACCGGTCGCGAGCCCATCGTCAAGATGTTCGGCTCCTACCACGGCCATCACGACTACGTCATGGTCTCGATCGGCGCCGTCGACTACGGCAAGATCGGCCCGCGCGACGACTACGCCTCGCTGTCGTACGGCGCCGGCATCCCGCAGTCATCGATCGACCTGACGATCCCGGTGGCCTTCAACGACGTCGAGAACATGACCAAGCGTATCGAGCGGCTGGTCGCTGAGGGTCGCACTCCGGCGGCGCTCATCATGGAACCCGCCATGATGAACCTCGGCGTGGTCCTGCCCGAGCCGGGCTTCCTCGAAGCCGTCCGCGCGATCACCAAAAAGCACGGCATCGTGTTGATCTTCGACGAGGTCAAGACCGGCATCTGCACCGCTCGCGGCGGCGCCGTCGAGCGCTGGGGCGTCGTGCCCGACATGGTCTGTCTGGGCAAGGCCCTCGGCGGCGGCACACCGTGCGGCGCGATCGGCGGCACCGACGAGATCATGAACGTCATCCACGAGGGCACCGTCTTCCAGGTCGGCACCTACTCCGGCAACCCGCTCTCCATGGCCGCCGCGCGGGCGAGCTTCGAGCAGGTCATGACCGACGCCGCCTACGCCCACCTGAACTACCTGAACGACCGCCTCACCGCCGAATGCGACGCGGTCTGCAAGAAGTACGACTTCCCCGGCTACACCGTCGGCATCTCGTCGAAGGGCTGCGTCAACTTCGCCTCCGGCAAGATCACCGACTACGAGTCGTTCATCAAGTACCAGGACCATGAGCTGGTCGCTCTGGCCTGGCTGTACAACTTCAACCGCGGCGTCATCATCGCCCCTGGTCGCGAAGAGGAGTGGACGCTGTCCATTCAGCACACCGACGAGGACATCGACCTCTACGTGGGCGCCTTCGAGGATCTCGTCCGCGACGTGACCGCCTGATCAACGGCCCCGATGCGCCGGTCCGTCGGCCTTGCGCCGGCGGGCCGGCGCATCGTCGTTTTCGGCCCTGGGTCGGGCGCCTACCAGTGCCAGTCGCCGACGGGAGGCGCAGACTCCTCGTTGGTCGCGGCCTGGGTGTCGGGCGTGGTCTGGGTGTCGGGCGCGGCGGCGAGGTGGCCGTCGGCGTCGGGGGCCGCGTCGGGGTCCACGTCGGGGTCCACGTCACGCAAGCGGTCGAAGGCCCAGTCGATGCCACTGCCGTCGGCGCCCAGGTCGAGCGGCTCGGGCGTCTTATCGGTAACGACGGGAAGCTCGNNCGGACTCGGACTCGGGCGCCGCGACCGGCGACGCCGGAGGTTCGCCGATCCTTGAGACCTCATCCCGCACGCCGTCGCGGTGAGCGCGCAGCTCCCAGTCGGCGAGCGGAGTGGGCGGATGGTCGCCCGCCGTGAGTAGCACCCTTGCCTGGCAGAACTTGCCGAGGATCGAGATGACGGTGACTTCCTCGAGATGGCTCGCGTCGGCCACCTCGCTCACCGTGCGCTCGTCGTCGATCAGCGCCAGCACGTGGAACTCGTCGCGCGCCATGATGACCGCATGGCGCGGGAGGGTCTCGTAGTCGCGGTTGCGGATCAGCACGGTGTTGCCCGCGCCGAGAAGCTCGAAGGCGGCCACGTAGTCGCTGCCCACCGACGAGACCTCGATGAGCACCCTCTGTGTGTCGATCGTGATGTAGTCCACGGCCTCGGCGGCTGCGTCGGAGACGAACATGAAGGTGCCGCTGGCTGCGGTCGTCTTGACGGCCAAGAAGGTGTTGGCGACCTGCCGGGAGAGCACGTCGCGCAGATCGTCTTCGTCCACGAAGCCCCGCTCGACCAGGATGGTGCCGATCGGCCGTGGGTCGGTCTCCTGCTCGTGCAGGGCCTGGTCCAACTGCGCCTCGCTGATGAGGGAGCGCTTGATGAGCAGGCTGCCAAGGACGGTATCGGCGTAGACGCGCGTGGAGTCGCGGGTCTCGGCGATCCGACCCTGGACGAAATGGACGTCGATCTGGCGCTCGGCACACTCGATGTGGAGCGTGCCGGACCGCCGCACCCTGCCGAGCATCTGCAGGACCTCGACGACGCTGAACGTGTCAAGCGTGCCGTGCATGGATGGCCCGAGTGTATACTCGCCCCTGATGAGAGTCGACCTGCACGTTCACACGTATCCCGCCTCGAGCTGTTCGACTATCGCCTACCGCGACCTCATCGCTTGCTGTCGGGAGCAGCACATCGCCGCCATCGCCCTCACAAACCACGGCGACGTCAGCGACAACCGCCGCCTCGAAGGCCCCCTGGCCGACATCGGCACGATCCTCGTGCACGGCGTCGAGATCTCGACCCTGTGGGGCGACTTCATCGTCTATTCGCCCGACCTCGACTACCTCGCCTCCTTCAGCGACATCCAGGCCGTGCCGCAAGCCGGCACGATCGCCGACGACGCCGCCATCGTCTGGGTGCATCCCGCCGCCGGGGGCGGCCTGAGCCGCTCGACCTACTACTCGGCGCTCGCTCACCAGGTGGCCCCGCTGATCGATGCCGTCGAGGTGTGGAACGGCAACTGGACCGGCACGAGCTACGTCGAGACGGCCGAGCGTCTCGCTCGCACCCTGGGCTTGCCGGAGACCGCCGGCAGCGACGCCCACAGGAGCGATCGCATCGGCTTCTGTACGACCGAGATCGACGGTGACGTAGGCTCGACCGCCGATGTCGTGGCGGCCATCAAGGCCCGCGCGGTGACACCTGTTGCGCCTGTGGCGCCTCAGGGCGCCGGCCGGCGAGTCGGCCACCTGTTCGACCTGTTCAGACGCTGATGCGACGGAGGTTCATGACGTGATCTCGCTCTCACTTTCGACCCACGACCGCGTGACGCTGCTCGAGGTCACGCCGCTGGTGGAGAAGGCGCTCGCCGCGAGCGGCCTCACCGAAGGGGCCGTGCTGGTCTACTGCCCACACACGACGGCCGGCGTGACCGTGAACGAGAACGCCGACCCGACGGTGCGGCGCGACATCGCGATGGCCTTGGAGCGCCTGGTGCCGATCGATCTGCCGTTCGCCCATCTCGAGGGCAACTCGGACGCCCACGTGAAGGCGTCGATGGTGGGCGGCAGCGTGACCGTGCCGGTCGAGGGCGGACGCCTGGCGCTGGGCACCTGGCAGGGGATCTTCTTTGCCGAGTTCGACGGCCCCCGACAGCGACGCCTGCTGGTGCAGCCGCTGGCGGGGCCGCGCTCCTAGACCAGACCTGGCGACCCGGCGACCGCGCCGGGCGCCGGTCCCGACCTTGGCTTAGCGACCCAGCGCCCGCTCGAGGTGCAGTTCGAGCGGCCGCGTGTCGAGCCGACCGCCACCGTTCTTGAGAAGGAGCTGGTCGGCCGAGTACATCTGCCCCGTCGACCAGAGCTTCTTGAGCCACTCGCCNNTCGACCAGGTAGCTGGCCGCCGGCACGTCGATCTGGACGGCCTGGCTGAGCAGCGCGTTGTAGCGCTCGGCCATGCCGTCGAGCGGGCCTGTCTGCACGTGGAACTCGGTCTCGTAGGCCAGCTTGCCGGCGTAGCGGCGCAGGAAGTAGAGCTCGACCAGGTTGGCGAAAGTGAGGTACTCGCGCGAGTCGGCGTAGTCGAGGTAGGTCTCGAGCCAGCGGGGATTGAGAGTGAGATGATCGAACACGAAGGCGAAGCCCTCGGTGACCGCGTTGTCGCCGAGGAAGCGGTACTCGAAGGGTAGATCGGGCCTCGTGTGAGCGAAGTGCTCGGTGTGGCCGCCTTCGTGGAGCAGCGCCTGAAAGTCGTCTTGCCCGCCCTTGGGCATGACGACCAGGTAGATCTCGTCAGGGATGCGCACCGGCGCGCAGAAGGCGCGCGGCGACTTGAGCTCGCGCACTTCGGCGTCGACGTGGACGTTGGGCTGCCCGGCGAGCAAGATGCCGAGCCCCTGAAGCGTGCGGTCGAACGTGGGCAGCAGGCGGGAGCTCGCGAAGATGTGGTCGTAGTCGGGAGCTCGCACCAGGAACGGCAGGTCGGAGTGCTCGAGCTCTTCACGCGAGAGGCCGAGCCTGGCGCGCGCCACTTTGTCGAGGGTGCGCTGGTAGAGCCCCTCGGTGGCCTGAAGGAACGCCTGCGTGGCGCCGCGCAGCATGCCGAAGTCGACGGCGCGCACCTCTGAGAACAGTTCGGAGTACGTGGGATAGCCAAGCTCGCCGACAAGCTCGTGCTGGCGCCGCCAGGTCTGGTCGTAGAGCGGGTTCAGGACGGTGCGGGTGAGCTCGAGACGGGCGTCGCTTATGCGCCGCCGGCGCGCCCTGTCGGGCTCGTTGGCCAGCACGACACTCGAGTAGCGCAAGCCGATCTGCTCGTCGTCGACTGTGATCTTGGCGCGCGACTCGGTGTTGGCGATCTCGTCGGAGATCTCCTTGGTCTCGTTGCCCAGGAACCCCTCGATGCCGAGGTTGAGCAGAAACGAAAGGCGGCGGCGGTCGTCGTCGCCCGTGGCGGAGTCGTAGAGGCGTCGCAGCGAGCGCACCGAGTCGAGCGTGAACAGTTCGGGGTAGCGGTCGTAGACGGCGGTGAAGTCGCAGTCTTCCTTGAGCCCGGCAAAATGCTGATAGGCCTCGAGGTCGAGGGCGCCGGTGAACTCTTCGGCTCGGCGCCGGTACTCGGCGAGATCGAACGATGCCACGCGCGTGTCTCCTTGAAAGAGGTCGGCCGTACGAAGAACGGACGGCTCTTGCCTTCTGGGTTCTGCCCGTGGCGGCACTCTACCAGACCGTCGGTACGAAGTCGCAGAGGGGCGGGGCCGTCACGGGTGGACAATCGCACCAGTCGGGTGAGGTACACTGGCCGCCATGCCTCCGAAGCCCGGTGACATCCTCGAGCTTGCCATCGACACCCTGGCCTACGGCGGCCAGGGGATCGGCCGCGTCGACGGCTTCGTGGTGTTCGTACGCGGGGCGCTGCCCGGCGACCTTGCCCTCGTCGAGGTGACGCGCCGCAAGTCCGGTTTCGCCGAAGCGCGGCTCATCTCGCTGGTCGCGCCCTCGCCCCGCCGCACGCCGTTTCGCTGCGATCACGCGCCCGACGCCGGCGGCTGCGAGTGGCAGACCTTCGACTACTCGGGCCAGCTCGAGTTCAAGCACCGTCAGGTGGTCGAGGCGCTGGCTCACATCGGCGGCCTAGACCACGTGACCGTGGAGCCGATCGTCGGCATGGCCGACCCCTGGCGCTACCGCAACAAGATGGAGTACTCGTTCGGGCTCGACGGCGGCGAACCGGTCCTCGGGATGCACCGCCGCGGCTCGTGGCGCGAGGTCGTCGACGTGCCCGACTGCCATCTCGCGCCGCTCGAGATCTCGAGGGCGCGGCAGGCGGTCCTGACCGCCTGCCGCGCCCTCGAGCTGCCCGTCTACTCCTCGGCGGCCCATATCGGTCTGTTGCGCCACCTGGTCGTGCGCCGCGGCCTGGCGAGCGGCGAACTGCTGCTCAACCTGTTCGTCACCGAACGTTTCCCGGAGGAGCGCGAGCTGGCCGAACGCGTCGCCGCCGAGCAGCCCTACACGTCGTTTGCCGTCACGGTCAACGAGACGCGCGCCGACGCCGCGGTGGGCGTCGGGCCCTTCATGATCGTCGGGCCGCCCTACTTTCACGAAGAGCTCGCCGGCGTGCGGCTGCGCGTGCCGGCGCTGGCCTTCCTGCAGACCAACTCAGAGATGTGCGGCGTGCTCTACGAGACCGCCCTGCGCTACGCCGCCCCCGCGGCCGGGCGTAGCGCCTACGACCTCTACTGTGGCATCGGCAGCCTCAGCCTCCTGCTCGCCCGGCAGGCCGCGCCGGTGTACGGCCTCGAGCTCCAGGACGAGGCGATCGCGGCGGCCGCCGAGAACGCCCGCCTCGCGGGCCGGACCGACATCGCCTTCGCGGCCGGCGACGTACGCAAGCTGCTGCTCGACCCGCCGACCGGGCGCGACACCGACATCGCGCGCCTGATCGAGGCCGACGGCAAGCCCCATCAGTCGCTGCGCACGCCGGCGACGCAACCCTTCGCCCCGCCGGCGGTGATCGTCACCGACCCGCCGCGTGCCGGCATGGCCAGGAAGGCGGTCGAGCGCATGGCGCTGCTCGGCGCGGAGCGCATCGTCTTTGTCTCGTGCAACCCGGCGACCCTGGCGGCCAACGCCGCCCAGCTCGCGACGATCGGCTATCGTCTGACGACCGTCACGCCGGTCGACATGTTCCCCCACACCCATCACATCGAGGCCGTGGCCCTGTTCGTCAGGGAGGCGTAGGCGGACCGTCGCCGGAAGGCGTGGGCGGACCGTCGCCGGAAGGCGAGCGCCAGCGCCGCGCGATGAGGTCGGCGTTGACCGCAAGGAAGGCAAGGGAGAGCCCCGGCAGCGCCGGCAGCGCCCGCGTCCAGAGCGCCACCGTGACGGTGACCACGAACGAGGCGACCATCGCCACCAGTGTGAGGCGCACGCGCAGCCCATAGCCCACCGCCGCGGCCAGGAACAGCCCGAAGAAGATCACGTCGCTCGTGCCGAGCCCCGAGTAGGCGTCGTGCACGGCGTAGCCGATGGTCGGGAAGGCCACAACGAAGTAGGACACGGTCTGGGGCGCCTTGGTGAGCAGCAGGTGCGTGGGCCCCTGGGGTAGAAACACGCTGGCCGCGTCGAGTACACCGATCGCCACCGCCAGCCCGACGATGACGCGCAGGTCGTCGGTGAGATCGGCGAGAGCCGACCCGAGCCAGAAGCCGACACTCGCGCCGAAGGCGATCTTGCCCAGGTCGGCCAGCGGCACGAAGCCCAGCGCGCTGCCGAGGATGGCACAGACGAGCCCGACGCCGGCCACCATGAGAAGCTGCGAGGTCGCCGGCCGCGTCGCCACGACGACGCCCACCATGATGCCGACGAGGGCGACGCCGAGCGCCATCGAGATGATGACGTCGGCCCGAAAGGCGAACGCCGGCAGCAGACCGCTCCACAGCGTGAAGGCGACAAAGACGATGGCGGCAACAGCGGCTGCGACCGCGGCGGCAACCGCTCTGGGGCGGTTCACTGGCGACTCACCCGGATCAGTACGGCGGGATCGCCTCGTACCACTCGCCGAGGCGGCGGAAGGCCTGCCAGAAGGCCGCCTTGAGGCGCTGCTCGTCGAGCGATGCGTCGATGTCGGGGGTGACAAGCACCTCGGTGCCGGGTGTGAACTCGATAGTCTCGCCGACCGCGAACTCGAGGGGCCGGGCGGTCGGGAGATCGAGCCGGTCAAGCGCCGCGACCACCTTCTCGCCCATGGCGACGATGAGCTTGGGCTCGACGATGGCGATCTCGCGGCGCAGGTACTCGAGGCAGCGGCCCTCGGCCTTGTCGTCGTCGCGCACGCTGCCGCACTTGAGGACATTGGTGCCGTAGAGCTGCAGCGGGTCGATACCGAGACGCTGGCAGCTTTTCATGATGGCCGTGCCGGCCCGGCCGAAGAAGGCCACCCCCTCGTGCAGCTCGCTTGGCTGCACGCGGTACTTGAGCAGCATGATGTCGGCCAGCGGGTGGCCGGAGCCGATGACCGGCATCGACCTGCTGTGCGAACACAGGCGGCAGCGCAACATCTCTCCGGTCAGGTCGTTGATCTCGGAGATGGCGCGGGTCAGATATTTGTCGTAGATCTCGTTCGGCTGTCCCACCGGTCGCCTTCCCTTGCCTGACCCTTCTATTTTGCGCCGCGAGGGGAAATCCTGCGATTCTGCCCGCGCGAGAGGCAGAGGATCAGCGCTGGGCGCTGCTTTCGAGGCTCGTCTGGAGCAGCTTGAGGGACTGCAGGTAGAGCAGGCTCTTGGGGCGCCGGATGATGTGACTGCCCCTCAGAGCCTCGACGAAGTCGTCGGGGCCCGTGAACTGGCTCATGCCGGTGAGCGCCGTGCCGAGGCCGGCCAGCACGTGGGCGTCGCTGCCGGCGGCGGCCGGCACGCGATGACGTTCGGCGAAGCGCACCGCCCTCTCGTTGAAGCCCGGGTAGGCGATGCGCGAGTTGAACACCTCGATCACGTCGACGTCGGTCAGGTTGGCCTTGAGCAGCAGGCTGCCGGGCACCATGTGCATGCGGTCGAATGGATGCGGCACGTAGACGATGCCCCCCTGCCGCTTGATCTCGGCGATCGTCTCGGCAAAGGTGAGCCCGCTCGGGATGCGCTCCGTCAGGAACAGGCCTATGACTTCGCCCTCCGAGGTCTTGACCTCTTCACCGACGATCACCCGCACGCCGTAGCGCTCGGCCAGCGCGAGCGCCTCGAGGCCGCCGGCGATCTCGTTATGGTCGGTCACGGCGACGACGTCGAGCCCCACCTCTGAAGCTCTCCCGAGCACCTCCTCGGGGGTGACGGCGCAATCCTTCGAGTGGTTGGTGTGCACGTGGAAGTCGGCGAACAGCTCGGGCTCGATGCGTCTCCGGGGCGTGGAGCGCTGCCGCAGGCGCTGGTGGATGACGTCGCGGTAGAGCTGCATGACCTCGTCGGAGACGATGTCCCAGCTGTAGCGCTGCACGGTCGTGAGGCCGCGCGCGGCGCAGGCGTCGCGCAGCGCCGCGTCGGTCAGCAGCCGCCCGAGGCCCTTGGCCAGGGCGCGCGCGTTGCGTGGCGGCACGAGCAGACCCTCGACGCCGTCAGCCACGACGTCGCGATAGCCCTCGATGTCGGAGGCCAGCACGGCGGTGCCGGTGGCCATCGCCTCGAGCAGGACGATGCCGAACGACTCGTTGCCCAGCGACGGCGCGCAGAAGACGTCGGCCTCCTGGTAGAGGATCGGCAGATTGTCGTGCGCGATGCGCCCGCGAAAGCGGACCCGATTGGCGAAGCGCTCGGGCACGAGGCGGGCGAACTTGTCGACGTGCTCGTCGCTGCCGCAGACGTCGAGCTCGAACGGCGGCAGGTCGTCGCCCATGTAGCGCAGCGCGCGCAGCAGGACGCCCAAGCCCTTGCGACGCGAGTCGCCGCCCACGAACAGGACGCGCAACGGACCCGCACGGCGGGGTCCCGGCGCGCCGAAGCGGGTCAGGTCGATGCCGTTGGGGATGACCCGGAACTGGCCCTCGAAGTAGCGCGCCGCCGTGTCGCGAGCCGCCGGCGACACCGCGACGACGCCGTCGAAGACCGGAAACACGCGGGAGAGCACGGGCCTGCCCAGCCAGTACCAGAAGAAGCGCTCGGAGTTGGCGTGGAAGGTCGCCACGATGGGACACTCGGCATGGTTCATCGCCGTCCAGCCCAGGCTGGGCACGAACGGCTCGTGGATGTGCAAGACGTCGAACTCCTCGTTTTCGAGCACCACATCGACATTCGAAAGCAGGTCGATCGGCGGCGAGATGTAGCTCACCGAGCGGTTGTGGCGCACCGAGAAGGTGCCGCCGGCAAAGAAGTAGTGCGGGTAGGGCTCGTCGGGGGCGAACAGGCTTTCGCGTTCGCCCAGCAGCACGCCGCGCACGCGCTCGCGGGCGGCCTTGACGGCCACCCGGTCGTCGCTTGGGGCGATGATCGTGACGCGGTGACCCTGGGCGGTGAAGCGCTCGGCGAGCGCGGCGATGTGGTTGTTCACGCCGCCGGGGACGGTCCACGCGTACGGCGTGAGCATCGCGATCCTGTAGCCTGCTGTGTCCACAGCCCCAAGCCCGGTCATGTCACGCTCTTTGAAGCGCACGACCGGTTGCTCTCTCCCCCCGCTCGCTTAAGGAAGCGCACGTCGCAAGCGACCCGCTCCGCCTGCTGGGCGGCGGCCCTGCGGGCCGCCCGTCCCTAGCCCTGACAGACCGCGGTCGCTCCGCGTCCCTCACCGCTGATGAACTGCTCGGTGAGCGTGCGACATTGGTCGTCGGGATGCTGCACGGGCGGCGACTTCATGAAGTACGAGCTGGGGCCCTCGAGTGAGCCGGCCAGGCCGCGGTCGAGTCCGATCTTGGCGCAGCGCACCGCGTCGATCACGATGCCGGCCGAGTTCGGNNGAGTCGACGACCTCGAGCTTGAGCTCGATGTTCAAGGGGACGTCGCCGAACGTGCGGCCCTCCATGCGGATGTAGGCCCACT
Source organism: Actinomycetota bacterium (assembly GCA_003132645.1). GTDB lineage: Bacteria > Actinomycetota > Thermoleophilia > UBA2241 > UBA2241 > Bog-752. The sequence goes on along the minus strand of PKYM01000040.1, from coordinate 15,996 downwards.
TGCGGTCGTCGAGCCACGGAACGTAGTCGCTCGGGCCGATATGGACGTTCTTGGCCCCCATGTCGTAGTCGAGCTGGCTCGTGACCGCGTTGGTCTTGGAGATCTTCTTGGATTCGAGGCGCGTGCGCTCGAGCATGTTGAGGAAGTCGGTGTTGCCGCCCACGTTGAGCTGGCTCGTACGCTCGAGCTTGACGCCGCGCTCGCGCATGAGACGCGTCAGCACGCGGTGCACGATAGTGGCGCCGACCTGGCTTTTGATGTCGTCGCCGATGATCGGCACGCCCGCTTCGACGAAGCGCTTCTGCCANNGCCTCTTCGCTGCCCACCGGCAGGTAGTTGACGACCACGTCGGCCTGGGTCTCCTTGAGGATGCCGACGATGTCGGCCGTCGGGCCGGGCGCCTTGGTGATGATCTCGGACAGGTACTTGCCGAGACCGTCGTGGGCCATGCCTCTGGCGACCGTGATGCCCTTGGCGGGCACGTCGGCGAACTTCACCGTGTTGTTGGGCTTTGTGAAGATCGCCTCGGAGAGGTCTTTGCCGACCTTGTTCGCGTCGATGTCGATGGCGGCGACGAACTCAATGTCCCTGACGTGGTAGCCGCCCACCACGGGGTGCATGAGTCCGGGGACGAAGTCGGTCTTCTTGGCGTTCTTGTAGAACTCGACGCCCTGGACGAACGACGATGCGCAGTTACCCACGCCGACGATGGCTACGCGAACCGGGTTACTCAACGTATGTCTCCCCTCCACTGCGCGGGCCGGTTGGCCGGCTGGATCTGAACGCAAGCGCGCGCGATCCGCGACCGCGCGAGACTGTCGTGAACGCTGGCGAGTATACCACAGCGGGTCCGCCGGACCGCGCCGCCGACAGGCCGCAAGGCCGCCCCGACACGACCGTCAGACCGCCGCTCCGCGACGGCTGCCGGCGAGCCGCCGGTGCACGTGAAGGATGCGCTGGACCACGGTGTAGGTGGTCAGCGCGGCGATCGCCCAGACCATCACGGTCAGCACGTGGTAGCGCGCCAGCAGCAGGCCGACAATGAGCAGCACGACCCGCTCGGGGCGCGACGCCAGACCGACCTTGCACTCGAGGCCGAGGGCCTCGGCCCGGGCCCGGGTGTAGGAGACCAGGAACGACATCATGAGCGCGATGAAGACGGCGGCCAGGTCCCAGAAGTGGCCCTGGCGGGCAAACCAGACGCCGATCGCGAGGTAGACCACACCCTCGGAGAGGCGGTCGCTCGTCGAGTCGAGAAAGGCGCCGAACGGCGTGACCTGTTCGGAGAGGCGGGCCACCGCGCCGTCGAGCATGTCGCACACGCCGGCCGCCAGCAACACGACCGCCGCGACGATGAAGTGTCCGGAGAGGATCAGCGGCACGGTGGCGACGTTCAGTACGAGGCCGCCCACGGTCAGGGTGTTGGGTGTGACGTGACCGCCGTTCACGAGGCGTCCGGCGAGCGGCACGACGGCCTGGCGGACGCCGGTCGTGTAGGAGTCCTTGAGGCTCACGCCGCGGTCACGCGTCGCGATCGCGCGTGGACACCGTGATCGCTTCGGGGACGCTCTGCGGCGCGAAGCCGTAGTTGACCGCGAAGGCGATCGCGAGCACGACGACGCCGGCCGCCACGTCGAGCACGTAGTGATTGCCGGTGATGATGATGGCCGCAAACACGAGGACCGGGTAGACCGCCGCCAGCAGGCGCGCCAGGCGATTGGTGGTGAGCAGCCAGACGGCCAGCGAGAGGAACAGCGCATAGCCGATGTGCAGGCTGGGCAGCGCCGCGTACTGGTTGGTCACGAACGACATCACGCCCGAATGGTAGTTGTTGGTCGAGTACAGGTAGAGTGTGTCGACCACGCCCGAGGTGGGAACCAGGCGGGGCGGCGCCACGGGCACCATGGCGAAGGCCACCATCGACAGCGCGTTCATGGTGAGGAACACGTTGCGAAAGAAGCCGAAGGTCTCGTGCCGGTAGAGGTAGATCCAGACCAGCACGAGGATCGTCGCGGAGATATGCACGTTGGCGTAGAACCAGTCCATGAACACGACGAGCGCGTGCACGTGGCTCGCCTTGCCCTGGATGAACGGCTCGACGTACAAATGGAGCGCCTTTTCGGCGTTGATGATGACCTGGGCGTTGGCCTGGGCCACCGCCTCGCGCCCGCGTACCGCGACCCGCGCCACGTCGTAGGCGGCATAGCAGGCGAGCAGTATGAGAAACTGGCGGAGCGCGTCGCGGCCGCCGGCCGGCAGGGCGCCGCGCCATGACCGCGTGAGCTGCAGACCCGAATCACGCAGGTTATACGTGCGCTTCACACTCGTCCCTTCGTCTTCTTAGAGCTCTGCGGCTGTGATGGATGCTCATGGTGAGACCCTAGCACCGCGCCTCCGGCGACGGCAACAGACGTGTGGGGCTGGGCGGAAGTCGTGGTGGGCCGTGAAGGATTCGAACCTTCGACCTTGGGATTAAGAGTCCCCTGCTCTACCAACTAAGCTAACGGCCCACGGACACGGTGCGATATCGTACCAGTCCGTCGGGTGCCGCACCAGCCCGCGAGACGCTGCCCCATCAGAGGGCGAACTCGTGCTCCCCGACGACGGGGTAGCCTTCTTCTTCCATCGCCGCCTTGACCGCGCCGAGGTCACCCTCGTCTCCGAGATACACAGCGACGCTCTTGGCGTCGATGTCGACCTCGACCCTGTCGACGCCCGCCAGCCCAGACACCGCGTTCTCGATTGCCATCTTGCAGTGGTTGCAGGAGACGTCGGGTACGTTCAGTACGACGTGCCTGGTCTCGCTCATGTGTCCTCCTTGTCGCCGCTGTCGGTGAACAGCTCGGCCAACCGACAGGTGACCACGCGCCCCTCGCCGAGGTCGACCGAGACGCTGTCGGCTGGAGCGAGAAGCTCAATGACCTTTCCCCGGCCCGCCGGCGTCGTAACGATGGCGCCGCGACGCGGCGCGCGCTTCTTGAACGACAGATAGACGCTGTGCTCGTATTTAAGGCAGCACATGAGGCGCCCGCAACAGCCGGAGATCTTTGAGGGGTTGAGGGGCAGGTTCTGGTCTTTGGCCATGCGGATCGAGACCGGGTCCTGGTCGCCGCAGAAGCTGGCGCAGCACAGGTGCCGCCCGCAGGGGCCGTAGCCGCCGACGAGGCGCGCCTCGTCGCGCGCCGAGACCTGGTGGAACTCGACCCGTCGCTTGAGCCGGTCCGACAGCTTCGTGGCGAGCCCGCGCACGTCGGCCCGATCGTCGGCCGAGAACGACAGCGTCAGACGGTTGCCGTCGAAGGTGCTTTCGGCCGACACCACCTTGATGGCGAGCCCGGCGGCCGTGGCGAGCTCGCGGGCCAGCAGCAGCGCCTCGCACTCGCGCTCGAGGTTGGCGGCCACCTGGTCTGAGTCGGCCTTCCCCGCGACCCGCACGACGCGTCGCAGAGCGGGCCGGCCGCCGCCCTCGGGTTGCTTGTGAGCAGCCTCGACGACGCGCCCATAGTCGGTGCCGCGCGCCGTTTCGACGACGACCTGGTCGCCGACCGCGAGCTCCAGAGAACCCGGGTCGAAATGGTACTTCTTGCCGCCTTGTCCGAAGACGACGCTGACGATCTCAGGCACTCTCCCAGACCTCCTGGAACCGAGCGAACATCGCCTGCAGGGCCAGCCGGCGGTCGATGTTCAGGGATAAGTCCTTGCGGGTGTGACCGACGACGACGAGCAGCCGGGCGTAGAGGTCGGGCCGCGCGACGGCGGCGTGCTGGAGCTCGGCCAGCCGGTCGCGGTTGGAGACGGCGCCGGCCGCTCCGAGCCCGACCGCCCAGACGTCGCGCACGAAGCTCGACAGGTGATCAAGCGCGTCGAGCGCCGCCAGACGCGAGACACGCGCCTGCTCGCGACGCTGCAGGGCGTCGAGCCGGCGGGCGTGCCAGACACGCTCGCGATCGTCGGCGACGGCGCGTTCGAGCTCGTCGCGGCGGCGGGCGATGTCGGTCTCGACGGCGCCCGCCGCCGCGACCTCGGCGTTGCCGACCTCGTCGACGAACGCCCGCTCGGCGTCGCGGTCGTGCAGCACGATGCCGGCCGCGAGGTGCAGATAGCGCTGGCGGCGCTGCGCGCCGCGGTCGTCGCCGGCGAGACGCAGGGCCCGTTCGACCGAGCCGTGGGAGAGGCGGGCGACGACCGCGGCGCGCTCGGCGTCGAGACCCTCGCGAGCGACCAGGTGAGCGATCAGCTCGTCGTCGGCGACGGGCTGGAACTCGACCACCTGACAGCGCGAGATGATGGTCGGCAGCACGCGCTCGGGCTCGTCTGAGACGAGGATGAAATGGACGTGGGACGGCGGCTCCTCGAGGCTCTTCAGGAAGGTGTTGGCGGCCTCGACGTTGAGCCGTTCGGGCTCGATCACGACCCAGACGCGGCGGGTCGCGAAGAAGGGCTTGAGGCTCAGGTCGGCGATGAGCGCGGCGATCTGTTCGATGCGGATGAACTCGCCCTCGCGTTCGACCACGGTGAGGTCGGGGTTCACCCCGCGGGCGAGGCGCTCGCAGTCGGCGCAGTCCCCGCAGCCCCCACAGGGGGCCACCAGGGCGGTGCCGAGCTCGAGAGCGAAACGCCGCTTGCCGAGGCCCTCGGGCCCGGCCAGCAGGTAGGCGTGACCCGGTCCGCGCGCCAGCGCGCCGGCGAAGTAGGCCTTGGCCCGCGCCTGACCGGGAATGTCAGCGAACACCGTTTGCCCCCTGCTCGACGGGCGATGCCACGGCCGGCAGAGCCGACAGAGCCACGAGCGTCGCCCGCTCGACCTCGGCCGCAACCTCGGCGGCCGGCCGCTCGCCGTCGAGCACCACGATGCGCCGCGGGTAGCGGCGCGCGAGCTCGTCGTAGCCTGCGGCAACGCGTGTCTGCAGCGTGAGGCCCTCTGATTCGAGGCGGTCGGGCGGCCGGCCGGGACGGCCGGCCGCCCGACCGGGGTCGACCTTGAGCAGCAGGGTGAGGTCGGGCAGCAGACCGCCGGTGGCCCGCTGGTTGACCTCTAGCACGGCGTCGATGCCCAGGCCGCGGGCGCAACCCTGATAAGCCAGCGACGAATCGATATAGCGGTCGAGCACCACGATGAGGCCGTCCTCGAGCGAGGGTCGCACGACGTCGGCCACGAGCTGGGCCCGGGCCGCAGCGTAGAGCAGCGCCTCGGCCCAGGACGAGACGGCGTGGGGACGATGCAGCAGGACTTCGCGGACCGCCTCGCCGACGGGCGTGCCGCCGGGCTCGCGCAGCGAGCCCCCCGGCACGCCCCGCACACCGACCGGCAAACCACGAGCGGCGAGGGACGCGCAGAGACGTTCGACCTGGGTCGTCTTGCCCGAGCGGTCGACGCCTTCAAGGGTGACGAAGAAGCCGCGTCCCGCGAGTCGGGTCGCCGCTAGGTCGTCGCCCGCTTCTTGTACTTCTCCTTGGTGGGACAATCGGGATCCAGACAGAGCTGCCACGGACGCCCGCGGCCGCTCGATTTGAGCACGGTGATCTCGGGCCAACCACATTCGGGGCAGGTGGTCCCTTTGGCGATGATAGCACCCCGCTGAGGCAGCGGGAACGTCTGGCCGCAGCCGCGCCGCGGCCGCGTGCCTTCGGGCGCGCCCTCGGGCACCTTGGGTTCGTCGGTCTCCTTGCCGGCGCACGCCACGAAGCGCTTGCCGGTCTTGCCGCGCAGGATGCGCAGCTCGCCGCCACAGGTGGCGCACACGCCGAGCGTCATGTCTTCGCGCACGGCGCCCTTGATCTCGCTGCGGATGATCTCGATGTTGCCTTCGAGCAACTTGTGCGCCTGGGCCAGCAGCTCCTGGCTGTCTGAGACGACCTGTTCGCTGCGCAGGTCGCCGACCGTGATGCGGTCCATCTCGTCTTCGAGCCGGGCGGTCATGGTCGGCGAGGAGATGTCGAGCGGGGCGCTCGGCATGGCGGCGTCGAAGGCGCGGATGACGGCGATGCCGAGCTCGGTCGGCTCGACCGGATTGTCGCGTACGTAGTTGCGGTCGTAGAGGTGCTGGATGATGTCGGCCCGGGTGGCCTTGGTGCCGAGCTCGAGCTCCTCCATCTTCTCGATCAGCGGGCCCTGGCCGAAGCGCGACGGCGGCTGGGTCTCCTTGGCGTCGAGACGCACGCCGAGCACCGCCAGGACGTCGCCCACGGCCGCCTGCGGCAGCGGTCGCTCGCGGTCGGCGGTGTAGGGCTGCCAGGCCCGCAGAAAGCCGGGTTTGGCGACGCGGCTGCCGCGCCCCACGAACGGCTCGCTGCCGAGGCGCACGTCGAGCCGCTGGCTTTCGATCACGGCCGGCGGCGACAGCGTGGCCAGGAAGCGCCGCACGACGAGGTCGTAGACGCGCGCCTGGTCGCCGTGCAGCTCGCCCTTGGGAACGTCGACCGGGTAGATCGGCGGGTGGTCGGTGGTGCGCTTCTTGCCGCGCGTCGGCTTGAGCGTGGTCTGGGCGGCGAGCTCGGCGGCGAGCGCCGACACGGGCCTGTGACCCGTCATGGCGTGCAGCACGGCGTGCAGGTCGAGCGACGGCGGGTAGACGGTGTTGTCGGTACGCGGGTAGCTGATGAGGCCGTCGAGGTACAGCGACTCGGCCGCCTTCATGGCCCGCGACGGCGCCACGCCGGCGCCCGAGGCGGCGCTCATCAGGGCCGTCGTGTTGAAGGGCGCCGGCGGCGCCAGGGTGCGCGGCGTCGTTGAGTAGGCGGTGACCTCGGCGGTGTCGGCCTGGGCGCCGGCGAGCGCCGTGTTAGCTTCGGGTTCGGCCGCGAAGCGGCCATTGGCGTGCTCGACCGTGAAGCGCTCGCCGCTGCCTGCTTCGAGTTCGGCCTTGATCTCCCAGTAGGGCACCGGCACGAAGGCCCGCCGTTCGAGCTCGCGATCGACAACAAGGCGCAGGGTCGGCGTCTGGACGCGACCGATCGAGAGGTAGTCTG
>PKYM01000040.1:4540-9003 GCA_003132645.1 Actinomycetota bacterium | reverse complement strand
TCGCCCGGCGTAAGCGCCGAGTAGCGCGCCCGATGGTGGCGGTCGACGATCGCCGGCGCCACGACCGCCTTGATATGCACCGAGCTATCGTCGCCGTCGAGCAGCACCGGCGGCGCGGCAGGCGCGCGACGCGTGCGGGCGGTGGTCTTCTTGGCTCCGGCACGGGCCGGCTTTTCGGGCTTGTCGTGGGGGTGGCGGCGCAGCGCGTCGCCGCGCAGGATGCGCAGCGCCTCTTCGCCGATCAGCTCGCCCTCGCGGTCGTAGTCGGTCGCCACGATGATCTCGGTGGCGCCCTTGGCCACGGTGCGCAGGGCTGCCACCGTCGAGGCGCTGGCCCCGTCGATCACCCATGCCAGGTCGGGCTCGCGAATCATCTCGTCGAGGTGCTTGAGGCTCCAGCGGCGGTAGGTGTTGGGGAAGGTCGTCTCCATCACGTGACCGCGCAGGCCGACGGCCACCGTCGGCGCGCCGTCCCACTCGAACGAATACGACTTGACGCGCTGACGGCCGCGGCCGTGCTCTTTGACCTCCACGTGTCCGCCCAGTATCTGGGCGATCTTTGCCGCGGCAGAGTCCTTCTCGGTGACGATGAGTTTCACAGGCTGACTTCCATCCTTGTCGCGCTCGTTGGAGTCAAGCGACTTGTACCATCGGCGTGGGCGGCTTGTCGATGGGCACTTCGCGCATGCGACGGACGCTTCGCGCCACCCACGGAGACTACCGCNNCGCCGGAAGTCGTGTCGGCGTCGCGCCGGACGGCCGTTTTGGCGTTGCGCCGAGCCGCCGGTTTGGCGCCACACCGGCCGCCGCGAGCAAGACTCTCAGAGGCCGGCGAAGGCCGCCTCGCTCGTGTCGAAGATGGTGAGCACCTTGTCGAGGCCGGTGATGTCGAGGATACGCACGACCGGCCGCGAGGCGGCGACGATCCGCAGCCGCCCGTCGCGTTCGTGGAGACGCTTGACCCCGCTGATGATCACGCCGAGGGCGGTGGAGTCGATGAACGTCACCCCCGAAAGGTCGATGACCACGTCGACGGCGTCGTCTTCGATCAGGGCGACGAGATCGTCCTTGAAGCGCGGCGCCGTGTAGAGGTCGACCTCGCCGGTGAGCTTGATCAGGCCGAGTCCGTCGTGGACCATTGAGCGCTCTGAAGAGAAGTCGGTCATCGTCTCCCTATCTTATCGTGTTGTGTGACGGACCCGCCGAGTCGACCTTGCAGGCGGGAGTCACGACGTCGTGGACGGAGCCGTCACGGCGTCGCGCTCGCGCTGGGCGACGGCGAGATCTTGAGCTGGGCCAGGGCGAGCTTGACCTTCGCCGCGTACTGCGAGTGCGGTTCGAGCTTGAGGAAGGTCTGGTAGGCCGCGATGGCCCCCGCCGCGTCGCCCGACGCGGCGGCGTTGGAGCCGAGCTGCAGGTAGAGCAGCGTGTTGTGCGGCTGCAGCTTGAGCATCTTCTTGTAGGTAGCGACGGCGCTCTTGTAGTCGACGAGCTCGCCGTAGATCTGGGCCTCGTTCTGGAGGGCCGCGACGCGCAGCCCGCCGGCGGTCGCGCCCAACGCCGCGTTGGACAGCGCGATGTAACGATCGTAGTAGCCCAGCGCCTTCGTCAGGTCGTTGGTCTGGGTCGCAGACGTCAGGCCGCTCTGCACGTAGCCGGCGGCCTGGTAGCCCTGCGCGGCCCCGAGCAGGGCCGTGGGGTCGTTTGGGGTCTTGGCGAGAGTAGCCACGGCCGTCTTGACCTGCTTATCGATGGCGCTGCTGCCCGTGTTGACGCCGCTGCCCTGGCTACAGCCCGAGGCGACGCCGGAGTAGCCGAAGATCAGGAAGCTGGCCATGAGCACTGCCATGGCGCCGAAGATGATCCTCTGCCAGAACTTCACGCGTTGACGGTTGAGGAGCATCAGCTCTCCCTTTGATCGGTCGCGGGCGGAGTGTGCCACCAGCCCGATTCGGCGGCGCCCACCCGGACGCGCCCTTCGCCCAGCCTGGCCTGCAGCTTGGCCCGCACGCGGCGACTGTCGGCGCGGATAGTGTGGGCATCGAGCCGCGGAAAGCCGCCCTCTTCGTAGAGCGCCTCGCCGGCGACGCAGGTGAACACGACGTCGTCCTGGTTGGCGCCGTAGACGAGGGCCGAGTACGGATCGTCGATGGGCACGAAGCGCGAACCCGACACGTCGACGGCGATGAGGTCGGCCTGCTTGCCCGGGTCGAGCGAACCGACGCGGTCGTCGAGGCCCAGGGCCTCGGCGCCGCCGAGCGTGGCGATGCGGATGCACTGCTTCGCGTTCAGCACGCGGACGTCGCGCTCGACGCCGCGATGCAGGAACAGCGCGGTGCGCATCTCATCGAACATGTCCATGATGTTGCTCGCGGCCGGGCTGTCGGTGCCGAAGCCGACCCGCACACCCTGGCGCAGCAGATCGGGCAGCGGCGCGATGCCGCAACCAGTCTTGGCGTTGCTCTTGGGGCAGTGGGCCACGGCCGCGTGCTTGGCCTTGAGGATGCGGATGTCGTCGCTGCTGGCGTGGACGCAGTGCACGGCCAGGAAGTTCTCGTCGAAGACGCCCCACTGCTGCAGGTACTTGATGGGGCTCACGCCATAGGGCTGGATGAGCATGCGCTCCCAACCCATCTTCTCGCGGTAGTCGTGGGCGAACTTGCCCGAGCCGGAGCGGATGTAGGTGACCTCTTCGGTGCTTTCGGCGACGTGGCTGGCGACCTTCATGCGGCGCTCGCGAGCATAGCTCGCGAGCGTCTGGAACAGGCGGCTCGAGACCGTGTAGGGGGCGTGCGGAGCGATGCCGATCTCGAGGCGCGGCGAGGCCATCGTCTGAGCCCTCGCGAGGCGCTCCTCGAGGTCGGCCATGGTCCCGTCTAAGCACTTGTCGTCGATGCCGAAGACCTCGAGATAGGCCACGCCGCGCAGACCGGCTTCGGCGGCGGCCGTGATCGTCTCGCCGGTGTACGTGGTGTCGGCGACGGTCGTGACACCCGAGGCCAGCGCCTCGAGCGCGCCGAGGCGGGCGCTCCACAGGTACTCGTCGGGTGTCAGCGAGGCCTTGACGTCGATCAGACTGATGATCCAGTCGCCGAACTGCTCGTCGTCGAACATGCCGCGAAAGCTCGTGTACTCGAGGTGGCTGTGCGCATTGACGAAGCCGGGCATCAGCACGGCCTGGTCGAAGTCGACCGTGGCGGCGTCGGGGCAGGCGGCGCGCACGTCGTCGAACGAGCCCGCGGCGACGATGCGGTCGCCTTCGACGGCGACCGCGCCGTTTCTGACCGGCGGGGCGGTGATGGGAAGCAGCCATTCGGCGCGATAGGTGGTGGTCATGTGACGCCGTCCGAGGAAGGGCCTGGCAGGACTGAAAATGGCCCGTGGCGCGTGCCCCGGACCACCGAACCGTGAGTATAGGCGAGGCTCGCGGCGAGCGCAATCGACGAGCCTCTGTATCGCGCTCGGCGGCAGGCTATAATCGGGCCAGAGAGGACGGCGCCGGCACGCCGCGCGGCGCCCCGNNAGAACACCGACAACAATTACTCGCCCGAGGTCATCTCGACCTACGTGTGGGACGCGATCAAGGGTCTGCCCGGCCTCGCCGACCTGCATCGCAGCACGCTGCAGTCGCTGGGCGAGAGAGTCCATCTCGAGCGTCTCAGCCCGGTCCGCATCGAGGAGCGCGAGGGCCGTCGCGTGCTCGACCTCCACATCGTCATCACCCCCGCCGCCAGGCTGCCTGAGCTCGTGCCGCAGATCCGCGGCGCGGTGCGCTCGTACCTGCACAGCATGACCGGCATCGACTTAGACGAAATCGGGATCCACATCGACGACATCGTCTGGGAGGCCGCGACCGGCCCGTGAACTGCGTCGATCTGAACGCCACCAGTCGAGACCTGCTGCCCGAGGCCTGTACGGCCTGCACGTGGTGGCAGAAGGGGGCCGGCGAGGTCGCGGCCGGCTCGCGCGCCGCCTGGGAGGCCGAGGTCGAAGCCGAGGCCGGCATGTTCGGGCGGGCGCTGCTCGACGGCGCCGATGTGCTGGGCTGGATGCAGGCCGCTCCGGCCGCCCTCGCGCGGCGCGGACTGCCGGGCGGACCGCCTTCGCCCGACTCGTACCTGCTGGCCTGCGCCTTCTTCTACGACGAGCAGTTCCTGGCCGGCTTTCAGATGCTGCTGCAGGACCTGATCGCGGCCGTCAAGCTGCGCCGGGTCGAGGCCCTCGAGGCCTACGCGCTGCGCGACCCGGCGCCCGACCTGCGTTTCACGGGCTACCTGCGCGAGCTGAACCTCTTCAACGCCCACGTGCTCGAGGGCTGCGGCTTCTCGCGGGTACGGGCGGCCGGCGGCGTGGGCCGCTACCGGCTCGAGCTCAAGGCGCTGGTGGCCGTCTCGCGGCGCAGCCGCGCGGCCGAGCAACCCCAGGGCGCCCCGGCGACGATCCCCGCCTGACGCGCAAGCTCC
>PKYM01000040.1:0-4495 GCA_003132645.1 Actinomycetota bacterium | reverse complement strand
TCGAGCGCGTCGTCGAGGGTGACCACGCCGATCAGACGCTGCTCCCCGTCGGTGACCGGCAGCGCCAGCAGGTCGTATTTGGTCATCAGGCGCCCGACTTCGTCTTCTTCGGTGTCGACCGCGGCCCGCGGCCAATCGGGGTCCATGAGCTGCGAGAGGGTGTCGTCGGGCGGCGCCAGCACCAGTTCGGCCAGGCTGAGCGCGCCCAGCAGCCGGCGCTCGTCGTCGACGACGAAGATCGCCGCGAGCGCCGTATCGCCCGGCTGCTGCTCGCGGATGCGTACGAGCGCCCCAGCGGCGTCGAGCGCGCCCGGCAGGGCGACCACATCGGTCGTCATGAGGGCGCCCGCCGAATGCTCGGGGTGGCTGGCCAAGCCGCGCAGCGCCAGCGCGAGGTCGGCCGGCAGACGGGCCAGGATCTCCTCGGCGACCTCGTCGGGAAGGTCGGCCAGCATGTCGGCGGCGTCGTCGGGCTCAATGTGTTTGATGACGGCGGCGGCCCGCCGCCGCGGCATCTCGACAAGGGCCGCCGAGACGAGCTCGTCGTCCATCTCCTCGAGCGTGTCGGCGGCGAGCGGCGCATTCAGCGCGGCCAGCACGGCGGCGCGCTGATGCGGGCCGACCTGGCCGATGACATCGGCGAGATCGGCCGGATGAAGCTCGGCGATCTCGGTGAAGGCCTCGATGAAGTTGGCCCGCGAGAGGCGCACCGAGATGAGATTGACGTCGTCCCAAGGCACGAAGTCGCCGGGACGGGCGCGCAGGCGCCGTGAGAGGAACCCCAGGCCCATGCGCCGCATGACGGCGCCGCTCGAGGCATCGACACCGTGTACCACGAGACGGCCGTCGTCGACCTCGAGCAGCACGTCCTGTACGCGGATGAACTTGCGCCGCTCGACGTCGAGCACCTGATGGTCGAGCACGGCGTCGACCAGGGCGATCTCCTCGCCGGACAGCGACGCCGCCTTGAGCTCGCGCGCCGGGGCGTTCAAGACCAGCCGCCGTCCGTCGACGTCGATCTCGCCGATCTGGCGCCACGCCGCGCGGAGCTGCTCGTCGTCGCGACCGACGATGAAGGCGGTGACCGCGGGCGGATCTGAGGCCAGCGAAGCAAGGACGTCGAGCAACTCGCCCAGTTCGGCGCCGGCCGCATCGACGACCGTCATCGATTCGAGTTCGGAGAGCGCTAATCGGCCGGGGGCGGCATCCACGAAAGTGTGGTCATCCTTTCTTGTCGGCGTCGCGCAGCCGCCAAAGATACGGCGGCGCGGGCCTTCTGTCAAACATGCCCGAACGGCCGCCTCAGCCGGCCGCGCCTGGCCCCCCTGCGTGGATCGAGCAACGAAAACAGCTCCGCGTGCCCGGCGCCTGATCCCGACTCCCAGTGTACCCGCCCGGCCGGCCGTTCCCCCGGCGGCCGCTCACGGGCGAGGGCCGTTTGACCCCCGCCGTCCGTGTCACATACGCTCCGTTTTGGGGAATCCAGTGCCTTTCAAGCAAGGTCTTTAGGAGGTCGCATGTCTGTGGGGTCTGACACCGTCACCCCGGTCTCGGCGCCGGGTGGGGGACTGCTCGAACGCTTCTTCAAGTTCAAGACCAACGGGACCACGCTGCGCCGCGACACAATCGCCGGCCTCACGACCTTCATGGTCATGTCGTACATCATCTTCGTGAACCCTTCGATTCTGAGCTTCGCCGGCATCCCGAGCCTGGCGCACAAGGGGCTGCCGTTTGCCGCAGTGCTCACCTCGACCTGCCTCGTGGCCGCCGGCATGACGCTCTTCATGGGCCTGTTCACCAACCGCGCCTACGCCCTGGCGCCGGGCCTCGGCATCAACGCCGTGGTCGCCTTCAGCCTGGTGGCCGCCGGTGGCCTCACCATGCCGCAGGCCATGGGCATCGTCGTGATGGAGGGCATCGTCATCACGGTCCTCGTGCTGACCGGCCTGCGTACCGCCATCTTCAAGGCCATCCCCCTGCAGCTCAAGAAGGCGATCGCCATCGGCATCGGTTTCTTCATCTTGTTCATCGGCCTGGTCGACGGCGGCGTCGTGATCATCGGCAGTCCCTCGAGCACGCCGCTTCTGCTCGGCAACCTGATCGGCGTGCCGGTCGCGGTCACGCTCTTCGGCCTCGTCATCACTATCATCATGCTGGCCCGCAAGTGGAAGGCCGCCATCCTGCTGGGCATCCTCTTCTCGACGATCTTCGCCATCGTCCTCAACTACGCCTACCACAAGAACCCGTTCGGCACGGAGACCGCCGTCATTCCCCACAAGATCTTCGCCGCGCCCGACTTCAGCATCGTTGGTCACTTCAGCTTCGGGGCGTTTTCGAAGCTCGGCATAGCGGCCACCATCCTCTGGGTCTTCAGCCTCATGCTGTCGGACTTCTTCGACACCATGGGCACGCTGATCGGCGTGGGCGGCCAGGCCGGTTACCTCGACAAGAACGGCGACCTGCCCGACGTCGTACGACCCCTGGTAGTCGACTCGATCGCCGCCATCGCCGGCGGCGTCGTCTCGTCGTCGTCGGCCACCACCTACATCGAGTCGGGCTCGGGCGTGGGCGTGGGCGGACGCACCGGCTGGGTCGGGGTGATCGTCGCCCTCCTATTCGCCATCGCCATGTTCTTCTCGCCCATCGCCGGCGTGGTGCCGGCCAACGCCACGGCGCCCGCCCTGATCATCGTCGGCTATATGATGATGCGCACCCTCACCGAGGGCGAGGGCATGGCCGAGCACGAAGACACCGGCAACAAGAAGGCCTTCTCGGGCATCGACTTCTCGGATCTCGCCTTCGGCCTGCCGGCCGTCCTGACCATGACGATCATGCCGCTCACCTACAGCATCACGAACGGCATCGGCGCCGGCTTCATCGCCTACGTGATCATCCGCATATCCCAAGGCAAGGCAAAGACCGTGAGCTGGATGATGTACGCGGCCTCGATCGGTTTCCTGATCTACTTCATGTTCCCGTTCATCCGCCAGGTCTTCAACCTGGGCTGACGTTCGCGCGCCACGCGCGCATGCCACGAGNNGGGGCGGCCGTACGGCCGCCCCGCCCGCCCCCTCCTTTTTGCCTGTGGCAGCGCGCAGCGGTTCCGGCAGCGCGCAGCGGTTCCGGCAGCGCGCAGCGGTTCCGGCAGCGCGCAGCAGGTCCGACGCGCTAGCGGCGGCCGGTGCCAGGCTGCGTGGTAAGCTGCCCGGACCATGACCGTCGTCTACCTCCTCGCCGCCCTCGCCCTCATCCTGCTCTCAGCCGAGCTGTTCACCAACGGCATCGAGTGGTTCGGGCGGCGTTTCGAGCTCGGAGAAGGGGCCGTGGGCAGCGTGCTCGCGGCCGTCGGCACGGCGTTGCCCGAGACCCTGATCCCGGTCATCGCCATCCTCTTCACCCACACGGCCGGCTCGCGCGACATCGGGATCGGCGCCATCCTCGGCGCGCCGTTCATGCTCTCGAGCCTCACGATGGTCGTCACAGGCGCCGCGGTCGTGGTCTTCTTCTTCCGCGGTCGGCGCCCGCTCGCGTTCACCGTCAACGAGCCGGTGCTGCGCCGCGACCTCTCGTTTTTCGTGGTCGCCTACAGCCTCGCCATGATCGCCGGCGCGATCCCGGTCCACCACTTCAAGTGGATCCTCTCGCCGTGCCTGCTGGCCGCCTACGGCGTGTACGTGTGGCGCACCATGGCGGGCGGCGGCCAGCTCGAAGGCGAGACCAAGCCGCTCTACTTCCACCGTCACCCGGTCATGCCTCACCGCCGGCGCATCATCGCGCAGGTCGTCGTGGCGACGCTCGGCATCATCATCGGCGCGCGCTTCTTCGTGGGTCAGGTGCAGCACGTCAGCAACTCGCTGGGGCTCGACCCGCTGCTCGTCTCGCTCATCTTGAGCCCGCTCGCCACCGAGCTGCCCGAGAAGTTCAACTCGGTGATCTGGGTGCGGCAGGGCAAGGACACGCTGGCGCTGGGCAACATCACGGGGGCGATGGTGTTCCAGAGCACGTTCCCGGTGTCGATCGGGTTGATCTTCACGTCGTGGGAGCTCACGCGCACCGGTCTGATCAGCGGCGTCCTGGCGCTGATCTCGGGTTCGGTCTTCTACCTGCAGCTGCGCATCAGGCACAAACTGACCTGGTTCACGCTGTGCGGGGCCGGATCGATGTACGCGCTCTACCTGATCTACCTCATCTTCATCGCCAAGGTCTGAGCGTCCGACAGCGCTGCCCGACGGCGTCGCGCGGCCACCAGCCCCCATCGCGCAGCCTTCAGCCCCCGCCGCGCGGCCACCAGCCGGCGCGGCGCGGCTGCCCGCCGGCGCCCCACCTGCCGGCTACTTGCCGACCCAGATGGTCACCGTGCTGCCGGACGGCGCCGTCGTCGAGCCATTGGGCGACTGATCGTAGACAATACCGGGGCCCAGGGCGTTGTGGCCGAACTTGATCGCCACCACGAAGCCGTCGCCCGTCAGCAACTGCTCGGCCTGGGTGCGCGGCA
>PKYM01000206.1:6071-6331 GCA_003132645.1 Actinomycetota bacterium | reverse complement strand
CCAGTGCGGGCGTCGAAAGTGCCGTGATGCCAGGGGCACACCAGCCGTCCGTCGTGCAGCAGCCCCTTGGCCAGAGGCCCGTCGTAGTGAGTACAGCGCGCCCCGAAGGCGCGCAGCGCACCGTCGCACGCCAGAAGCAGGCATTTCTTGCCGCCCACCTCGACCTCGCGCAGCTCGCCGTCACGCAGGTCGGCGGCCCTGGCGACCCTCTCTTCCATCGAGACCCCTCCTTGACGAGTGCGCGACGATCGCCGCCCGCC
>PKYM01000206.1:0-6061 GCA_003132645.1 Actinomycetota bacterium | reverse complement strand
GACTCGAGCTCGCCGAGCATGAACTCGGCCACATCGGCGCGGGCGATCTTCGTGCCGCGCGCCAAAGCATACCCGGGAGCCGTCCTCCACAAGTGTTTGCCCGCACCGTCGACCAGCTTGGCCGGCCGCACGATGGTCCAGTCGAGGCCGCTCTGGCGGACCGTCACCTCCATCTGACGAAGGTCGGCGAGCGCGCCCCTGGCGGGGGAGGATCTGAACAGCCGGCCGACCAGCCCCGGCTGGTCGCCTTGGGACTCGCTCCCGGGGCCGCCGATCGAGAGACAGACCAGACGGCGCACTCCGCCGGCGCTCATCGCACGCGCGATGTTGAGCATGCCCTGCGAGGCGCGTGTGGTGCGGCCGCGGCCGGCCGGCGGCTCGACTGCGTACAGCACCGCCTCCTGGCCTGCCACGGCGGCCGCGACGGCGACACGGTCGAGCAGATCGCCGGAAACCGTTCTCAGGCCGCCCTGGGCGCCGCCGGGCCCGACCTCGGCCGGCGGGCGTCGTGAAGCCCCGAAGGCGGTCACCTGGTGGCCGCGGCTGAGCGCGCCGCCCACGAGCAGCTCGCCGAGGCGTTCCCGCGCATCGACCACGACCACCTTCATGGCGGCACTGTACCCCGGGCCGGGTAGCCTCGCCAACGTCGGGCCGCGCGCGCGGCTGGGACCGTTCGGCCGGGTGCCCTTTGCGCGGCCCCCCATGTCCTTCGCGCGCGGTTGGCCAATTGGCCAAGATCTTGGCCAATTGAACAAGGTCACGCGAAGCAGGACCGCCTGGCCGAGCGTGAATCTCAGGGCGGTGAGGGGAGGCGCGGTTGACGACCCGGCCTTTCGTCCACCCCACGGTTGGCTCTGGGTAGGGTGAGAACTCCGCCGGCTTGTCCGGGCGGGGTCGCTACCCGGTCAAGGGACAGGGCCGCTGCTGCTCCACGGGGTAAGGTTGACGGTGGTTGACGAAAGCAACCGGGATTGGGCTGACGCACGCGAACGAGGGCTGCCGCACGAGGATCGACAAACGTGAGCGAGGGATGAGATACGAGGGCTATGGGACGCGAAGTCGGTGAAGGGTTGGGGCGTTGAGGGACAGCTCGCTCGTTGTGCCTCTGCTCTTGGCCGGCACTCTGCTCTCGATCGGTCTGTTGAGCGCCCTGCGCCGGTTTCCCTATGGCCATTGGTCAGGCCTGCGCACGAGAGCCATACTGAGCAGTCCCGCCGCCTGGCAGGCGGCGCATGTCGCGGCGGCCCCGTGGCTGCTGGCGGGCGGCGCCGCCGGTGCTGCCGTGTGCATCCTGGCAAGCCGCGCGCCGCGGTGGCTCTCGCTTCTCGACCGTCACGGGACTGCCGTGGCGATGGGGGTCGAGGCGCTGTTCGTCGTGCTGGCGACCGTGGTGGCCGAACTGGCGGCGTACCGCGTCAAGAACGGCTAGCCCTCAGGCCGCCCGTGCGCCCGTGCGGCCGTGCGGACCTGCGGCCGTGCGGCCGCGCAGCGGCGCGGCGGACGCGTGTCCCGGCTGCGTTTGCACTAACGCGGTAAGGTTAAGTCCTGCGACCGTGGGGTAGAAACCGGCCGTGAAGGAGTCTCCTTCGGACGCGTGCAGGCGGGCGCTTCAGGGCGAACGCAGGCGCGCGCCGGAGGTCTAGCAGGAGGGTCTTCATGGCGCGCCATGTGCCGCTCGAGTTCCACGACAAGCTCCACCAGGTACAGGTCGTGCTCGACGTCGCGCGTACCGAGGCGGGGCGTCACTACGACTACGGCCGCGAGGTCATGCCCGGCGTACGCGTGGTGCGCGCCGAAGCCGAGCACAAGCCCCTCGCGCTGGCGCTGTGGATGCTGCCCGCCGACGTCGCCGAGATCTGCGGCGATGCCGCTGTCCCGGCCACGGCGGCGCTCCTTGCCATCGATCGCGAGCAAGCTCACGAGCTCCAGCGTCAGGGTGTCTTCATCGACCTCTCGCAGTTCACGCGCAGCGACTCGACGCCTGGTCTGTACTACGTGCTGTTCGACTTCGTCAGCGCGCGGCAGGTGCATCGCGTGCTGCACCGGCTCGTGCCGTCACTCGAGCCGCACGGCGGCCGCCGGCTCGTGGCCTGAACGAGGCCCGGGCTCGCCGATCATCCCGCCATCCCCGGCGCCAACGCCGGCCGCAGTGTCGGTCGGCCGGGCGCTGGTAGCATAGACGTCTCGACCCGCACAGACAGTCGCGCGGCGGGCTGTCGTCAGACCCTCGCCGACTCAAGGACGACCATCCACAGGAGGAGCGACCATGGCAGATCCGTTCAGGAACACCCCGCCCAAACCCGAGAAGCTAGGCGCCATGACCGAGGAGAACCTCAAGGCCGCCTTCGCCGGAGAAAGCCAGGCCTCGCAGAAGTACCTGGCATTTGCGGCCAAGGCCGATGTCGAGGGCTACCCGAACGCCGGCCGGCTCTTTCGTGCCGTGGCCTACGCCGAGAGCATGCATGCCCGCAACCACCTGAGCGTGCTGGGCGGCATCGGCGACACCGCCGCCAACCTCAAGTCCGCCTGGGGCGGCGAGACTTTCGAGATCGACGAGATGTACCCGGCCTACGACGCCGTCGCCAAGCTGCAGGGTAACGCCGAGGCCGGCACCTCGATCCGCTATGCCAAGACCGCCGAGAAGGACCACCAGGGGATCTACGACTCGACCGCTAAGAGCATCGGCGCGGGCGAGGACCTGGGCAAGGCTCCGATCCGCGTCTGCCCGGTCTGTGGACACACCGTGATCGGCGACGCCCCCGACGAGTGCCCGGTCTGCGGNNCGCCGCGGAGCGTCACGCCGCCGCTTCGCCGCCGGCCATCACGTCCGCGGCGGCGGTCTGAAACGAAGGCTTGAGACATCCAAGGAGGAGCGATGACTGAGGCAGAGAGCGCGATGCTCGACGAGCTCGAGCGCCGGCTGCCGCGCGCCGACGAATTGCACGCCATGGACCTGGCTGACCTTAAGGCCGCCTTCGCCGGCGAGAGCCAGGCGGCCGAGAAGTACCTCGTGTTCGCCGAGAAGGCCGCCGCGGAGGGTTTGCCCAACGTGGCCAATCTGTTTCGCGCCATCTCCTTCGCCGAGACCCGCCATGCCCGCAACCACCTGCGGGTGATGTCCGGCCTCAACTCGACCGCCGACAACCTGCAGACGGCCTTCGAGGGCGAGTCGTTCGAGATCGATGAGATGTACCCCGCCTACGTCGAGGTCGCCAGACTCCAGGGCGACAAACAGGCCTTCAAGTCGATGCACTGGGCGCTCAAGGCCGAGATGGACCACAAGCGCCTGTACGCCGAGGCCCGCGAGAAGGTGCTCGCCGGTGGCGACATCGCGACTCAGCCCGTCAGCGTCTGCCTCGTCTGCGGTCACACGGTGGTCGGCGAGGTACCCGACAAGTGTCCCGTGTGCGCCGCCGCCCGCGAGGCCTATCGGACCTTCGCCTGAGGGCGGTCCCAAGCTCCATCGTGTAGACTCTGGGTCGCCGCCGCCGCCGGCTTGTCGCCGGTCGCGGGGTCGTCACAGCGAACCCTTCTGCGTGGAGGTCACCGACCGTGGGCTACAACTTCGGCGTCGGGCGCGAGGCGCCCCAGTTCGACCTGACGGCCCACGACGGCAGTCGCGTCACCCTCAAGCAGTATCGCGGCGACTGGTTTGCGGTCGTCTGCTTTCTCGGCGCCGATCCGGCCGCCGCGGCCGCTGCCGTCACCGGCCTGAGCGCCGTCGCCGACGAACTCTGGGGCCTGCGCGGCCAGCTCGTCGGCATCGTGGCCGGCGACGCACAGCTCCTGAAGTCCGTCGCCGCCGAAGCCGGGCGCGCCGACTTTCCCCTGCTGGCCGACTCCGGGAACGCCGTCGCGCGCGCCTACGGAGCCTACGACGCCGTGGCGGCCAGGGTCCGCCCCTACGTTGTGATCGTCGACCGCTCCGGCAAGATCGTCTGGACGGCCGACGGCGCAGACGCGGCGGGCGTCGCGGAGCCGGCCGTCGCGCCGGCGACGATCGTCGCCGGCCTCAAGGACATCGCCCGCTAGCGGCAGTATCGCCCGCCGGCGGCAGCGACAGCGGCAGCAGCAGCAGCGGCAGCGGCATCGCCCGCCGGCAGCGACCGGTCGCCCGCGCCGGCTGTGGTTGGGGCTCGGTGGGCGCCGCCCCGGGCGCCGCTCGGGGCGCCCATCGAATCGGCCCACGGCGACTTTCCGAATTCCCTCGTTCGAACTCCGGCGCTATCGGGCACGATAGGCACGTAAACACGATGGACGAAGGAGTTACCGCTCATGATCGTCGGTCAGACGGTATTCAGCGTGAGGAAGGGCACCGAACACAGGGCCGAGACCGCGTTGCACGATCTCGACGGCCTCCTGCGGTCGGTGACAGGCCACCAGGCCCACCGCGTCCTGCGTTCGTTCGGCATGTCGCCGATCGGCAGTGCACTGCATGACGAGACCCGCGAAGGCGAGCTCGGCGAGGTCCACTATGTGGTCCAGACCGAGTGGGAGTCGCTGGAGTCGCATGACGACTTCTATCGCGGCGACGCTGCGAGTCGCGTCTATGCCGTGCTGTCGTCGATTCTCAACACGGGTCCCTACGAGGTCCTGTATGACGTGCTCGAACAGGCCGACCGCAGCGGCGTCGCGGCCTAGTGGGGTGGCTACATAGCAGCGCCCCCGCCTTCGAGACCATCTCGGTGGATGAGGCCGCCCGCCTGCGCGACGCCGATGCTCAGATAGTCGACGTACGCGAGACAGTGGAGTGGCGGCGCGGCCACATCCCCGGGGTCCTTCATATCCCGGTGCATGCCATCGGCCGGCGCGGGCCGGACGAGCTCGACGCAGATCGGCCGGTCGTCCTCATGTGCGCGTCAGGGCACCGCAGCACCGTCGCGGCGCGCATCCTGGCCAAGCAGGGCTTCAGCAAGGTCTACGACGTCCACGGCGGCATGATCGCCTGGCAGCGCAAGGGGCTGCCGGTCGAGACCTGAGCGCGGGTTGCGACCTGAGCGCCGGCGGTGACCTGAGAGACTCAGGCCGGTCGGTGGCTGCGCCGCACGGCGAGCCGCAGTCTCATACCGTTGCCTATGACGGCCAGCGATGTGCCCATGTCGGCGAAGACCGCCATCCAGAGGGTGACGAGGCCGAGCGGCGCGAGCACCAGGAAGACCGCCTTGATGGCGATCGCCAGGGCGATGTTCTCGCGGATGACCCTGGTCGTGGCGCGCGAGAGCTGGAACGTCGCGGCGACCGCCGACAGGTCGTCGCCCATGAGGGCGATGTCGGCCGTCTCAAGGGCAGCGTCGGAGCCGGCCACGCCCATCGCGATGCCGACCGTGGCCGCGGCCAGCGCCGGAGCGTCGTTCACGCCGTCGCCGACCATCGCCACGCCGCCGAAACGCGCCGCGAGCCGGCGCACCGCCTCGACTTTCTCTTCGGGCAGAAGGCCGGCCATGACCTCGTCGACACCGACCTCGCGGCCGACGGCCGCGCCCGTTATCTGGTTGTCTCCGGTGAGCACCACGATGTGGGTCACGCCACGGCGGCGCAGCGAGGCCACGGCGTCGCGCGCCTCGGGACGGACGGCGTCGGCCACGGCCACGAGGCCCTCGACGCGCTCCGGGGTGCCGATCACGACGACCGTCTTGCCCTCGAGCTCGAGCCTGCGCAGCTCGGCGGCGAACAGGCCGTCGCGGCCCGGCGTGGCGGGCAGTGGGGCGCCGTTGCCGAACAGTTCGGGCTTGCCGACGAGGACGGTCTCGCCGTCGAGGTCGGCCCGGACGCCTTGGCCGACGAGCGCCCGAAAGCGGGTGACCGCGGGCCGGACGTACCCGTCGTCGCTCTCGAGGCGCTCCGCCTCGGCGACGATGGCCCGGTCGAGCGGATGCTCGCTCGAGCGCTCGACGGCCGCGGCCCGCGCCAGCACGCGCTCGCCCTGGTCGCCGTCGAGCGACACCACGTCGGTCACGCGCGGCACGCCGGTGGTCAGCGTCCCGGTCTTGTCGAAGGCCAGCGCCCGCAGGGCGCCGGCCTGCTCGAGGTAGGCGCCCCCCTTGATCAGCACGCCGCGCCG
>PKYM01000025.1 GCA_003132645.1 Actinomycetota bacterium | reverse complement strand
GACGTCGGCAACCGCTGGTCGCCAACCACTATCGTGGCCGTTCTCTCCAGCGCTCCCCGCAGCGACTACCCGTTCTTGGTGAGCCTGGCTGCAGACGAGCTGGGCACCCCGGCATGGGTGCACTGCGAGTCGCTCGACACCGTTCTCATATCCCGACTCGAAGAGAAGCTCGGCGCGCTGTCCGCACAGGCCATGAGCGCCGTCGACCAGGCGCTGAAGGTGTCGCTGGGGCTGAAGTAACCAGAAGCTCTCACAGCTCCGACATCGGCGCCTCGAGAATGTCCAGCACCGGCCGCGCGACGTACAGCCTGCGCCACCGGCGACCGCCGACCTCCTGCAGCAAGCCGGCCGCGACCAGCACCTGCACCGCCGTGCGTGCCGTGGGGTTGCTCACGCCCAGCACCCGCTGAGCCTCAGCGACCGTGACGTACGGTGACCGCAGAACCTCGTCGACGAGAGCCAAAGCCTTCGGTCGCCCCCGCACCTTCCGTCGGTACTCTTCGCGGATGCCAATGATGTCGCGCGCCTGCTTGGCGGCGTGCACGCCCGTCTCCTGCACGCCCCTGAGAAAGAAGAGCAGCCAACTCCGCCAGTCGCCCTCTGTGCGCACGCGCAGCAGCGCGTCGTAGTAGTCGCTGCGATGCGCTTCGATGTAGGCCGATAGGTACAGCAGCGGCTGGGTGAGCCGTCTGCGTTCGATCAAGAAGAGTGTGATCAACAGGCGCCCGACCCGGCCATTGCCATCGAGGAACGGGTGGATAGCCTCGAAGTGCTCGTGGACCAGGGCGCACTGCACGAGATCCGGCAGACTGGTCCGGTCGTGCAGAAAGAGCTCCCAGTCGTTGAGCGCCTTGTTCATCTCATCGACCGGCGGCGGAACGTAGGTGGCATTCGCCAAAGAGCTGCCGGGTGGACCGATCCAGTTCTGCGAGCGGCGAAACTCACCCGGCGTCACGTGCGCTCCGCGCACACCCTGCATGAGGCGTTCGTGAAGCTCACGCACGAAACGCAACGAAAGCGGAAGCTCGCTCAGGCGCGCGATCCCGTACTCAAGAGCCTCGATGTAGTTGCGGACCTCGCGCAGGTCTCCCGGGTCGCGCTGCGCCGGTGCGATCGCCACTTCGTCCATGAGCAGTTCGGAGAGAGTCGTCTGCGTGCCCTCGATCCTCGACGAGAGGACCGCCTCCTGGCGCAGGTAGGGCGCGATGAGCAGGTGGGGGTTCGGGAGCTGTTCGCCAGCGATCGACAGCTCGCTCAGAGCTGCGTCGGCACGCGACAGCGCGAGCACGAGGTCCTGGCCGTAGCCGAGCTTGGGAGGCAGCGGAGCCGGCACGAAGGCGTAAAAGCCCCCGGGCGTCTTTACGACCCTTCCCGCTGCGCTCGCATGGAACCGAGCGGGATCCACGCGCACCTCCGGTAGTCGGGCTCCTTGCATTCGGCACTTTCAAAGCGGAGAGAACTTTGCAAATCCGCAGTGCGATATTTACAAAGTAGTCGAAACTCTGCAAGTGCTTGCGCGATCGCTCCCCAGCCTCCGTGCGCGATTTCAGTGCGCGCGAGGCGGTCACGAAGCAGCCCTCGCTACCCCGTCGGATCGGGGCCGCCGGGCGGCGGCGTTAAGCCCAGAGTCTCGTCGCGTTCGTGCTGCGGGCGGGCGTTCCACTCGGCGATCCAGGCGTCGACGGCGGACTTGTCTTCGATGTCGACGCCGGCGGCATGCAGAGCTCCGAGCATCGCCTTTGCCGGGCCAAAGTTGGCCGGGTCGGCTACGGCCTCGTGGTAGTCGGACGTGAACTCCCGCACCGCCTCTTCGGTCTCTGCGATCAGATGCTCAGCCAGGCCACGCTTGCCGAGCGCAAAGCGCACCCAGGCNNAGTCGAGCAGGAAGAGCTCGACGACGGCCGGGCTCCAGCGCAGCGGGTCGCCGTCGCCGTAGTCGCAACGCGCGTCAATGCAGTGCATGACGATCGCCGCTGCTTGGTGACAAGCCGGCGCCTGAGGCGAGCCGAGAAACTCATCGGCCAGCGCGACACGCTCGTCTTCGCTCAGCGGCTCCGGTTCGAGCTCGGGCTCGGCCGACCCCGCCGCGACGGGCAGGCAGCGCAGACGCGCGGCGAGCAGCCCGCGGGCATCGCGGAAGTCGTGTGTCCAGTCGTTGTCGATGAACATATCGCCGGTCGCCAGAGCCTGCGCGATCTGTCCAGCGACAACGCCCGGATCGGCGTCGCTCACGATGACGTCGGGCGCCGACGCGGCGTGCTTACGCGGATCGCTGCCGGTCCGCAGCTCACCGAACGAAGCGTCTTTGATTATGCCGCCGAGGTTCTCGTCGCGCAGCGCCACAACCATATGCTGCCCGCGGCCGGGGTAGCGGAACTGCAGGTAGTAGCCGCACTGATCGCCGAACGGATCGACCGCCGTCCAGCACTCGAGAAACTCGGGGCGACCGATGACTGCCGCCCACGGCGGCTCAGACACCCCGGCCGCCCGCAGCGACTCGGCTCCCGCCTGGGCGAGACGCCGCGGCTCGTCGTCGGCGACCGCAGCCAGAGCGAGCAGCACCGCCAGCGCGGCGCGGTCGGCCTGACGCTCGGCGGCGCGCACGACCGCGGGCCAAAGCTCGGCCGTGAGCTGCTCGCTCACCTCGAAGGGCACGGGCGGCTTGTAGAAGGTGCCGATCATCATGCTCGCCCACGCCTCGACCTGCAGAGGATCGCGTTCGGCGACGATCTCGCGGCCGCCGGCCAGGATGGATTGGGCAAGCACGTTGACGGGAGGGATATCTGACGCAGATCCGGCAGCGCCCACCGGCGCGAGGCGATCCGGGCGGTCAAAGGAGCGGGACCGCCGCGCACCTGAGCGCCGTTCCCCCGCACGTCGCGAACGGCCACCCCGCTTCTTGTTGCTGCTTCCTGCCATCGCCGCGCGATTCTGCCGGTAGCGCGGGGTCGCGGTCAAGTCGGCGCGAATTGAAGCAAATGCGCGCCGCCGACACCCGCGAGCAATGCGTCACGCCGCCGCGGCGATGACCCGTCCGACCTCGCCGCGAGACGCCCCCAACATGAGCAGGGACCTCACCAGCAAGTCGAGCGACACCGAAGCGTCTGCCGCCTCCATCTTCGCGACTCGCGACTGGCTCGATCCCAGGCGACGAGCCACCTGGGCCTGAGTCCACTCGTTGCGCAGGCGGATCTCGCGCAGGTAGTCGGCGAGCGCCAGCTTCAGCTCGATGAAGGCGGCCTCCTCGGGACTGAGCTCGAGGAAGTCGGCCGCATCGCCCAGCCGCCAGCCGGCCCGCGCCAGGCGATCCTTCTTGGGCTTCTCCATGCTGGTTACTCCTTCTCGTCGACGAGCGCATCGTAGGCGCGCAGCCGGCGCCGGCAGACAGTGACCACTGCTTTGGGCGTCGCGAGCGTCTTCACCTGCTTGCAGGGCGGACTTTCTTGGCGGCCGGCCTAGCCGAAACTCTATGCCACATCTGACATGATATCCAGCAGCCTCGCGGCGGCACGGCATGACGCCGGCCGTCCTGACGGCGACGTGAATCCGGCCTTATGTGGCGGTCGTGTGAAGCCTCAGTCCGAGCGAGCGCAACACCTTCAGCACGGTCGCGAGCTCGGGGTTGCCGTCGAGCGACAGCGCCTTGTAGAGGCTCTCGCGACCCATGCCCGCCCCGCGGGCGATCTCGCTCATGCCCTTCGCCCGCGCCGCGTCGCCCAGGGCCGCTGCGAAGAGGGCCGCGTCGCCTTCGTCGAGCGCAGCCTCGAGATAGGCCGCCATGTCTTCGAGCGACGTCAGGTGCTCGGCCGCGTCCCATGGGGTCGTCTTGGTCTTGCCCATCACTCCTCCTGCAGATCACGGGCCAGCGCCTTGGCCGTCTCGACGTCGCGCCGCTGCGTGCGCTTGTCGCCGCCGGCCAGAAGGACGACGACGACGACGCCCGCCTGTTTGAAGCACACCCGGTAGCCCGACCCGACGTGAATCCGCATCTCAGAGACGCCTTCGCCCACCGGCCCAACGTCACCCGGGTTGCCCAGCGACAGTCNNCCGGACGCGAGCAAGGATGCGACTACGCGCCTCACGATCGCGCAGCCCCGCGAACCAGCGCGCGTACTGCTCAGTCTGGCGAACCGCGATCACGTTCGCCGTACTTGTGTATCCCCAAGGATACGCCAC
>PKYM01000312.1 GCA_003132645.1 Actinomycetota bacterium | reverse complement strand
CCGTCGCTCAGGGTCATGATCCACTGGTGATTCAGCCAGTCGAGTTTGGCCATGTCGAAGATCGCCGGGCTGCTCGACAGGGCGCTCAGTTCGAACGTGGCGACGAGCCGCTCGATATCGAGCACCTCGTCGCCGCCGTGTGACCACGACAGCAGGGCCAGGTAGTTGACGATCGCCTGGGGCAGGTAGCCGAGCTCGCGGTAGTCGCCCACCGCCGTGGCCCCGTGGCGCTTGGACAGCTTGCCGCCGTCGGCCGCCAGGATCATGGCGTGATGGGCGTAGACCGGCGCCGGCGCGGCGCCGCAGAGCGCCCGGCGCAGCAGCTCCTGACGGGCCGTGTTGGTAAGGTGATCGTCGCCGCGGATCACATGCGTCACGGCCATGGCCGCGTCGTCGACGACGGCCGCGAAGTTGTAGCTCGGGCCGCCGTCGGAGCGCAGGATGATGAAGTCGCCGATGTCCTGGGAGCCGATCACGATGGGGCCGCGGATGACGTCGTCGAAGGCCACCTCGCCGTCGGGCACTATGAAGCGCCTCGCGGCCGGCTCGCCGGCCGCGAGGCGCGCGGCGACGGTCGCCGCGTCGAGCCGCCGGCAGCTGCCGTCGTAGCGCGGCGGGCGACCGGCGGCGAGCGCCGCGAGACGCACCTGGTCGAGGCGCTCCTGACTGCAGAAACAGTGGTACGCCAGGCCGGCGGTCAGCAGTCTGTCGGCCGCCCGACGGTAGCTCGCCAGGCGCTCACTCTGACGATACGGCCCGTAAGGCCCACCGACGTCCGGCCCTTCGTCCCAGGCGAGGCCCAGCCAGGCGAGGTCGTCGAGGATGGCGCGCTCGTAGCGCTCTTCGGAGCGCGCCACGTCGGTGTCTTCGATGCGTACGACGAAGCTGCCGCCGCCGTGGCGGGCGACGAGGAAGTTGTAGAGGGCGGTGCGCGCCGAGCCGATGTGCAACGTGCCCGTCGGGCTCGGCGCGAAGCGTACTCTTACCGTGTGGTCGAGGCCTATGTTCACCGCCTTGTGGTCACCGCCTGCCAAGGACTTCGAGTCTACCACCGCCGGTACCCTCGCGAGCCGGTGATACACTGGATGGCCGGGAACCGGCATGAGAAAACCGCACCAGACCAAGGCCCAGGCGGCCACCCCCTACATCGATGCCCTGCTGGAGTATCGCGCCAAGGGCATGGTGGCCTTCCACACGCCCGGCCACAAGCTCGGCAAGGGCGCTCCGCCGATCATGCGCGAGGCCTTCGGCGACACCTTGCTGGGCGTCGATGTCGCCATGGCGGGCGGCGTCGAAGACACCCGCGAATCGACTTCGCTGGTGGCCGCCGCCGAAGCCCTGGCCGCCGCGGCCTGGGGCGGCGAGCGCTGCTTCTTTTTGGTCAACGGCTCGACCAGCGGCATCCACTCCCTGCTGCTCGCCCTAGCGGGCCCCGGCGACGGTGTCATCCTGCCGCGCAACGCCCACAAGTCGGTGCAGGCCGCGCTGATCTTCTCGGGCGCCGTGCCGCACTACGTCGAGCCCGAGATCGACCCCATCTGGGGCATCCCTCTGAACGTGCCCGCCGAGCGCGTCGCGGCCGCGGTCGAGGCTCACCCCCACGCCAAGGCGGTCTTCGTCGTCTCGCCCTCGAGCAACGGCGTCTGCGCCGCACTCGAGGCGATCGCCGGCGTGGTTCACGACGGCGGCCTGCCATTCGTGGTCGACCAGGCGTGGGGGCCGCACCTGCGCTTCTGCAGCGCTTTGCCGCTCGACGCCATGTCGGCCGGCGCCGACGCCATGGTGGCCAGCACCCACAAGCTGATCAGCGGCATCACGCAGTCGTCGGTGCTGGTGGCCCGCGGCGAGCGGCTCAGCCTGCAGCGCCTCGAGAGCATCGTCAAGATGACCCAGTCCACGAGTCCCCAGGTGCTGATCTACGCCTCGATCGACGCGGCCCGGGCGCAGATGGCCCTGTACGGCGAGCAGCTCTGGTCGCAGGCCGTAGAGAACGCCGAATGGGCCCGGGCGCGGCTCGGGCAGATCGCCGGCGTGCGCGTCATGGGCGCCGAGGTCCTCGCCCGCAGGGGCGTCGCCGACTTCGATCGCACGCGCCTCACCGTGTCGGCCTGCGACCTGGGCCTGAACGGCTACGAGCTCGAGACGGCGCTGCGCGACCACTACGGCATCGCCGTCGAGGCGGCCGATCCGCTCAATGTGCTGCTCAACGTGACCTACGGCGACTCACGCGACGACGTCGCCTGCTTCACCACGGCCATGGCCGACCTCGCCGCCCGCCGGCGCGACGCCGGCGCCGTTTCGTGTGACACGCTGCTGGCGAGCTGGCCGCGTTTCAGCCGTCAGGTCATGAGCCCGCGCGATGCCTTCTTTGCCGCCTCCGAGGCGATCCCGGTGAAACACGCCGCCGGCCGGGTGAGCGCCGAGATGGTGGCCCCCTACCCGCCCGGCATCCCCATCGTGGCGCCCGGCGAGGAGGTCTCCGACGAGCTCGTGGCCTACCTCACCGAAGCCTCGGCCCGCGCCATGCACGTTCACGGCCCCGAGGACCTCACGCTCAAGACGCTGCGCGTCGTGAGCTAGCCGAGGGCTCGTGCGAGGCTGCCGATCTACCCAGCCGCGCCTGCGGCTCGCGGCGCTCGTGCTTGCGGTCGTGGCTCTGGGCGCCGTCGCGGCGCTCGCCCTGGCGGCGGCCGGCTGCGGCGGCCAGGCCGCGACGATACAGGGCGTCGACCACTACACCAATGCCGGCTTTCACTTCTCGCTCGACGTCGACCGGCGCCTCACCGAGTGGCGCTCGGCGACGGCGGCAAGCGGCGCCGCCTTCGAGATCGCCTTCGTCGACGCCGCCGGCGCGCGTGCCGGCGGACGCCACCTCGACGCGCTGACCGTGTCGGTGGTCGACACGGGCACCTCGCCGACCAGCGAAGAGGCCGCGCAGCTCACCGCCTCGCTGCGCACGCTGGGCGCGACCATGGTGGCCAAGATGGGCAGCGCCGCCCAGGCGGGCGACCCCTCGCAGGTCACGGTGAACGGTCAGGCAGGCGTGGTCGTGCCGTTCGGCGTCACGGTCTCAGGCCAACGGCTCGTCGGCTGGCTCTACCTGTTCGCTGCGGGCGGCCACATCTACGCGCTCACAGCGAGCGCCAGGAGCGACCACTGGAGCGCCGACAGCCCGCTGTTCGTGCGGGCCATCGACTCGTTCAGGATAGGGTAGCCGGCCCAGGTCGCCTGAAAGCCCGGTCGGCGGCAGCCGCCAGGATGGCCGGCCGGCGGCGGCTGACGGCGCTCAGAGGCGGCTGACGGCGCTCAGACCTTGATGCCCAGCCCGCTCGCGGTGAACAGCGGGTCGAGCACGACTCCCTCGGCGGCGAAGGCCTCACGACCGCCCTGCTCGCGATCGACCACGCAGAGCACGCCGGCAACTTCGAGGCCGGCCTCGCGCAACACGTGCACGGCCTGCAGCGCGGCGCCGCCCGAAGTGACGATGTCTTCGACCACCAGCGCGCGCTGGCCGGCCTCGGCGCGACCTTCGAGCAAGCGCTTGGTACCGTAGCCCTTCTCGCCCTTGCGAACGATGACGAACGGCTTCTCGCAGGCCAGCGACAGGGCCGCTACCAGCGCCACGGCGCCGAGCTCGGGGCCGGCGAGCAGGTCGAACGGCTCGTGGGCGGCAAGCTTGGCCCGCAGTCCCGCGGCGATGTCGCGCAGCAGGTCGGGACGGGTCTCGAAGAGGTACTTGTCGAGATAGAACGCGCTGTGGACTCCCGAGCGCAGCACGAAATCGCCCTCGAGGTAGCTGGCCGCAAGCAACCGGTCGCCGAGTTCGGTCACGGTAGTTCCCCCTGCACGGGAGTTCGCCCTGTCACGATGCGACCGCGGCTCACAGCCCGCGGCCCTTGATGGGCGACGCCCTCAGGCGCCGCCGATCGACACTCCCTCGATCGCCACCGACGGCGTCAGGATACTGCCGCTCGGCACCCAGCGGGCGTCGTCACCCAGGGCCACGATACTGCGCAGCATCGAGACGATGTCGCCGGCCATCGTGACCTCGTGCACCGGCTGACCGACGCGGCCACCCTCGATGAGCAGGCCGCTGATACCGACGGAGAACTCGCCTGAGACCGGGTTGGCCCCCGAGTGGATGCCGATGGCGTTGGTGACGAGCACGCCGTGCTCGATGGCGCCGATGAGTTTGTCGAGGGGCACCTGCGGACCCGAGAGCACGAGGTTGGTGGGCCCGACGCCGGGCATCGTCTGATACGAGCCGCGAGCGCCGTTGCCGGTCGACTCGCGGCCGTCGCGATGGCCGGACCGCACGTTGTAGAGAAAGCCCTGCAGCACGCCTTCGGCGATCAGCGGCGTGCGCCGGCAGGGCACGCCCTCGCCGTCGAACGGCGCGCTCGCCAGGCCGTCAGGGTGGATGCCGTCGTCGGTCAGGGTGACGCCGGAACCGGCGACCTGCTCGCCAAGGCGCCCGGCAAACAGCGAGCGCCCCTTCTGTACGGCCTCGGCGGTGAGCGCCGAGGACAGCACCCCGAAAAACGACGCCGCCACGAAGGGGTCGAGCACGACGGTCGTCTTGGTGGTCTGGGTCTTGGTCGCCCCGAGCAGCTCCACGGCCCGGGTCGCGGCTTCGATGCCGCAGCGCTGCGGGTCGAGATCGGCCGGCTTGCGGCCCACGGTGAACGACAGGCCGGTCTCGATCTGCCCGTCCTGCTCGCCCAGCACGTAGGCGTAGGCGTAGCAGTGACCCTCGCGGAAGCTGCCGCGCACGCCGCCGGAGTTGGCGATGAACACCTGGGCGTCGCCGTCGGCGTAGACCGCCTCGTCGACCGATTTGACGCGCGGGTCGGCCGCCAGCGCCGCGGCTTCGACGGCCAGCGCCAGCTCGATGCGCTGCCCGTCTGAGGCTTGCTCGAGGCCGGCATCGTAGACGTCGACCGCCGCCGGCTTGTCGCGTGGCGCAGGCAGTACGGAGTCGGGGTCGTGGTCTGCGACCCGGGCGTTGGCAAGCGCCATCTCGACGACCTCGCCGAGCGACTCATCGGAGAGGTCGGAAGCGTAGGCGTAACCCACCGAACCGTCCTGGAAGACGCGCAGCCCGGCGCCCTTGCGACGCGCCGAGGTGAGCTCTTCGACGGCGCCGCGAAAGACCTTGACGCGCCGCGTCACGCTCTGTTCGGCGTAGACCTCGGCGGCCTTGGCGCCGTGCGCGAGGGCGAGCTCGAGCAGCCTGTCGACCGACTCGATCATCAGCCCGTGCCGCCCACGGTCATGGCGGCGATGCGCAAGGTAGCCTGGCCGGTGCCCACCGGCACGCTCTGGCCGTCCTTGCCACAGATGCCCGACTTGACCTCGAAGTCGTCGCCGATCATGTCGATGCTGCGCAACACGTCGATGCCGTTGCCCACCAGGGTGGCGCCGCGCAGCGGCGAGGTGATGCGGCCGTGCTCGATCAGGTAGCCCTCGGCCACGCCGAAGACGAAGTTGCCGCTGGCCGGCTCGACCTGGCCACCGGCCAGGGTCTTGGCGTAGAAGCCGCGCTCGGTGGCGGCGATGATCTCGTCGGCCGAGGCCGTGCCGGGCGCGATGCAGGTGGTCGTCATGCGTGGGATGGGCACGAAGCGAAAGGACTGCCGGCGCCCGTTGCCCGTTTGGGCGACGCCCTTTTCGCGAGCCCGCAGGCCGTCGTAGAGAAAGCCGCGCAGACGGCCTCCTTCGATCACCACGGTGTTGTGGGTGGGCGCGCCCTCGTCGTCGACCGCGGCCGAGCCCCACTCGCCGGCGATGGTGCCGTCGTCGTAGGCGTTGACGATGTCGGACGCCACGACGTCGCCCATCTTGTCCTGGTAGATGCTGGAGCCCTTGGCGATGCCGTCGGCTTCGAGGCCGTGACCGCAGGCCTCGTGGAACAGCGTGCCGCCGAAGCCGTTGCCCATCACGACCGGCATGGGACCGGTCGGCGCGGGACGCGCGTCGAGCATGGTGACGGCCTTGGCCGCGGCGCCGCGGGCCATGGACTGGACTACCGCCTCGTCCAGGATCTCGAAGCCCAGGCTCTTGCCGAGGCTCTCGTAGCCGGTCTGGATGACCCCGTCGCGGCGCGCCACCACGCTCACCGTGAAGCGCAGGCGCGTGCGATCGTCGCGCACGAGCTCGCCCAGAGAATTGGCGATCAGCACGCGCTGGCGGGCCTCGAGGTAGCCGGCCATGACCTGGCTGACCGCATCGCCGGCGGAACGCGCCGCCTCGTCGGCTGAGCGCAGCAACGCCGCCTTGACGTCGGTTGCCACCGAAGCCGGCGCCACCGCGATGGCCGCCGTGGCGGGCGGCGCGTGCAGCGCCCCGAGGTTGACCACCCGCGCAGCGCCGGCGCCGTCGCGCAGCGCCGCCGAGACGGTGTCGGCCGCGCTACCGAGGTCGGCTTCGGAGATGTCGTCGGAATAGGAGTAGTAGGTACGCTCGCCACTCGTGAGGCGCACCCCGAAGCCCGCCTCGCGACCGCCGGCGGCGCGTTCGACGCGCCGGTCTTCGAGCGACAGGCCAAGAGAGCGGCGGTCCTCGACGAAGACCTCGGCAAAGTCGCCGCCATGGCGCAGGGCGCGCCGGATGGTGGCGTCGAGAAGATCGGTGGTCAGGTCATCGAGCTGCATCAGGTGCTGATGTGCCCTCTCTCAGGGTTCGCGCAAACGGTTGGTACTGTATCACGCGTGAAATGCCGCAGGGAGGCTCAGCCGAAGACGAACTGCAGCCGGCAGCGATCGTCGCCGCGGCTGATCGACGAGAAGGCTTCGACGGCGGCGGCGCTGCCTGAGTCGGCGAACTGCTCGATGAAGCCCTCGAGGAAGGCGTGGTGCATGACGCAGACCAGCTCGGGCTGGCCCGCCGAAAGCTCCTTGAAGACGCAGTTGCGCACGTCGATCGCAAGGATGGAGTCGTGCCACGATACCTCGGGCAGCATGCCCACCACTTCGCCGACCTCGAGGATGGCGGAGACCAGCCCCTCGCGGTCGACGTTGCGGTACTCGGGATGCTCGGCGATAGAGACCCGGGCCGCCTCGGCGCCGGACTCGCGACAGACCGCGGCCACCCTTTCGAGGTCAGCGCTCTCGGCGAGCGCCTTGAGGGCCAGCTCGGCGAGCAGATCGTAGCGCCGCGGCGGCATGATCAGCGAGGCGACCTTGTCGCTCAGCCGGTAGAGACGCGCCGGGCGGCCGCCCGTGGGGCCCCGGCGCAGTGAGGTGGCCAGCAGTCCGGCCTGTTCGAGCTTGCCGAGATGCATGCGGGCCACGTTGGGGTGCAGGCCGAACTGCCCCGCCACGTCGGCCACGGTGACCTCGTCGCCGGGCTGCTCGACGATGGACCGGTAGATGCGATACCGGGTGCCGTCGGCAAGGACTGCTGTGAGCCTCTGCTCCTGGTCCACGAAAACCCCTTCGCTGATGTCGTCCATCGTATCGAAACGGCAACACGGTAACAATGCTCACGACAGTGAGAAGCTTTGGCTGCGCGGCGACCACGAAGCGGCGAGTCGGCGGCGGCGGGTCGGCGGCGGCGGGTCGGCGGCGGCGGGTCGGCGACGTCGGGTCGGCGGCGTCCATCACTTTCAGCGAGTCGGCTCGGTGCGCTAGACTCCCGAGACGTCGAGTCGGCGCGCCAGAAACGCCGGCACGTCGACCCCGTCGCGTGGCGGAAGACAAAAGAAAGGGAGCGTGCGCCCCATGATCGACCACCCCTGCCGGCCTGCGGCGCGGCTGCGTCCATGAGCGTCCTTCAGGCGCTGGTCCTCGGCATCGTCCAGGGCCTGTGCGAGTTCATCCCGATCTCCAGCTCAGGCCACCTCATCCTGGTGCCGTGGCTGTTCGGCTGGAACTTCTTTCAGCTCCACCCCGACCTGAACAAGACCTTCGATGTCGCCCTGCACCTCGGCACGTTCATCGCCGCCGTGGTCTATTTCTGGCGCCAGATCGTGACTATCCTGCGCGCCTGGGTCCACAGCCTGCGCACGCGCCGCATCGAGACCGCCGACGAGCGCCTGGCCTGGCTGTTGCTGATCAGCACCATCCCTGCCGGCCTGGTGGGCGTGGCCTTCGAGAGCTTCGTCGAAGACCAGCTCGGTAAGCCCTACCTGATCTGCATCATGATGATCGCCTTCGCCCTCGTCATGCTGCTGGCCGATCGCACCGCGAAGCTGAACAAGAGCATGTCTGACCTGCGCTGGCCGCACGCCCTGGGTATCGGCGTCGCTCAGGCGATCGCCCTCTCGCCGGGCGTCTCGCGCTCTGGCATCACCATGGTCACCGGCCTGTTCATGGGCCTCGACCGCGAATCGACGGCACGCTACTCGTTCCTGCTGTCGGTGCCGGTGGTCGGCGGCGCGGCGCTCTACAAGCTGGCCCAGCTCGCCAAAGACGGCATGCCGCCCCACATGGCGGCACCCTTCGCCGTGGGCGTGACCGCCGCCGCCCTGAGCGGCCTGGCCGCCATCTGGTTCGTGCTCAGCTACCTGCGCACCCACACCTTCACCATCTTCATCGTGTACCGCCTGGTCGTGGCGGGCGCGCTGCTCATCGTCATCGCCAGCGGCTTCCGTCACGCCACCGGCATCTAAGGCTCAGGCGGGGGTGGGCGGCCCTGGGGCCGCCCACCCCCGCCACCCGGCCGCCCANNCGCCCATCCCCGCCCGGGCCACCGCTGATAGGATTCAACCCAGCCCCCGCCTCCAACGCCCCCGTCAGCTATACTTTGGCGGCCCAACGGGCAGAACGGCGGCGTGGATGGAGTGACGACCCTCATGCGAACACTGACCCTCAGCGACCGCGGCAAAGAAGTTTCCGACGTGCAGAAACGCCTGCACGCGCTCGGCTACGAGCTGGGCAACGAAGGCCTCGACGGCTTCCTCGGAGCGCGCAGCCAGCTCGCCCTGAAGGCCTTTCAGCAGCAACGTGGGCTGCTTGTCGACGGCATCCTCGGGCCCAACACCTGGCGAGAGCTGGTCGAGGCCGGCTACGCGCTCGGTGAGCGCCTGCTGTACCTGCGCATGCCCACCTTCCGCGGCGACGACGTGCTGGCGCTGCAGGTCAAGCTCAACCTTCTGGGCTTCAACGCCGGCCCCGAACGCGGCATCTTCGATACCGCCCTGGAGCGCGCACTGATCGATTTTCAGCGCAACGCCGGCCTGCCGTCCGACGGCATCGTCGGCGACGACACGCTGCGCAAGCTCGACGCCCTGCGCAAGGCCGAGTCGGGTCGCGAGGGCAAGAAGATCCCCGATCGCAACGAGGGTTTCGTGGCCGAGACCAGCCTTGCCGGCACGGTCATCGCCATCGACCCCGGCCACGGCGGCCAGGACAGCGGCGTGGTCTCGCCCGGCGGCCGCAAGGAGAAAGACCTGACGCTCGCCTGCGGGCTGCGGCTGGCCGAGCTGCTGCGCGCCGAGGGCTGTCGCGTGGTCATGACCCGCGAGAGCGACCAGACGGTACCGCTCTACGTGCGCACCGACTCGGCCGAGACGGCCGCCGCCCACTACCTCGTCTCGCTGCATTTCAACAGCAACGAAGACCCCTCGGCCGCCGGCGCCGTCTCCTACTACTTTCAGCGCAGCCACTACTACTCCGAGCACGGCGCGCGCCTCGCCGACTACATCGGCGCCGAGGTGGGCGGCCTGGGTGGCGCTGGGTTCATCCGCAGCGTGGGGCGCAACTTCGCCGTGCTGCGCGAGCCGACGGGCATCTCCGTGATGGTCGAACCGCTCTTTTTGTCCAACGCCGCCGACGACGCGCTGGCCGGCCGCGCCGACTACGTCGAGCGGCTGGCGCGCGCCGTGGTGGCCGGCTTCACGCGCTACCTCGCTCGCGCCTAAAGGCCGGCAAGCGACGCCCCTGCGACCGTGACTGAAACCGACCCGGACCACACGCCCATGCCGAAGTCCCCGACAGCCTTCACCACCACGCAGCGGCAGCGTCTGCACGAACTGGGCGCCGGCGGCGGCGTTCTCGACGAGGGCTTCGCCGACGCGGCGGCGCGCGACGAGGCCTTCCGGCGACTCGAGACCCAGCTCGCGGGGGCAGGCCGAGCGGCGCTCGAAGCGCTGCGCGCGGGCTCGCGACGGCCGGCCCTGCGGCGCCTCGAGGAGTCGTTGCGGGCGGCGCTCGCCGCGCGCGGCCTGGTCGAGGTCGTGACGCCGGCCATCATCAGCGGCGACGCCCTGCGCAAGATGGGCATAAAGCCGGACAGCGAGCTCGCCGAGCAGGTCTTTCGGCTCGACGCCGACCGCTGCCTGCGGCCCATGCTGGCGCCCAACCTCTACACCCTCCTGCGACGCCTCGCCCGCGTCTGGAAGCAGCCCTTTGCGATCTACGAGATGGGCTCGTGCTTCAGACGCGACACGAAGGGCGCCAAGCACCTGAACGAGTTCACGATGCTGAACGTGGTCGAACTGGGCACGCCGCTCGAGGCGCGCGGCGCGCGCCTGCGCGAACTGGCCGGCCTCGTGCTCGAGGCCGCCGGGGTGACCGGACACGAGTTCGTGATGAAGCACTCCGAGGTCTACGGCGAGGAGCTCGACGTGGTGGTCGCCGGCCTCGAGGTCTGCTCCACGGCGCTGGGTCCCCACCCGCTGGACGACGCCTGGGCGATCACCGACCCCTGGGTCGGCCTGGGGTTCGGGCTGGAGCGCCTGCTGGTGGCCCGCGACGGGCTGGCCGGCATCGAGCGCGTGGGNNCGCAGCCTGACCTACCTCGACGGGGTGCGGCTGTAGCTCTTAGGGCTGCGGCTGTGGCTCTAGCGCTGCGATCGGCCCGAGAGAGGGTCTCGCGCAGGTCGAAGGGCGGAAACGGGACGCGGGCGGCGGGCGGCTCGTAGAGCCGCCCGCCGCCCGCGCTTCATGCCCGAACCAAGAGCGAGAGCGCGTCGCCGTGCGACGCGCGAGTCTCGCGCTACGCCGTCGCGCCCGCCATCGCGGCCTCAGCCTCAACCTCGGCCTCGGCAACCTGCACCTTGACGAACTCGGCGTCGATTGAGAGCTTCACGTCGTCGCCGACCAGCAGGCCGCCGGCCTCAGTGACCACGTTCCAGGTGAGACCGAAGTCCTTGCGGTTCAGCTTGCCGGTGACCGACAGGCCGAGGCGCGTGTTGCCCCACGGGTCGGCCACGGGGCCGGTGATCTCGCCCTTGAGCGTCACCGGGCGGGTGACGTCCTTGATCGTCAGATCGCCGGTGAGCGCGTACTCGCCATCGGCGCCCTCGACCTTCGTGATGACGTAGGTCAGCTCGGGATATTTCTCGGCATCGAAGAAGTCGGGCGACTTGAGATGGGTGTCACGCTGCGGTTCGCGAGTGTCGACGCTGCCCGTCTTGACGACGGCCTTGCCCGTCGTGCGGGTGAGGTCGCTCTCGTCGATGTCGGCCTCGATGGTGAATTCGCCGAAACGGCCCTTGACCGTCGAGATGACCATGTGCCGTACGGCGAACTCGAAACTGGTGTGCTGCGGATCGGTGGTCCAGGACATCCTCATGCTCCTTCTCGTGGGTCGAACGGTGCGCGGCCCATCGTGCCCCTGAACCCGCACCAATTAGTTGGCTGTCCACATTATTGACAGACATGTGGATAGCCAAACATTTCGGGAAGTGGGTAGACTCCCACCTGATGACCGAGCGCAACGACACCACAGCCGACACCAGGGGCGTCTGGAGCGGGCGCCGCTACGGGGGTGGCGGCGGGCCCGCGACCGTCGACGCCGCCTGCGAGCGCTGGCCACGGCCCGCCGCCGTCGCCGAGCAGGCGGGACCCGTCGTCCACGCGGTGTTTCGGCTCTCTCGCCTCAACAGGATGATGATCAGCGGCGCGCTGCGTGAGCTCGGTTTGGCCCCCGGTCAGGAGCTGCTGCTCATGCAGCTCTGGGACCGCGACGGCTGCTCCCAGAGTGATCTGGTAGACCGGCTGGGGCTCGACCCCTCGACCGTCACCAAGATGCTCCAGCGCCTCGAGCGCGACGGCTGGGTCTGCCGCTCGCCCTCCAACGACGACGGGCGAGTGACCATCGTCGGCCTCACGGCCGCCGGACGCGGATTGC
The DNA here is from genome assembly GCA_003132645.1 of Actinomycetota bacterium. Taxonomy (GTDB): domain Bacteria; phylum Actinomycetota; class Thermoleophilia; order UBA2241; family UBA2241; genus Bog-752. Next base: position 239 of record PKYM01000312.1, on the reverse strand, counting down.
GCTGCGACGTGACGCGGCTCTGGGGCGAGCTCGAGCGCAAGACTGTCAGATCGCTGTCAGACGACGAGCGACAGACCTTGCTCGCCCTGCTCGCCCGGATGGAACAGTCGCTGCACGCCTCGGGCGCGGCGGGCGCCGCAGAGCCGCGCGGATCGGCCGAGACCGATGCCGAGGCGCGGCCGCTCGATTCCTGCGACTGAAGCACCCTGCGAGGCCCGTCGGCTGCGGCGAGGCCGGGG
>PKYM01000360.1 GCA_003132645.1 Actinomycetota bacterium | reverse complement strand
CCGCGAAACCGCCGCCCGCGGCGGCGTCGCTGGCGGCTATCCGCTCCGCGTGCCGACGCGCGCCAGAAGGCGCTCTGAGTCCCGCGGCCTGCCGCGGCCTGCCGCGGCGCTGGCCTGACCGACGAGCAGCTCGACAGGCTGGGCGCCATCGCCGGACCTGTGACCATACCGTTCTGAACCAGCGCGTCGAGGAGCTCCTGCTGCCGGTACCGGGGCCCGTCTGGTCCGCTACCTTCTCGACCTCTGCAGCGAACAGGGCAACCCGTCGCTGTGCCGGCTGCCGGTGTCCAAGCACGAACTGGCCGCGCGGCTCGGCAGCGTGCCCGAGACGCTCAGCCGCACGCTCAACCGCTTCGTCGCCGGCCGGCTCATCGTGGTGCGCGGCGACTCGCTCGAAGTACTCAATCGCGCCGCACTGGAGCGCCTGACGCAGCATCAGGCGGGAGCAGCGCCGCGGCGCCAGCTCGCCTCGGCGCGCTTGCTGCAAGTCAAACTGATCATCCCCTTACGTCCGGTGGGCTTGAAGGCTCACTGTCGCCCCCCCGGCTCCGATCCCTGAACATCTCGATAGTGGTCCGTTCTGACGAGACAAATGCCGTTATCTGACTGACGTGCGACGTACAGTGTTTGTCAGCGATGCCGATACGGATGTCCAGTAGTGGGCCGTATGGATGCCCCTGTGATGTGAGCGTGGGGCGCTCTCATCATGTCGCCCCGGCACGAGAGGAACCGCCATGTCACGCTCTGTGCGCTTCGGCGTGACCGCCGAGATCGCCGCGGCGATCACCTCGAGTCTCGATGTCAACGAGGTGCTCGCCAACGTGGCCCATCGCGTCGCCGAGGTGCTCAAGGTGTGGGAGTGTGACATCTACGGCTACCAACGCGGCGAGGAGACGGCGACCTGCCTCGCGCTCTGGGCGCGCGCGTCCGACGCGGGTGATGCCGAGTGGATCGGCGGGCGCATCCTGCTGGCCGACCAGCCCACTTTCGCCCAGGTGCTTAGCGAAGGCCGCATGCTTACGGCCTATCTCGACGATCCCGGACTTCCCGATGCGGACCGCGAGCGCATGGTGGCTTGGGGCGAGCACGCCTCGCTGCTCGTGCCTCTGGTTTCCAAGGACGAGGTGATCGGCTGCCTGCAACTGATCGAGAAGCGCCACCGACGTGTGTTCAGCGCGCGCGATCGTGAGCTCGCCGCGACGCTCTCCGCCCTGGCGGCAGGGGCGCTCGCGAACGCGCGCCTCTACGCCAGTCTCACGCAAAGTGAGCGCCTGTACCGCTCGGTGCTCGAGAGCATGGACGATGCGTTCTATCGCACCGACGTCGACGGGAACCTGGTCATGGCGAGCCCTTCGCTTCCGCGACTCCTTGGCTACGACTCGCTGGAGCAGATCATCGGCTTGAACCTTGCTCGGAACTTCTACGTCGACCCCTCGCAGCGGGCGGCGCTGCTGGAGCGCCTCGAGAAGGACGGCTCAGTGGTCGACTACGAGGTTGAATTGCGTGGCCGCGACGGCGGCGTGTTCCGCGCCTCGGTCAACAGTCACTTCTACGTCGACGCGTCCGGCGCGGCGCAGGGCGTCGAGGGCGTGGTGCGCGATATCACCGAGCGCAAGCAGGCCGAAGACGCTCTGCGCCTTACGCAGCTCTCGGTCGACCGTGCAGCCGACTTGATCCATTGGATCGCCTCTGACGGGCGTCTGCTCTACGTAAGCGACTCCAACTGCCGCCGGCACGGCTTCTCGCGAGACGAAATGCTCGCCATGACTATCTTCGACCTCGACCCGTCGATGACAGGTGAGTTATGGCGCACGCATTGGCAAGATCTCAAGGAACGTGGTTCGATCACCTTTGAGACGGTGCACAGAGCGAAGAACGGCGAGATCTACCCGCTCGAGGTCACGGCCAACTTCGTTGAGCACAACGGCAGGGAATACAACTTCGCCTTCGCCCGCGACATCACCGAACGCAAGCGGGCCGAGCGGGCCGTCGCCGAGGCCGAGGAGCGCAGCCGGCTGCTGTTGCAGTCGGCCGGCGACGGCATCTTCGGCCTCGACCACGAGGGCCACGTCACCTTCATGAACGCCGCCGCCGAGGAGCTGCTCGGCTGGACCCCGCCGGAGTTGTACGGCCTCCGCATGCACGAGGCCACCCATTATGCGTTCGCCGATGGTAGGCGGTACCCGGTCGACGACTGCCCGATGCACGCGGCCTACACTCGTGGCGCCGAGAGCCGCGTCGACGACGAGGTGCTGTGGCGCAGGGACGGCACCTGCTTCCCGGTCGAGTACATGGTCCGCCCGCTGGCCAAGGACGGTGCCGTAGTCGGCGCCATAGTCACCTTCAGAGATATCAGTCAGCGGCGCGCCACCGAGGAGGCACTGAGCCGGGCCAAGGCGCAGACCGAGGCGGCCAACCGCGACCTCGAGCTCGCCATCTCCCGAGCCAACCAGCTGGCCATGGAAGCTGAGTCCGCGAACGCGGCCAAGAGCGAGTTCCTCGCCAACATGAGCCACGAGATCCGCACGCCCATGAACGGCGTCATCGGGATGACGACGCTGCTCCTCGACACGGACCTTGACGCGGAGCAGCGCGACTTCGCGCTCACGGTGCAAGGCAGCGCCGAGGCGCTGCTCACGATCATCAACGACATCCTCGACTTCTCCAAGATCGAGGCCGGCAAACTCGAGATCGAGTCCTTGGACTTCGACCTGCGCAACGCGGTGGAGGACACGTGTGACCTGCCGGCGCTCATCGCCGGCAGCAAAGGCCTGGAGCTCACGGCGCTCGTGGACGCAGACGTTCCGGCGGCGCTGCGCGGCGACCCGGGGCGCCTGCGCCAAGTGCTCACCAACCTGCTCGGCAACGCCCTCAAGTTCACCGAGCGCGGTGAGGTCGCCGTCTCGGTCGGACTCGTCTCCGAAACCGACGCCGAAGCGGTGCTGCGCTTCGAGGTGCGCGACACCGGGATCGGCATCTCCGCCGCGAAGCTCGACCAGCTGTTCGATGCGTTCACGCAGGCCGACGCCTCGACGACGAGGAAGTACGGCGGCACGGGCCTCGGCCTCACCATCTGCCGCCGCCTGGTGGAGCTGATGGGCGGCGAGATCGGCGTGCAAAGCGAGCCTGGCGTCGGGTCGATCTTCTGGTTCACGGCCCGGTTCGCAAGACAGGACCCCGTGGTGTTCGCGGCAGAGGAGGACGCGGGCGAGCTCGTCGACATCGCCGGCGTACGTATCCTCGCGGTCGACGACAACGCGACCAACCGCAAGGTCGTTGCGGGCTTGCTCGACGCTTGGCGCTGCCGGCACACCGAGGTCGACTGTGCACAGGCGGCGCTCGAGGCTCTGCGGACCGCCTACTCCGCCGGCGACCCCTTCCGCGTCGTGATTCTGGACATGATGATGCCGGTGATGGACGGCGAGACCCTCGGAACGCTGATCAAGCAGGATCCCGAGCTCGCCGCCAGCGACCTCATCATGATGACCTCGATGGGCAGCCGCGGTGATGCAGGGCGGCTCGAGGCTCTCGGCTTTGCCGCCTATCTCACGAAGCCGGTCAAGCAGTCTCAACTGTTCGACTGCATCATGGTCGTGCTGAACCGCCGCGGCCGGCTCGAGCCGGAGGCCGCGCCGCGCATTATCACGCGTCACGCGCTGGCGGAGCGCGACAAGCGCAGGACGCGCATCCTTCTGGCCGAGGACAACGCGATCAACCGTAAGGTCGCCCTCAAGACGCTCGAGAAGATGGGCTACCGCGCGGACACCGCAATTAATGGCGCCGAGGCTGTGGACGCTCTGACGCGGATCCGCTACGACGTCGTGCTGATGGACGTGCAGATGCCCGAGGTCGACGGCATTGAAGTGACCCGCCGCGTCCGCGACCTACGCTCTGCGGTGCTCGACCACGCCGTGCCGATCGTGGCCCTCACGGCGCACGCGATGGCGGAAGACCGCAACGCGTGCCTGGCGGCCGGCATGGACGACTACCTCTCCAAGCCCATCGAGCCCGCCAAACTGGCGGTAGTCCTGGCGCGCTGGATCGCCCGGCGAACGGCATCCGAGCCGGACGTCGGGCGCACGCGGGCGGTCGCCCAAGGTGACTCGGCCGTGCCGGCGGCCTTGGTGGGTGCGCCGTCTTCGGACGAGGTCGAACCGGCGGGGCCGCCGGTGTTCGACGAGAGAGTGCTTCTCAATCTGCTGGCCGGCGACCGCGAGGCCGCCGCGGAGATCACGACGGAGTTCCTCAAGGATGCGCCGCGGCAGGTCGCTGAGCTCCGCGAGGCTGTGGCCACCGCCGACACTCACCTGGTCGGGCGGCAGGCGCACACTCTCAAGGGG
>PKYM01000119.1 GCA_003132645.1 Actinomycetota bacterium | reverse complement strand
TCGGTCAGTGGCCGCCGCGCCGCGCTCGGCCCGCGCCTCCCCAAGAACCTCGGCGGCGTAGGCGTCGAGCCCGCCGGCCGCGCCGGCCTGTGAGCCGCGCCGGCCGCCACTGACCGACAGGACGCCAAGGTCGAGGTCGCGCAAGTCGACCGGTTCCCTGCGCCCGCCGCCGACGCGCCGCACGAGTCCGCCGAGGCCACCGTCTGAGTCGAGCTCCTCGAAGGCCACCGGACGACCGGCCAGCTCGCGGGCAAGACCGAGGAGCGCGCGCGAAGGCAGTCGCGGTCGTCCGGTCGAGGAGTCGAGGCGCGGGTAGAGGGCCACGAACCGCTCGAGGGCCGCCTCGCACGCCAGAGCGAACAGAGCATCGGCTTCGGCGGAGAGCTCGGCGCTGCCGGGCAGGCGCGCGCCACAGCGGCGAGCGACCTTCTCGCGCTCGCCGTCGAGCAGCACCGGGTCGGGCGCCGGCCGCGGGGGAAACCCGCCCTCGGCGAGATCGCAGAAGACGACCACCCGAAAGGTGAGGCCACGGAGCTGTTGCGGCGAGAGCACGGCCACGCCGTCGCGACCGACACGCGCGTCGGTGGCCGCCTCGAGGCCAGACAACACGCGTCGCGCCACGGCGGCGAACGACTCGCGCGGCCCGGCTTCGTCGACCAGCGCCACGTCGGCGAGTTCAGCCAGCGCCGACAGCACAGGGTCGCCGGGCGGCACACCGCAGAGCGTGCGCGCGGCCTCCTTGAAGAAGTGTGTCGCCTGCGGCCAGGTACGCGCCGCGAGCAGGCGCCGGCGCCAGCCGGCCAGACGACCGGCGAAGGCGCGCAGCGAGGCCGCGGCCGCCACCTTGTCGGGTAGCGGTGACACCGGCGCGGCGACATCGGCGGTTGGTATCTCGACGAAGAGAGCGCCCTGTGGATCGGCGCGGTCGGCTGCCGCGACGGTATCGGCTACCGTGACGGTATCGGCTGTCGCGACGATACCAGCCGCCGCGACGGTACCAGCCGCCGCGACGGTACCGGCCGTGGCGGCTTCGCGCGCCCGGCGCTCGGACAGCGAGTATTCGAGGCGGCGCAGGCGGTCGTACCATTCGTCGTCGGCCACGATGCGAGCGCGCCGCGAGAGGTCGTCCCAGAGAGCCACGGTCGCCGTGTCGGCCGCGACGTCGAGCCGCGGCGCCGTGGCGGCCAGGTCGATCACCGCGTCGCGTCGCAGGGGGCGTCCGGCGGCGGGCAGCAGGCAGTCGAGCAGCAGGCGGCAGGTACGCGCCGCGACGCCATCGACGGCGCCGCGAGCCGCCACCGGGACGTCCTGCGCCTGGAGGGCACGGGCCAGCCGGTCGCGGCCCGCACGATCGGCCACCACCACGGCCATGTCGTGAAACGCGACATCAGCGGCAGCCCGCAGCACCTCGGCCACCGCCGCGCGCCGCTCGGCAACGTCGTCGGCGACCGAGACGATACGCACCTGCGCTCGGGGCTCGGCGTTGACAAAAGCCGATTCGGACGGAGCGGCCTCGCTGCCGGCGACCGCCGATTCGAGCGGAGCGGCTGCGTCGCCGTCGCCATCGATCTCGAGCCCGAGGCCCTCGAGGAAGGCCCGCGCCGGGGCGGCGTAGGGACGAACCCCCCTGGCCCAGGGCAGGAAGGCCGCGAACGGCCGGTCGGCGGCCAGGGCCGCGACGAGGGCCGCTTGCATGGCAGGAAGGTCGTAGATCCCGAAGAGGGCGACCGGCACGCCGGCGCCGACCGGCGACGCTCCCTGTGCGGCGGCCTCGGCGGCCAGGGCGTAGAGCCCGGCATCGTCGAGGAGCCCGCGGCGGCGCAGCGCGGCGAGGTAGTCGCCGTAGAGAGCCGCGAGATCGCCCGCCTTGTGCGACCCGACCGCCGCCAGCGCGTCGGCGGGCACGCCGGCCTCGCGCAGATCGTCGATGGTGCGCGCCAGCGCGCGCGGCAGGCCGGGTGTACGGGCGACCGCTGCGAAATACCAGGCCTCCTCGCCGGCGCGCTGCGAGACGAGTGCCGCGACCAGACGCTCGCGCAGCAGCGGCGACAGCAGATACAGATGCTCGAGACGGTCGGCGGCAAGTTCGGGGGCCAGCGTGTGGATCGAGACGAATCGCACACCGGCGTGCGCCCCCAGCTGCTGAGCGACGGACCGCGAGAGATGACCGGCTGCGAGGTTCGAACCGGTCACGACGATGACCGCGCGCAACGGGTCGCCGCCCTTGACTGTGGCGATCCAGCCGGCGAGGGCCGATTCGAGCCGCGAGCGGCTGCCAAGGACGAGTCGTCTGTGCGTGCTGTCGGTGCCGATCGGCATGGGCCTGGTGACTACGCTAGCACGTGGCCGGGACAGACCCCGAACGGCACGACGACGGCAGCTACTTGATCATGGGCCGGAAGACGAAAAACAGAAGCACCGCCGGCAGGATGGCCCCGACTGACCACAGCATCAATGAGAGCGAACCGTGCTGGATGATAGTCCGCACGCCGGTGATGACGCCCAGCGCCGCGCCGATCAAGGTGAGAACCATGCCGCCGTAGACGCCGAGTTCGGTGGGCAGATGGTGCATGGTCACTGCGTGGTGGATGTTTTCGGCCTGGGCCAGCGAGAAGATGGCGCCGACGAGAAGTACCGTCAGTCCCGCCAGACCGAGGTACACGCCGTCCTTGCGGAGCCGGCCCACGGGCACGTAGTCGCTGATCTGGCTTGCCCACGGGTAGCGGGCCAGTTCGTCGGGGGTCAGTGAGCGTGCCACGTCGCCTCCCTGGAGTCGATTTGTTTAGTAAGGATACGTCGCGCACCCCGCCGCTTTCAAGCGCGCAGCAGGCAAAACACGATACAATCCGGCCGCCGGTCGCTGGCCGGCCCGTCCGGCAGTCCCCGACCCCGAGCCGCCTGTGTCGCAGGAACCAATCGTGGAGATCGTCGGCCTGCAGCAGCGCTTCGGGAAGCGTGCCCGCATGGTCACCGCGCTCGCCGGCGTCGACCTGCGCGTGCAACGCGGCGAGATCTTCGGTCTGCTGGGCCGCAACGGCGCTGGCAAGACCACCCTCGTCAAGGCGCTGCTGGGCCTGCTCAGGCCGAGCTCGGGGACAGTACGGGTCTTCGGACGCGAGCCCGGCGAAGCCGGGGCTCGCGCACGCATCGGCTACTCGCCCGAGGAGCCCGGGTTCCCGCGCTACCTCTATCCCCGCCAGATCCTCGAGCTGTGCGGCGCGCTGAACGGCATGAGCGGCGCCGCGCTGGCGGCGGCCGTCGAGCGCCAGCTCGCCTCGTCTGAGCTGCAGTCGGTAGCCGGTCGCCAGGCCCGTCAGCTCTCCAAGGGAATGGCGCAGCGCCTCTCGCTGGCGCAGGCGTTCCTGCACGAACCGGAGCTGCTGGTGCTGGACGAGCCGACGGCCGACCTCGACCCGATCGGCCGCCGTCAGGTGCGCGACCTGATCGTCGCCGCCCGCGCCCGCGGCGCCACCGTGCTGCTCAACTCACATCTGCTGTCCGAAGTCGAGCGCCTTTGCGACAGGGTGGCCATCATCCACGGCGGCCGGGTCATCCGCGAGGGCGCGATCGGCGACCTGCTGGCCGGCGACCGCGAGCTCGAAGACGTCTTCATCGAACTGATAGAGGGCGCGGGCGGCGGGACCGGCTACGGTCCGGCCCAGGGTTGGGCCTCTCCACTCCCGCCCCAGCAGCCAGCCGCGCCTTCGCAGCCGGCCGCGGCGCTCCCACCCTGGCAGGCCGCGCCGCCGCCCTCCCCCGCGCCGCCGTCTCCCGCGCCGTCTCCGCCGCCCCCCTCCCCGGCGCCGCCGTCTCCCGCGCCGCCCACCGAGCATCCGCCCTGGCTGGCCCCGTGAGCAACGCGCTGCGCAACGTCGCGCTCATCTCGCGCGCCACCGTCATGGAACAGGCCAACCGGCGGCTGCTGTGGTGGCTCGCCGGCGTGGCGCTGGCGCTCGTCGTGGGACTCGCCCTGCTCGCTATCTTCCATCCCATCCCCGACCTGAGCACACAGGAGTCGGCGCGCCTGTTCGCCCGCAGCGCCGCCGGGATCTACACGCTGCTCACGGTCATCATCCTGGGCATGGGCATCATCGGCTACGACCTCGAATCGGGCGCGGCGATCATGTTCCTCTCGCGGCCGGTGTCGCGCGGCCAGTACCTGGCCGGCCGCTATCTGGGCAACGCGCTGACCCTGGCGACGACGCTCACCGTGATGGGCCTCGGCACGTTCGTGGTCTCCCTGGCCGGCGGCCGCGCCGACTGGACGCTGCTCTACGACTTCGTCGTGCTCGCCTGGAATGCCGCGGTCGTGCTGGCCGTCATGGTCGCCCTCACAGTCGTCGTCGGCATGGTCGCCACGGCCATCATCGGCTTTCTCACCTGGGAGGTGGTCGGCAACGTCTACCTGCTCGTGGGCTTGATCCACGCTCGCGAGATCACGGGGCTCGCCGCCAAGCTGCTGACGGCCTTCGTCGTCATCTCGCCACACGTGCTGAGCTCGCCGCTCGTGGAGGGCACCACAAGCTCGCTGAACAACGGCCAGACCACCTTCGTCCTGCCCGGCCCGACGCTACACGACTTCGTCTGGTCGGCAGCGTGGGTCATAGGCTCGCTGGCGATCGCCACCGTCATGTTCGAGCGGCGCGCGCTCTAGAAAACGCTCCTGCTCCGGAACATGGAAAGCCCCGCCGTCAGCTGCGCGGCGGGGCTTTCGTCAGCAAGCCGATAAGCCGGATTCTGTCGTGGGTGACCATCCATCTGCGCCGCGCGTCGCCGCGCGGCTGATGCGACCAACCCGGAAGCTTCGGGCGAGCAGCCCTCGAACGCTTCCCTATTTGGTCTTGCACCGGGCGGGGCTTACCGAGCCGGCCTGTCGCCAGGACCGCTGGTGAGCTCTTACCTCACCGTTTCACCCTTGCCCGCACCCCCGAAGGGGCCGTTGGCGGTCTGCTTTCTGTTGCGCTATCCGTCGGCTTTCGCCGCCTGGACGTTATCCAGCGCCCTGCTCTGCGGTGTCCGGACTTTCCTCGACCGGCGGCCTCGCCCACTCACGAAGAGAGTGCGACGCGCACCGACCGCGGCCACCTGGCTTGCACGGCAAGGATACCACCGCCGACCTGGGCTCAGACATTCGACCGTAGCCGACCGACCACGTACGTGGTCACGTCGCCCGGCGGCAGACGATCCGATGCCCTGCCGTGACCGCTCGCGCCCTCAGGTTCCGGGGGTCGCCGCTTTGCTCAGTTCGCTGCCGGCCGCCTCGTCGAGCAGCCAGGTGACGGTGCCGTGGACCGGGGCGACCGCCTGGGCGGGTATCGCCTCGATCGCGCGCAGGCCCTCGATGACCTCGGCCACCATGCCGGCCTTGGCGGCGCCGCTCACGACGAACACCACGCGCCGGGCGGCATTCAAGACCGGGTAGGTCACGGTCAGCCTCTTCCCCGTACCCTGGCCCTCGTTGACCACGACCAGGCGCTCTTCTTCGGCGAGCGCCGGCGAGTGGGGAAACAGCGAGGCCGTGTGGCCGTCGGGACCGATCCCCAGGACCACGAAGTCGATGACCGGCAGGTCGGCCTTCGAGGAGGCGGCGAGGGCGGGCGGCTGCGAAAGCAGCCGCTCGTAGGCCCTCGCCGCCTCCTCGGGCTCGTCTTCGCCGCGCATACGGCGCACGTTCTCCGGCGGTATCGGCACATGCCTGATGAAGGCCTCGTAGGCCATGCCGTAGTTGCTGGCCTCGTCGTCGGGGGGCACGCAGCGCTCGTCGCCCCAGTAGAGATGCACCCGCCGCCAGGGGATCTTCTGGGCGAACTGCTGGCGCGCCAGCAGGGTGTACAGCGGGCGCGGTGTGTGGCCGCCGCTCAGGGCGACGGTGAAGGTGCCGCGCGCCGCCGCCGCCTCCTGGGCGGCGAAGGCGAACAGGTCGGCGCCGCGCTCGGCGAGCGCCTTGGCGTCGGGCAGGATCTCGATCGACACGGCTGCCATCGCCGGCCCCGCTTAGAGCAGACCGCCCGCCGTGGAGTTCCCGGACTCGATCTCCGGGAACCGCGGCGGATCGTCGCTCATCCAGCCCATGATGTAGGTGCTGCCGCCGGCCGTCGGCGGGGCCGGCAGCTCGGTGAGCACGACCCAGCCGAGCTGCTCGTATCTCTCACGCTCGGCGAAGCCGTCGGCCTCGCGCTCGGATCTCGCGTCGTCACGCGCACCGCTCATCGTGCCCTCCTGCTCGTCGTCGTCGATTGCTCGGAGATACCCACGCCTGCCGCGCTCCCGGCGGCGCTCAAGGGCGCCGCCAGGTGTGACCGTCGTTGGCGACCAGCGTGTCGGCCGCCTCGGGGCCCCAGGTCCCGGACTCGTAGACCGTGAGGCCTTTCTGGGGCGCGTTGCGCCAGGCCTCGAGTATGGGGCTCACGACGCGCCAGGCCTCTTCGACCTGGTCGTCGCGATTGAACAGCGTCTGGTCGCCGACCATGCAGTCGAGCAGCAGCGTCTCGTAGGCGGTGAAGGGCAGCTCCTCGAGCGCCGAGCCATAGCTGAAGTTCATGGCCACCGGCTGCAGGCGGATGGCGGGACCGGGGATCTTGGCCTCGATGTTCATGGCGATGCCCTCTTCGGGCTGCACCCGGATGACCAGGTTGTTGGGCGGCACCCGGCCGCTCGGCACATCGGTGTCCTTGAACAGCAGGTACGGCGGACGCTTGAACTGGATGGCGATCTCGGTCGTGTGGCGCGGCAGCCGCTTGCCGGTGCGCACATAGAACGGCACGCCCTGCCAGCGCCAGTTGTCGATCAGGAACTTGATCGCGGCGAAGGTCTCGGTCGTCGAGTCGGGCGCCACCCTGTCTTCTTGACGGTAGCCCGGCACGACCGCGCCGTCGACTGTGCCCTGCACGTACTGGCCGCGCACGGCGAACTGCTCGACGCGCTCCACCGGGATGGGGCGCACGGCGTCCAGCACCTTGGCCTTCTCGTCGCGCACCGCGTCGGCGCTGAAGGCCACCGGCGGCTCCATGGCCGTCAGGGTGAGGAGCTGCAGCAGGTGGTTCTGGATCATGTCGAGCACCGCGGCGCCTACTACGAAGAGGCCGGCGCCCTCCGCGACATGATCCAGAACCACCT
>PKYM01000059.1:1491-2963 GCA_003132645.1 Actinomycetota bacterium | reverse complement strand
CATGCCACCGTGGCCTTCACCCTGGACATCTACTCTCACGTGCTTCCGCAGGTCGATGCTGAGGCGGCGGAAATGATTGCGGCGTTTACAGGGCACTAGTTTTGCTGGAGACGCAGCTCCATCGTTTCGTCATGGGTGCGTACCAACCCTCCTGCGTAATGGAAGAGTTCGAACACACGCATGAGGCTAGGAAGTACCCGACCTGCGGGGGTACGTGCCACGTTCGAAGAGAGGACCTGCACCCGCCCGGCTAGCCGACGGGTTCGTCCGAGAGCGCGGCCCTATTCCTGTTGGTGGCCCGGAGTAGACTTTGGGCCGTCAATCGAGGGGGGCGGGATGGCTGACGGCAAGTCCGCGTTCTCAGCAGACGAAATCAGCGAGGCAAGCGCGGAACTGGTCAGGATCGTTCATAGCCAGCTCCCGAAGGAGGTCCAGGCGGAAGGCGTGGCCGCGGAAGACTGGCGGCTTGTCGGCCCGTGCATGGTGGTCAAGGCAGCCGGAACCCTTCAGGCCATGCTTGACCTTCTCCCGGCTCGCAGAACGGTTGACGCCACCATCCTCCTCAGGAGCCTCTACGAGGGTACGCTCGCTTTCGCCTGGATTGCACTTGATCCCCCGGCCAACCTACCGAGGTGGCTGAAGAGGTCGGTCATTCAAGCAATCAAGGGCGATGATGACTGGGCTCGTGTTGGAATCGGAGTCCTAGACAAAGAGAACCGCGACTACGGCGAGGCGAAGGCCAATGACCAGTCGGTGCCGGTTGCCCCAGACGCGGCGACCATGGCTGATCAGGTGGACCGTCAGTGGGGCCACGCTTACCCGAGAATTGCTCAGCTCACCGGCGAGCCGGCAGACGTCGTCAGCTTCCGGGGCATGTACCGTCATGTGTACCGAATGGGAAGCGGAGAATCCCACTACGAGCTGCGGACGCTCAGACCCTTCTACACGACAGACGCACTTGGCGGCGTGCTTGTACACCGGGAGAAGCCTGACCAGTGGGCGCTGTACCCTTGGCTCTTTGGAACGCACGTGCTCGGTCTGGGACTCCTGATTGGCTCGACGCAGTTTGGTTGGCCCTCGAGCGACGACGTCCTGGTCGCCCTCGCCAAAGCCTCGATTGTCATCCTGGACTAGAGCCCGTCGGAGACCAATGATGGCCCGACGCGACAGGCACCCTAGCCTCACCGTCGCGACTACCACCCGCCTGCGCGGCCTGGTCATCGCCTCATGGGCGGCGGGGCGCGACGTGCCGGCCCTTTGGGCGGCCGGCGGGTTGTTAGCTGGCGGGCTCCTGCTCAGGCTGCGCGACGCATGACTGCTAGCGAGGTGAGAGAACGCACTGACGGCGGGACGGGGAAAGGGGCGAGGACTCCGGGGGCGGACGAGACACAGGGCGAGACGGTGGCCTGCTCTGCGGCGGTCGCGCCGGTGTCGTGGCTGAGCAGGAGGCTGTTCCCGCTGCTTGCCACGGC
>PKYM01000059.1:0-1457 GCA_003132645.1 Actinomycetota bacterium | reverse complement strand
CGGCTGGTCCACGCGCATCTGAGCGCGCTGTACACGAAGCCCACCGGGCTGATCACGTTCCCCGGCGCAGCGGTGATCCTCACTCCAGCGGCGGCGGTCATCAGCGCAGCCGCTCTCTCGCTGTCCCAGCCGGGCCCGCACAACGCGCAGCCGGTGGTGTGGCTGGTGGCCGGGCCTTACATAATCGCCATTTCGGCTGTGGCGCTCTTCGCCGCCGATGCCCTCGCCGAGCGCCTGCGCGTAAGCCGGCCGAAGCGTGCCTTCCTGGCCTTCGCGAGCGCGGCCGCGCTGTGCAACGTCACGGTGGAATGGGGCCACCCGGAGGACGCCGTAGCGGTGGGGCTGCTGCTGTTCGCCATCCTGGCGCTGTCCGAGGCACGGCCAACCCGGTCGGCGTGGCTGACCGGGGCGGCGGTCGCGGTGCAGCCGCTCGTCTTACTGGCACTGCCCATCATGCTGGCGGTCGTCGAGCCGAGGCGCCTGGCCGGCTTCCTGGCCAGGGCGGCCGCCCCCGCCGTGGTGCTGCTCGGCGCCGCGGCTGTCGCGAACTGGAACGCCACCTATCACGCGGTGACCGGCCAGCCGAACTGGCCAAGGGTCGACCACCCAACCCCGTGGACGCTCCTGGCACCGCACATGGCGGGCGGGGCGGTTGCCGCCGGGCCTGCCAGGGCCCTCGCTATCCTGGCGGCCTGCGGATGCGCGCTGATCGTCGCACGCAGGCTGCACGCGGCGCGGGACGGGGCCCGATGGAGCCGGGCGACTCTTTGGGAACTGCTCTGGTGGGTCGCGCTGGGCCTGGCGCTGCGCTCGCTGTTCGAGCCGGTGATGGTCGCCTCTTACCTGTGGCCGGGGCTGGCCGTGGCGCTGATCGCGGCGACGCGCGACTGGCGGCGGCTGGTCCCCACCTCGGTGGTCGCCGTGGCGGTCACGTTCGGGTCGCAATCCTCTTGGCGGAGCCCGTGGGGCTGGTGGGGGTTCATGGTCGCCGGGCTGGCTCTGACCCTGTTCTTCGCCGGTGTCCCCGCGCGAAGAACCCCGCCGGCCGCACCCGACGTCACCGCCCTGACCGGCACCGCTCCTGGAACGGGTGTGGGACGAAGAGGGCGACCCGTTTGCGACCGCGGTCAAGACCACAGTCGGCCGCTGGCTACCAAGGAGACCCAGCCTGACTGAGCTCACCGCCTAGGGCGTTCCGGCAGCCAGTGTCGGCAGCCGGTCGGCAAGCGGGCCGACATTGCGTGAGATAACGGCCCACGGGCATCGTCAGAGGTCAGTGCGGCACGGCCGAATACCTCGTTGTGCAGGGGAAAAGCTGGTGGCGAGGGACAGAATTTAACTGTCGACACCATGATTTTCAGACTTGTGCGGCGTGAGAAGCTTCTGCACACCAGCACTGTCGCCGACAAGCTGCAGACGCGCCGAGGCGCCGGGCGGCCTCCCGGATTAAGTTAGCC
>PKYM01000340.1 GCA_003132645.1 Actinomycetota bacterium | reverse complement strand
CTAGGCCACTTCCTGTCCAGACGAGGGATCACCGGGCGACATCGTCTCGGAGCGCTCCCGCTCGACACTCGCGGCCGGCCACGTGTCCAGACCGGCTCCGTGCAGTATCCAGCGGGCCCGCACCACGTCTCGCTCCGAGACCATCAGCCGCAGCTCCTGGCGAAGACCCCGATAGCGGCCAATGCCGGCGGTGCCGTCGTGCCAGACCCCCGTCTCGATGCCGCACGCTTCCAGAGCCCGTTTCAGGCCGAACAGCCGCTCGAGCCCCCTGAGACGAGCAAGCTCGACCATGTGCTCCATGTGCGCTGCCTCCCAGCCGTCACCACCCCGTGAGGTTCGGCGAGCCTCACGATATGAGTTTACGAGCGAACATGTGCTCTGCGCATCGGCCGGTAGCGTGGTCTTGAGATCGCCGAACAGGCCATCCGACGCCTCCGCCATCTGGCCGAGGAATTCTCACCTCTGGGAGCCGGCGCTGCCGTCGCGGCAGGGCCGCGGCCTCATCGAAGTCTCATTGAACGACGAGAGAACTTGCTGCGACATGGCTACCTTGCCCCCGACAGACGCCGCAATAACACTGTTTCTGCAGGGTTAACGCGGCCGGTTCCCGATTCTCTCAACGGTGCGTGATAATGGTCGCACGTAAGAATGCGCCCCGTGCAACTTCAGACGACAATCGAGGAACCGTGATGAAAGTAGATCGGCCGCAGTTCTCATCGTTCGAACCGCCGCTTCGAACTCTCATGGGTCCCGGGCCTTCCGACGTGCCGCCCCGGGTCTTACAGGCGATGGCTCGCCCCACGATCGGTCACCTCGACCCCGAGTTCGTGAGGATGATGGAGGAGCTCAAGCAGCTCCTTCGCTATGTCTTCCAGACGACGAACGAGATCACCTTCCCGGTGTCGGGGCCAGGCTCCGTCGGCATGGAGGCGTGCTTCGTCAACCTGGTCGAGCCCGGCGACAAGGTGATCGTCTGCCGCAACGGCGCCTTCGGCGGGCGCATGGTGGAGAACGTCGTGCGCACTCGCGGTGTCCCTGTGGTGGTCGAAGACGACTGGGGAGCCCCGGTCTCCATCGGCAAGGTGGAGGTGGCTCTGGCGGCCAACCCCGACGCCCGGATCCTTGCCTTCGTACAGGCCGAGACCTCGACCGGCGCTCTCAGCGACCCGGACCCGCTCGTCGCGTTGGCCCACGAACACGGGTGCCTGACGATCGTCGACACGGTGACGGCTCTCGGAGGCGTGCCGGTCAAGGTCGACGCCTGGCAGATCGACGCCGTCTATGCCGGCAGCCAGAAATGCCTCTCCTGCCCGCCCGGGCTCGCTCCTGTCAGTTTCAACGAAAGGGCGATGGAGAAGGCCACGACGCGAAAGAGCCCCTGCCAGAGCTGGTTCATGGACCTGAACCTGCTGCTCGGCTACTGGTCGTCGAGCACGCGCACCTACCACCACACGGCGCCGGTCAACGCCCTCTACGGTCTTCACGAAGCGCTGCTGATGCTCCAGGAGGAAGGGCTCGAGGCGGCCTGGGCGCGCCACCTGCGAAACCATCGGGCGCTGGTGGCCGGTTTCGAAGCGATAGGGCTGACGATGTTCGTCGCGGAGCCTCATCGCTTGCCACAACTCAACATGGTCGTAGTCCCGGAGGGTGTCGACGAGGCCGCCGTCCGCGGCCGGCTGCTGGCGGAGTTCGACCTTGAGGTCGGCGCCGGCCTGGGCGCCCTCGCCGGTAAGGTGTGGCGCGTCGGACTCATGGGCTATGCGGCCCGGCCCGAGAACGTGGTGAAGTGTCTGCGGGCGTTCTCGGAGGTCCTTGGCGATGCGGGCGTCGACGTTGCGGGACACGAAGCCGAGAAGGCGGCCCAGGCGGTTCTGCAGGCTGGTTAGGCGCCGTCGCATCGCCCGCGGCCGCGCAGCCTGGGCGGTCAGCCGCCGCTTAGCGCCCGTCGCGCCGCCTGGGCCAGCACCGCCGAGTCCTGGGCGCCGCTGACGGCGGAGCGACCGTCGAAGACGAAGGTCGGCACGGCGTGGATGCCTGACTGCGCGGCCTCGCGCTCCTGAGCACGCACGTCGGCCGCAAACGCATCGCCGGCGAGAAGCTCGACGGACACGCCGGCGTCCATCCCCGCCGCCCGTGCGGCCGCGGTGAGGACACCGTGGTCGCCGATGTCCTCGCCGCGGCCCCAATAGGCCGCGAAGAGCGCGTCGCCGAGTGCTTGCTGTATGCCCACGCCAGCGTCCAGGGCCGCCATCATCAACCGGTGCGCGGCGAACGTGTTGGGGCGGACCGCCAGCGTAGCCGGGTCGGCCATCTGCAGACCTTCCCGGCGGGCGATCTGCGCCAGCCTCTCTCCCATCGCCTGCACCGTGGCGGCGTCATACCTACCGTGCATATAGACGTCGCGATCCATGCCTTCGGGCGGCACGTTCGGGTCGAGCTCGAACGCGCCGTACCTCCACGTAAACGCCTCCGCGTCCGCGCCGAGCCGTCCCAATGCTGCTCGCCAGCGTGCCACGCCGACAAAGCACCACGGTCAAACGATGTCGGACCAGATCACCACGTCGACCATCGCGCACCTCCTCCTCTTTGCTCGACGACCGTACGATAGCAGTCGCTTGAGTAGCGAAACCCGTTTGGTGCCTGCCGGCAACGAGGAATACGAGAAGACAGACCGCCCAACCCCTCGGCAGATATCCGAAGGAGAGCTCTGCGGCTCGACCAACAACACCGTTCCCGCCGACGCGCTACCGTGCCGTGCGGAGAGGGAGGCCTCGATGGACCACGACCGAGCGCACAAGCTGTTGCGTGCCGAACGAGCCAAGCTGCAGGGCCTGCTCAGCGATACCGGCGAGGCGCAGCAGCTGGACCGGGCGGCCGAACGGGAGACTGGCAGCGGCGCCGACGGCGCACAACCGTTGGCGGCCGAAGGGCTCGACGACGCCTTTGCGGCCGGCCAGCGTGAGCGGCTGGCAGCGCTCGACCGTGCCGAGGCCCGGCTGGACGAGGGGACCTATGGACGCTCGATCCGCAGCGGACTGTCGATCCCTGACGAGCGTCTGGAGGCCGACCCCGCCGCCGAGCTCACCGTCGAGGAGGCCCAGTCCCAGCCGTGACACCGACGGCGCCAGTGATGACCGTGCTCTGATCGCCGCAGCTCAATGGCGACCGAACAGCGCCCGCGGGTCGCCTTCCTCGTCGACGAGGAGCTCCACTTCCCGGTAGCCATTCTCAGCCAACACCGGCCTGAGCAGGTCGGCCTCGTCACCTCCGAGTTCGAGGAGCAGTGAACCGCCGGAGCGCAGCAGCGGCGCCGCCTCGAGAGCAGCTCGCGCCAGCAAGACGGTGCCGGCCTCGCCACCGTCGAGCGCGCGACGAGGCTCGTAGGCGAGGACGTCGCGGGCCAGGAAGCGGAGTTCACCCGTCGGGACATAGGGCACAACGGCCGTCACGACGTCGACCTGCCCAAGGAGCTCAGCGGGCAGGCTCGCGGTCATGTCTCCCTCGAAGACCTCGACGCGGTTGGTCCTCGCGCACTCCACGGCGAGAGGATCGATCTCGGACGCCACGACCCGTGCCAGGGGCCGCCGGCGGGCGAGCACCACCGCGATCGCACCGGCTCCGGTGCAGAGGTCGACGGCAAGGCCGTGCTCGGGGAGCCTGGCGACTGCCTCCAGTGCCAATCGTTCGCTCTGCCGGCGCGGCACGAAGACACCCGGGCAGACGAACACGGTCTCGCCACAGAAGCGCACCGAGCCGATCAGCCATGCGAGCGGCTCCCCCGAGCAACGCCGCGCGACGAGCTCCCGGAGTCGCGCCACGTCCCCGCCTGCCGCCTCGACGAGTTCGGCGGCCTCCTCCCGCGCCGCGACACACCCAGCTTCTCGGAGCTGCGCCGTCGTCGTTTCGAGATCATCATCGGTGCCCATGGCCCCCAGTTCCTGGTCTGCCGCCGTCGCTCCTGCGGCACCCTGCCTGCCCGGTACCCAGTGGTTCCACCGATTCACGGTCGCGAGACACGGAGGCGAGAGGCCCAGGGCGGCAGTCCAAGCCGCCTGGGGCCTCTCGGGCAGGAGCCGGCCTCAGTGCCAGTGGCCGCGCCAGCGGCCGCCATTGAGCCGCACCCAGCGATCGGTGGTCTGGGCCGAGAAGGTCTTCAGCCCGAACACCGCCAGGCGGCCGTTGTCGGCCGCCCAGTCTGGATGGGCGGCAAGGTAGGCGGCGGCGTCGAAGTGGTCGCCGCTGCCGTGTCCCCAACACGCCCACGACTGCAGGCCCTGGAGCGCCATGGCCTCCGTGCAGACCTTGCCGTCGACCGCACCCTCCGGGTCGAGCACCCAGCTGTCCCAGTCGAGCAGACCCGGCGTGAAGTACTCGGGTTCCCCGCACAGGTCTCTGGCGTCGGGCAGCTCCTTCTTCAGGTAGCTGTCGTAGGTGCCCGACTCCATGGTCATGCCGACCCTGGCGTCGATCTTGCCGTAGTAGCGGTCCTTGAGCTGTCCCCAGCGCAGATAGCGCGCGTAGTCGACCACGGCGGGATTGTAGGGATCGGGGGCCCATCCGACGTCGACGGGGGTCTCTTCCGCCCGGGTCTTGGTTCCCCAGTCGAAGTTGGACGAGCCGAAGAAGCCGTTACTCGTCTCGTTCAAGTCGTAGACCTTGTCGCCGAGCTGCAGCGAGGCGATCTTGCCCGTTCTGTCGCCGATCAGCCACTCGTTGGAGTACGCCCCGTTGTTGCGATGGACGAGCGTGTCGACGGCCTGGGCGACGGTGGCGTCGTACTGGGCGGCCTCGCGGGCCCGCACGAAGACCGGCAGGCCGGTCAACGTTGCCGCCATGCCAGGCGGCGTCGCAGAGGATCGAAGAATCGCTCCTCATGGACTGCTGACGGGATTAACATGACGAGCGAAGGCGGAGTGCCCCGTTGGGGCGGCGAAAGGAGCGGGACGTGCCGTACGTGCTGATCGAACACGATGTCGCGGATTGGGAGACCTTCAAGGCCGTGTTCATGGACGACCTCGGGCGTCGCAAGATGAACGGGGCAAAGGGCGGGCGGGTCTACCGCACGGCAGACGAGCCGAACAAGCTTGTCCTGCTCATCGAATGGGACAGCGTCGCGAACGCCCAGGAGTTCACCGAGACCATGGAGCTGGGCGAGGCGATGCAATGGTCCACCAGCAACGTGGGCTCACCTCGGGTATCGGTCCTCGAGTTGGCTCTGGACTCCGAAGCCTAGCGGGACCCCTGCTCGGAGAGACCCGAGCATGAGGCCGGCTCTTGCCATCATCGCCGCCGTCCTGCTGCTCGCCGGCTACTGACGCCCGCGGCTAGGACTCGCCCGCGAGTCTTTCGGCGACGCGTCGCTCGACGCTCTGGCTGAGCTCGTTGGGGCTTCCCTGCCGCAGCGCCCGCGTCGGGCAGACCCGCACACAGGCGGGCTCGAGGCCGTACGTGAGCCGCTCGCTGCACAGATCGCACTTCTGCATCTTGCCGTCGGCCCCGAAGCGCGGCACACCAAAGGGGCAGGCGATGGAACAGCTGTGGCAGCCGATGCAGAGGTCGGCGTCGATCCCGACGACCTGCGTGCCGGCCTCGCGGTGGATGGCCCCTGTGGGGCAGGCCAGCAGGCAGGGAGCGTCCTCGCAGTGCATGCAGGCGAGCGACACGTAACGCAGGTGGGCGTCGGGGAAGGTCCCCGTCTCGACGGTGAACACCTGACGCCAGGCGGTCGGCTCGTCACCGGTCTCGAGGTCGTTCTGGTCCATGCAGGCGACGGCGCAGGCGAAGCATCCGGTGCAGCGGTCGACGTCGAGGTGGAATGAATGGCTCATCGGTCCGCCTCGCCGCTGGCGCGCGCGAGGTCGGCGTCTCGTGGCCCCTCCTCCAGGGGCGGCCGCTCGACCCTCCGCACGCTGCACAGGAGCGCCTTGAAGCCTGGAAACCCGGAGATCGGGTCGAGGTAGTCAGGGTCGAAAAGAAGGTTCACGTCGGCTTCGGCGTGGCCGTGGTACATGTGGACGACGCCGGGTTGCCCGAGTTCCGTCAGATTGGCAAGCACGCGGATGGCGCCTGACGGCGTGGCCAGTTCGATCTCGTCGCCGTGGCGGATCCCCAGGCGCGCGGCGTCGGCCGGGTTGAGATCGGCGGCAGGCCTTGGCCTCAGGCTGCGTGTCCAGGCAAGCCGATAGGTACGCGAATGCACGAACATCGGCAAGCGCGACCCCGTGTTCAAGATGAAGGGATAGTCGGCGGCCAGTCCGGGAGACGCTTCGAGGCTGTGTCTCGGCGGTCGATAGGTCGGCAGCGCATCGATCGTCAGCACAGCACCGTGCTTGGCGAGCAGCGATGAGGCGAACTCCATCTTTCCGGTCGGGGTAGGAAAGCCGGCGGCGCGGTACTTGCGTTCCGGGTTGGGGAGCGGATCGGCCACCGGCATCCCGCCTGGGTGTTGCTTGAGCTGCGCCACGGTCATACCGCTGGGCTCGAGGATCCAGTCCATGGCGGCCTCGAACGCGGCGTCCGGCTCGACGACGCCGCCGGGGGACGGGTTGAGCAGTGGGTCGTCCAGCTCCAGCCGGCGCGCCAGCTCGAAGACGATGTCGGTGTCTGAGCGAGACTCTCCAAGTGGGGCGATCGCCGGCTGCGAGAGAGCGACGTACTTCTCCGGGTAACAGCGCAGCTCGCTGCGCTCCACAGAGCTGCAGGCCGGCAGCACGATGTCGGCGTAGCGGGCGGAGTCGGTGGCGAACAGGTCGACGTCGCAGATGAACTCGAGATCCCGGATGGCCTCGAGAAAGCCGGCAGACCCGGGAAACATCCGGTGATTGAGTCCGAAGGCCATGAGCCCCCGCAGAGGGTAGGGATCGGCGCTGCGTATCTGCCGGGGCAGATCCATCGCCTGAGCCTGGTCCACGAGCTCAGCCCACACGGGGAATCGAGCGGCCCCGACTCGGGGTGGCAGGTCTGCCCAGCCCTTGGGCATCTCGAACTCATGCTGCCTCGTCGTGAATCCGGCGCCGCTGATCTCGAGCCAGCTGAAGGGCGCGACCATGTTGCCGCCGCTCACGTCGAAGTTGCCGGTCAGCCCGATCAGTGAGAACACGGCCCGGTAGTTCTGCACGCCGTTCGTGTTGTGGCCGACGGGAGCCGCGCTGGGCATGAGCGCGGCGGGCTTGGCAGTCGCATACAGCCTGGCGGCCGCCCGGATCTTCTCGGCCGGCACCCCGGTGATCTGCGCTGCGCGCGCGGGATCGAACCCGGCCACGTAGTCGCGAAACTCGGCGAAACCGTGCGTGTGGGCAGCCACGAACTCGCGGTCGTAGAGGTCCTCGGCGATGATCACGTGGGCCATGCCCAGCGCCAGCGCGCCGTCGGTGCCCGGCTTGAGCTGCAGATGGATGTCGGCGCGAGACGCGAGCGGCGTGAGGCGCGGGTCGACCGCGATCAGCTTCATGCCGCGATCGATCGCATCGAACAGGTGGCGAGCCGCGGTGGTATTGGAGTAGAACGGGTTGGCGCTCCAGACCAGCAGGCAGCGTGCCCTGGCCAAGTCGGGCCCGGCCATCTGGCCGTAGACCAGCTTGAAGGCCATGGCTGTCGCCGTGAAGCACGTGCTGGACTCGGTGCAGAAGTTCGGCGACCCGAACTGAAGGGCCAGCCGCTGCACGAACGGACGGGGCTGCTTGGGATAGCCGACGTAGAACACGACAGACTCGGGTCCGCTCTCGGCACCCAGCCGCCGCAGGTTGGCGACGACGGTGTCCAGCGCTTCGTCCCAGGAGATCGCGGCGAACTCGCCGGAGCCGCGTGGCCCGATTCGCTTGAGCGGCGTGCGCAGCCGGTCCTCGTGGTAGACGTATTGGCGGGTGGCTGCACCCTTGGAGCACAGCGTACCGGCGTTGTGCGGGTTCTCCTGCGACCCCTCCACCTTGATGATGCGGCCGTCGCGCACGGAGAGGTCGAGGCCGCATTGCGTGGTCGGGTCGCAGATCGCGCAGATCGACTTGCGCACTTCGATCCCGGTGTCCTGCCCCGGGATCTTTGCTCTCAGCCTGCGTTCGAGCTCATCCATGCGATCCTTCTCGCCCATCCCGCGGCCGAAGCCGCCTCGGCCATGTTGACGCTGCGCCCTCGCGCGAGAGCGCAAGCCAGCGGGCCGGCGGGAGACGCGTCGCCGAGCAGGTTGAAGCCCGCCAGGCGACCGTCCCGATAGGCCCAGGCCGTCAGGCCGCCGCTCTCGGGCCGCACGTCCAATCTATCGTACTCCTGCATGGAACCCGCGCTGGCGAACAGCAGGTCTCCGACCTTCTGGATGTTGCAGGAGACGCACCCCGGGTCCTCGGCGTGCAGGCCGGCCAGGTTGCGGCCCGCCGTGCGACCCTGCCGGCGGGCGTTGGCCCACAGGGCCACCACCTGATGTGAGCCACTCAGAGGATCGATTGCCTGCGCCACGTCCCCCGCGGCATAGAGACCGGGGACGCTCGTCATCAGGTGCTCGTCGACGATGAGGCCCGCTTCGGCGTCTACCTCGCTTCCCGCAAGGAAGGCGAGATTCGCCCGAGCCCCGGTGCAGACGACCAGCAGGTCTGCCTGTCCGACGGACGGCGCCGACGCATCGCCTGCACCGTCCCGCGAAACGGCATCGCCCAGACGGGCGACAAGCCGGCCGTCCTCGACCTCGATCGTGTCGATCGTCACCCCCAGCCTCAACTCGTGGCCCTGCTCGCGAACATGGTGCTCGATCAGGGGGCCGCAGTCCGGGTGGACCGAAAGCGGCAGCACCGAGGGCTCCTTTTCCACGATGCACACATCCATCCCGGCCAGGTGAAGAGCGTCGGCGACCTTGAGACCGGCGAACGAGGCCCCCAGGACCAGGGCACGCGGCCGGCTGCCCTCCCGCGTGGCCCGCGCGGTGGCCAGAGCTACAGCTTCTTTCAGCCGGACGGCGTCGTCGCAGGAGCGCAGCCCGTACACGCCGGGCGAGTCGAGCCCGGGGATAGGTGGGAACGCCGTCTGCGCGCCGGAAGCCACCAGACACGTGCCGTACGCGTACTCGGCGCCCCCGTCGGTGGTCAGGCGCTTCTCCGAAGGCGCGAGCCTGACCACCTTCTCGTCGAGGTGCACCCGGATGCGGCTGCGGTCGTAGAACTCGAGTCCTCCGAACGGAAAACAGTGGCGTAGCGGAATCGCCCCTGAAACGTAGTACGGACCCAGCATGGGATTGTACGGGGGGTGCGGGTTGTCGGCAAAGAGATCGAGCTCACCGCGGTAGCCCGCGGCCCGGGCGGCGAGCGCCGCTTCGGCCGCCGCGGCGCCGTTGCCGATGATCACGAGATCGAGCGCTTGCGGACTCACGGTCCAGCCACGGCGGCCAGCACGTCATCGATCGTGCTCACCCAGCCGAACAGGTTCTCGACATTCCAGATCGCGCCCTCGACCGCTACCGGCGGGCATTGTGAAAAGCAGGCGTCTTCGACGAGGATGGGCCAGTAGTCGAGGAAGAAGCCGTCCATGAGGGTCGTCTCCACGCAGATATTGGTGGCGCCTCCGATGTAGAGGACGTACTTGACGCCGAGCGTCTTGAGCACGTGGTCGAGACTCGTGCCGGCAAAGCCGCTGTAGCGCTGTTTGCGCACCACGGGTTCGCCGGCCAGGGGCGCGAGCTGGTCGACCACCTGCTCGTCCCAGGTGCCCTCGGTGATGTACTTGCCCCAGTCCTCTGGATGCTTTCTCATGAGCACCATGCCGGTCTCCTTGTGCCAGTTCGGGGAGTCCGGCCCGCCGGCGTTCGACAGGTCCGCGTTGTAGCTCATCTTCACATAGACGACCTTCAGGCCGCCCCGCCGCGCACCGTCGAGCAGGCGCCGCGCCGGCGCAACGACGGCTTGGGCACCCGCGATGGGCAGGTCCGACTTGTCGAACAGCCCGCCCGGCGACATGAAGGCGTTCTGCATGTCGACCACGACGACCGCCGTCCTCGCAAGGTCGATCTCGACCGGCTCGGGACGCGCGGCCAGCCGCACGGCGCCGCCGGCTTGTGACGAGTGCATCGCTTCCCCCTCAGACTCGTGTTGCCGTGTCGCTCATGACCGCGTCGCTTAAGACCGCGGGGATCACCGGCAGCACGAGGTGCGACGGGTGATCCTTCTCGTGATAGTAGGTATCGGAGCCGACCTTGACGCCGTAGTAGTGGCCGCCGAAGTCGAGCGCCGGGGAGTCACCGCAGGCGATGTCGACGCGGATGCGGTGGCCCTTCTTGAAGACGTTGCAGGTCGGCCACACCTCGATCTCGAAGCGCTGGATTCGGCCGGGCTCTATGTGGCGCGGGCGATCGTGCAGGTAGTAGGGACGGTAGGGCTTGCTCAGCTCCTCGCTCTTTGTGGCGGCGTGCGACGCCTTGAGCCAGCCGCGCGTGAGGATGTGGCCCTTGGGCGGCATGCCCGGCGCCTGCTCGCCGTCGGGCGCCTGGTCGACCAGGCGGCAGAAGAAGTCAGTGTTGGTCTGATCCGACGAGGCGTAGAGCACGAGCACGATGTTGCCGGAGACCTCGAGGTCTTCGGGTAGCGGCGCACTGACGAAGGTCGGTATGCGCCGCGTGGCGTGCACGATGCCGTCGTCGATGGCGGCCGTGCCCCCGCCCGAGAAATGAGTCCAGTCCGGGTCGGGGTAGGAGTACGTGAAGGAGCTCGCGGCGGCGCTCGGCGGCTCCCAGGAAAGCGTGCCGTCGTTCAACGACTCGACCGCCCCGCTGGGGCCGGGGTGAAGGTACAGCCTGCGGTAGTCGGTGCGCGGGATCGGCCAGTCGGCCTCGCGGCGGTAGACGCCGGCGCCGCGCACGAAGACCGTGACCGGCGCCTCGTCCATGAAGCCCGTGTCGTTGCCCTTGAGCCAGTGGTCGTACCAGCGCAGCATGAGCAGGCGCATCTCCGGCGAGTTGTAGATCGCCATCTCGTCGCCGTCGAGATCGCCGTGGACGAGCATCATCTTCTTGGGTGTGGCGAGCTCTTCGTAAGCGCGCACCACGCCGCGCAGGTGCAGGCCCACCTTGTGGAGCGCCCCGACAGTGAAGACCGGCACCTTGATCCTGGCGAAATCGGGGTTGCGCAGCTTCCAGAACTCGTCGTAGGTGGGGTGGTTCATGACGTTCCAGACGAGGTCCCAACGGCCCATGTCGGGGTTCTCAGGCGCGCTGTCGAAGCGCGCCGGTACGCCCAGCCGGTAATGCCCGCGGATCTCCCACATGTGCCAGGCGGTGGGAAACCCGACCGACATCATGCCGCCGTGCCAGGCCACGTCGCGGTACATGTCGGCGCCGGCATCCCAGGGCAGGATGCAGGTCAGGTGCGGCGGCTGCTGGCAGGCGGCGAACCACTGCACCCAGGCAAGCAGCGACTCGCCGAGCATGCCGACCTTGCCGCTGCAGAAGTCCTGGTCGGCGATCCACTCGATCATGTCGTAGAGGTCGGTCTGCTCTTCGGCGCTCCAGAACTGCCACTGCCCCTGCAGCGAATGGCCTGTACCGCGCGAGTCGGTGTGCACGAACACATAGCCTCGTGAGACGAACCATTCGATATCGTTGACCTCGACGCAGTGGAACATGGGCAGCGTCGGCACGAGATCGACCATGTCCTTCTGGTAGGAGTCGGCGGCGTGCAGCGCGGGAAACACGCCGGGCGCGTCGGGACGGTAAATGTTGGCCGCTATCAGGACCCCGTCGCGCATGGGGATCATCACGTCTTTTTCGACCCTCATCGCGTACCGCGGCTGACTCAGCCTGTCGGCCGGAAAGTCGCGCGGCAGCATGGTCTGCATGATCTCGGGCGCCAGCGTCTTGGAGAACATGGAGCGCTCCTTCTAGGCGGGGATCACCGGCAAAACGATGTGCGACGGGTGCTGCGCGTCGTGGTAGATCGTGTCGGTGCCGACCTTCAGGCCGTAGTAGTGGCCGCCGAAGTCGAAGGCATTCGAGTCGTAGCAGGCGAGGTCGATGCGCAGACGATGGCCCGCACGGAAGCAGCACGACGTGGCCCACACTTCGATCTCGAACCTGTAGATCGCGCCGGGCTCGATGGGCCGCGGCTGGTCGTGCAGGTAGTAAGGGCGATGCGGCTTGCTCAGCTGCTCGCTTTTGGTGACGGCGTGCGAGGCCTTGAGCCAGCCTCGCGTGAGCATCAGTCCGCGCGGCGGCATGCCGGGGATCTGCTCGGCGTCGGGCAGCTGATCGGTGAGCCGCATGAAGAAGTCGGTGTCGGTCTGATCGGACGAGGCGTAGAGCACCAGGACCATGCTGCCGATGACCTCCAGGTCCTCGGGCAGCGGATCGGTGGCGAAGGTGAGGATCCTGCGCACCGGGTTCGGCACGCCGTTTTCCATGACCGCGGTGCCTATGCCCGAGAAGTGCGACCAGTCGGGGTCTGGGTAGGAGTAGCTCGTCGAGCTCTCAGCGGCCGTCGGCGCCTGCCACGACAGGCCGCCGTCGTTCAACGACTCCACGCCGCCGCTGGGCCCCGGCGTGAGGTACAGGTCACGGTACTCCGTCTGCGGCAGCGGCCAGTCCTTCTCGGGCCGGTAGACCTCCTTGCCCCGCACGAACACGGTCACCGGGTCTTCGCCCATGGCGCCGGTGTCGTTGCCTTTGAGCCAGTGGTCGTACCAGCGCAGGAGCAGCAGCCGCATCTCGGGCGAGTTGAAGATGGCCATCTCGTCGCCCTCGAAATCGCCGTGACAGAGGACCAGCTTCTTGGGCGTGTCCAGCTCTTCGTAGCCACGAACGTTGCCGCGCAGGTGGATGCCGACCTTGTGCAGCATGCCGATGCTGAGCACCGGACACTGGATCTTCGCGAAGTCGGCCCGGCGATACTGCCAGAAGTCGTCGCAGGTGGGGTGGTTGATGACATTCCAGGGCAGGTCCCAGCGACCCTGGTCGGAATCGGGGCCGGGCCTGCCCAGCCGGTAGTTCGCGCGGATCTCCCACATGTGCCAGGCCGTCGGAAAGCCGACCGACATGATGCCGCCGTGGTAGGCCACGTCGCGGTACATGTCGGCCCCGCCATCGTAGGGTGCGATGCACTTGAGGTGCGGCGGCTGCTGCGCCGCGGCGAACCACTGTACCCAGGCCAGATACGACTCACCGATCATGCCTACGTTGCCGTTGGACCAGCGCTGTGCGGCGGCCCACTCGATCACGTCGTAGAAGTCGTTCTGCTCCTCGCGGCTGAAGAACTGCCACTCGCCGTCGACCGACTTGCCGCTGCCGCGGATGTCCTGGTGCACGTAGACGTAGCCTCGCGAGACGAACCACTCTATGTCGTTGGTCTCGCGAAAGTGGAAGGCCGGCACTTGTGGCAGGTAGGCCAGATCCTTCTGGTAGGCACTGGTGGCATAGATCACCGGGAACTCGCCCGGACCGTCGGGTCGGAAGATGTCGACGGCCACCCTGACGCCGTCGCGCATGGTGACGAAGACGTCCGTCTCGGTCACCATCTCGTACTGGGACTGACTCAGCTTGTCGGCCGGGAACCCCTCGGGCAGCAGCGTCCGCATGATCTCCGGCTTCAGGATCTTGGTAAACACGCGTCAACCTCCTCGCGGTTGTAGGCTTCGCATGGTTGGTAAAGGGGTTCGCACCGCCGTCGCCGGCGCGACCCGTACTCCGGTTTGCACGATGGGCTGAAAGGAGTCGACATGAGTGATCTCGGCATGCGTCTGGGAAGGCTGCTCAACCGTCGCCAGGAGATGGTGCGCCCGTTTCGCTACAAGGAGTTCGGCGAGGGCTCGCCGGTCGTCATCATCCCGGGCCTCGACGGGCTCACCGAGTTCTTCGCCGACATCACGCCGCAGCTTACGCCGCGTCACCGCGTGATCGTCTACTACCTGCCGCTGCTCGCCGAGGCCCAGGCGGCCGGCGAACCCTACACGATCGAGTACCTCGCAGCCGACCTCAAGTCGGTGCTCGACGAGCTCGGCGTCGCCAAGACCCACGTCATCGGCGAGTCGTTCGGCGGCGCCGTGGCACAGACCTTCGTGCTCGCCAACCCGGACATGGTGGACCGGCTGATCCTCATCTCGACCTGCGCCAAGTTCGAGCTGCCGATGCGCACCCGACAGGTGCTGCGCCTGCAGCCGTACATGCCGCAGGCCCTCTTCGCCCGCCTCCACGTAGGCGACGTCTGCGAGCGTCACGACCCGCGGTGGGCCAAGGAGGTCTTCGTGCGCGGCGCGGCGTGGGCCGACCACCAGTCGGTGCTGGCCCGCGGCGGCATCCTCAGAGACCTCGACCTGCGTGACCGCGTCGGTTCGATCGCCTGCCCGACGATGGTGGTCATCGGCGGCGCCGACCACATGACGGGGCGCCCGTCGCGCGAGACCGCCGCGCTCATCCCCGGCTGCGAGGTGGTCACTGTGCCGGACGGTGGTCACCTCTGCCACATGGTCGAACCTGACCTCTTCAGCCGAGCCGCGCTCGACTTCCTTGGCCGCGCCTGACCGGCACCCGCGCAGACGGCGGAACGCGCAGGGTGGCCGAGACGGGGGAGGCGGCGGGGGCGAGGCGTTCCGCCTCGCCCCCGCCGCCTTCTGCTCTCAGTAGCGCCCGAACTCACGGGCGGCCTTCACCAGCTGGAACACGTTGACGGGCGGCGCGAGGGGCGGCACGTCGCAACCGGCCATGAGCACGTAGCCGCCCTTGTGGTATTTGGCCGTCTCGATACGCTCTCGCGCCTGCTCGAGCACGTCCTCCGGCCGGCCCTCCTGGATCAGCGCCGGATCTACGTTCCCGGCGATGATCTGGTCGGGAAACATGTCCATCGCCGTCTGCAGGGACACTTCTCGACCGAAACTCAGGATCGAGCGCTCGGGCAGCGGCACCCGTTGCCAATACTCGAGGTTCCTGTTCTGCTCACCGCAGATGTGGATGAAAAACGACGAGACTCCCAGGTCGATCACTCGCTTGTTGATCCTTTGATAGTAAGGCAGCACGAAGGTCTCGAACTGCTTGGGGGAGATCAGCTTGTTGGACTCCGTGGCCGCGCCATGAAAAGCGGTGAGGTTCTCGGCGCCGAACTCTCCCGCGTAGTGTTCCGCCACCCTGACGGCGAACTCGGACACTTTGTCGAGCACGTGATGCACCACTTCGGGCTTCTTGAGCATCCACGTCATCATGAGATCTTCACCGATGACCGATCCGGCCCAGGTGAAGGGAGAGCCGATCTGCAAGGTGACGGGCATGCCGTGCTCGGCCTGGCGGCGCGACAGCTCGAGGGCGATGGGCAGGGCGCCCGCCGTGCTGACGTGGTCCGGGACCTTCAGATTGAGGGCGTCCGCTTCGCTGCGCACCGGGTGACGCGAGACCACGGGAGCGCCCGAGTACTTCTTGTAGGGGAACTCGACCTCGCCGCCGAACTCCCAGCCCCCCGCGGAGGCGTAGGCGTAGAGCGGGCCCCCGTCGTACCCGTACATCTCCTGGCAGAGGACCTGGCATCTGAAGCTTTCGGCGGCGTCATCGTAGACGCGAGCGAGCGGCTGCCCGCACACCAGGGCAGTGTGTCCGAAGACGAAGGGGATCACCGGCACGCGATCGGGCTTCTCACCCTTCACGACCGCTGCCATCCGCTCTGCGCTTGTCAAAGTCTCGGACCACATGGGTCACAGCCTCCTGTGGGTGATCGATCCTGGAACGTCCGCCCTCAGACGGTAAGGCCCAGCAGTCTTTGTGCCACTCGCGCCGCCTCCATCGCGTTCTCACCGTAGCCGTCGGCGCCCCATTCGTCGGCGAGATGCTGAGAAAGCGGCGCGCCGCCGACGAGGATCTTGGTGCGCGGCAGCTCGGTGTTGAATGTGGGCAGGAAGTCCTTGATGGCCATCATGGTGGTCGTCATGAGCGCCGACAGGCACAACAGGTCGGCGTCGAGTCGCTGAGACTCCTCAAGGAACTTCTCCATGTCCACGTCGCGTCCGAGGTCGTGGACGTCGAAGCCGGCGACCTCGAGCATCATCTTTACCAGGTTCTTGCCGATGTCGTGGACGTCACCCTGCACGGCCCCGATGACGACCACGCCCTTGCCCCGGCTCTCCTCGGCGGAGAGGGAGACCAGAGGCTGGAGGATGCCCAAGCCCGCATACAGGGCCTCAGCGCCCACCATGAGCTCGGGCACGTAACACTCCTCTGCCTCATACTGACGACCGAGCTCGGCCATGCCCGGCACGAGCCCCTCCAGGATGGCTCTCTGCGCATCCATGCCCGCGGCGACGGCGTCGTTGGCCGCCCCGCTGGCCGCCTCATCGTCGCCGTCCTCGACGGCCTTCTTCAGACGGCCAAGGATCGCCTGCTCATCCGCCATCGTCGCGCCTCCCCTCGTGCGCCGCTAGTACCGACCGTACTCGCGGCACGCTTTGACCATCTGGAACACATTGACCGGAGGCGCCTGCGGAGGAACCTCGCACCCGGACATGAGGGCGTAGCCACCCGGGTGGTCCTTGCCCTCGGCGACGCAGGCCCTGCACAGCTCCAGCACCTCTTCGGGCGTGCCTTCCTGAATGGTGACCGGGTCGACGTTGCCCATGATGACGTTGCCGGGAAAGGTCGCGCTCGCGGTGCTCAGGGCGATCTCGCATCCGACGCTCACCATGCCCCGCTTCCCATAGCTGAGCTGCGCCCAGTAGGGGAGGTTCCTGTTCTGCTCACCACAGATGTGGCTGAGGAAGATGGCGACGCCCATGTTGGAAACCTTCTCGTGAATCTCCTTGAGGTAGGGAAACGAGAAGGTCTCGAACTGCTTGGGCGAGTAGAGCCTGTTCGTCTCGATACAGAGATCAAAAGCCATGATCTTCTCGGGGCCGAATTCCCTTACCCAGAGCTCCGCCTTCCGGAGGATGAAGTCCGTGATCACCCGCAGGACGTGGTGGACGAGATCCGGCTTCTTGATGAGCCAGACCATGAGCCGCTCTTCGCCACAGACGGAGCCGGCCCATGTCAGAGGAGAGCCCACCTGCACCGTACAGGGCATGCCAAGGTCGTGCTGGAGCCGCGAGAATGCGAGGCCGACCGGAATCGTGCCGACGCACGCGATGTCGTCGGGCACGCTCAGGTCCCATGCCTCCTGCTCACTTCGCACGGGGTTCTGCTTCATCATGGGAGCGCCGGTGTACTGGCGGTACGGGTACTCGACCTCCCCGCCGAACTCGGCCCCTCCCGCATTGGCCCACCCGTGCAAAACGAGCCCATCGTAGCCGTACATCTCCATGGCATCGCGTTGACAGCCGATGCTCGACCGGGCGTCGTCGTAGATGTTGGCGATCGGGCGCCCGCTCACCACGGCAGTATGGCCGAGGATGAACTGAAGACAGGGGACCCGGTCGAGCTCGTCGCCTCGCACGAGCGCTTCCCAGCGTTCGTGCGAGGACATACGGTCTCGGTCCACGTTCTTGCCCCTTTCGGTGCACCAGAACAGACCGGCGCCGGCGGCGAGGCAGACTGCCTCGCCGCCGGCGCCGGTCGCCTGGGAAGGCCGATCCAGCTAGCAGGCCCTGGTATGGACGGGGCTCGCCGGCTTCGAACTCAGGCTCCCCTCGGGCCTTACGACCACGTCAGCGGCTTGACGTCCGCTTGGATCGTGGCGGTGGGAGCCACCCCATTCGACACGATCACGAGGTCGAACGGGTACGTCGTACCCTTCACCCACTGGCCGCCGGCGAGCGGGGTGGTGGCGACGTTGGGCACAGGATTGGCCGCACCGCCGGCGGTGAAGTTGATGTGACCGGCGAGGGTGTCGAGGTTGGTGGCCTTGACCGCAGCGACGATCGCCTCTTTGGAATCGACGTTGGTCGTCCGCTTGAGGGCATCGGCCACGATCTCGAACACGAGGTAGTGCATCAGCGGTTGCGTCCACTGCTTGCTGGTCGCCTTGGTCCAGGCGTCGGCGAACTGCTGGCAGCTCTCACCTGTGAGCGACGACTTGAACGGGAAGGTCGGATGCCACCAGACCTCGGCCGTGAGATCGTAGCCGATGCTGCCCATGGCCTCGAGCTCGGACGGGAAGAGCAGCGCCTTCGACATGGTGCAGAAGACCGGCTGGTAGCCCTGTTGCTGGACCTGCTTCCAGTAGTTGACGAAGTCTGGCGGGATCATCACGCCGGAGGCGATATCGCAGTGGCCGCTCTTGAACTTCGTGATCTCCGTCGTGAAGTCCTGGGCGCCATCCGGGTAGCGGCCGCCATCGACGATCTTGTAGCCCGCCGGGCGCCACGCCGCCGGCTGCCCGGTCTTCGCGTTGGACAGCGCCAGGCCGTCGGCGTCGTTTGGCCACATGGCACCGATGGTCTTGTTCGTCTTGATCTTCTTCCACAAGTCGAGCTGGAAGCCGGCGTTGGTCTCGATGCCCCAGAACGCGTGGTAGGTCCACTTGAACGGCTTGGCCGGCGTGGCCCCGCGGCCAAAGTAGAACGGCTGCCACGGGCTGTCGCTGGATACGCAGGGCACGCCCAGCGCTTCGGCCTGATCGGCCACCGGCACGACGGTATCCGAGGTCGAGGTCACCATCATGATGTCGATGCCGTCGTTGGTGATCAGGTCGCCCGCCACGGTAGCGGCGCGGTTAGAGTCTGACTGGGAGTCCCTGACGATGATCTGGACCGGGTGGGTGACGCCGTCGGCGGTCTTGATGCCGCCCTTGACGGCCTCTTTCCAGCGCGTGACGCAGTAGCTGTCGGCCTCGCCGAACGCGGCCAGCGGGCCCGTGACCGGCGAGACCATGCCGATCTTGATGGCGCGGGCGCTGGACGAGCTGGAGCCGCCGCTGCCGCAGGCGGACAGGACGCCGCCCAAGCCGCCGCCGACGCCGAGCGCCGCCCCGGTGATGCCCGCCACCTCGAGAAACCGTCGTCGGGTCATCGGACTGGTGAGGTGAGATTCCTTGTCTTCGGGCGAGTGCGTCGACCTGTTGTCCTCTGAAGCCATGCCGCCTCCTTGCCGTGGCCGCACAACCGGAGGTTCTGTGTGCGAATCCTCCCCTGTGCTGCGCGACCCCCCCTGTGGGTCTGACTGGACTCGGACTCAGCCGATGTGGCCGTCTGGATGGAAGCGAGCTATCTGCCAGCGCGGTCTCTTCGGCCCCTCACGCGCTCAATTCGTTTGTTCGGGCCACCCCCCTCGGCAAGAGCGCCGATAGTTTCCCGCCATGCGGACACGCTTCACCGCGATACGGGCATCTTATAAGCGGTCCGGGGCCTGTCAAGCAACTCGGAACCAGGTTTCGCACAGCGGAACCTCGACGTGTCGTCGTCGCGGCCTTCTGCACCCTGCGCCCCCTAGATCTCGATGCCCAGGGCGGCGCCGTTCGTGGTGTAGAGCTGGGCCTGTTCCTGTTCGGTCAGCGACAGTCCTGCGAGGAAGTCCATGCATTCGTGCATGAACTCGTAGGGGTGGTCCGTGCCCAGGACGATCCTCTCCATACCGAGCGCCTCGCGCGTGCAGTGGAAGGCGGCCGGCAGGTAGTTGCCGCTCGTCGAGACCCACAGATTGTGACGCAGGTAGTGACTCGGCGGGTGTTTGAGGTCTGGGACCGCCGCGCCATCGGCTTTGATGTAAGGCCGCACGAAGGGATGGTCGATACGCTGCAAGATGAACGGAAGCGCCTCGCCGTAGTGGCCCAGGATCACCTGAAGCCGCGGGAACGAGTCCAGGGCGCCCGACAGGATGAGGCGGACCATGGCGGTGGCTGTCTCGATGCCGAACCCGAAGGCCGCCCCGGCCAGCGCGAGGCCGTAGGTCCTTAGCTCCGGGATCATGGGCGCCGCCGGATGCAGATAGACCGGCACGCCGAGCTCCTCGGCCTTGGCCAGGATCGGCCAGTACCGGCGCTCGTCCAGGAACGAGTCGCCGAAGTTGGAGTGCGTCTTCCAGCCCTTGAGCCCGAGGTCCTTGACGCTGCGTTCGAGCTCCTTGACCGCGCCGTCGACGTCTTTGGGATACAGGGCGGCATAACCCGCGAAGCGCTCCGGGTAGCTGTCGACGGCCGCGGCGACTGCGTCGTTGCTCGACGCGGCGACGCGCGGCCCGACGGCGGCATCGAGCTGCTCGCAGCCCGGAGCGGTGAGCGACAGGATGGCGAAGTCGATCCCTACCGCGTCCATCTCGGCGAGGCGGCCGGCGCCCAGATCGAGCAGCTTCGGCATGACGCCGAACGGCTCGAATGCGTCGGCCTGGTAGTAGAGGCGCAGCTTGCCGGTCGCCGCGTCGCTGACCAGGCGCGGGTAGCCCTCGTTCGCGGTGAGCGCGTCGACCCAATCCTGAGTGATGAAGTGGTTCTCGAAGTCGATCTTCTTCATTGTTGGGGCCTCCTGGCCTCGGTGCCTTTCCGCTTATCCGCCGGCGACCGGCGTGAGCATGAGCACCTCGTCGCCGTCGTCGAGGACCGTCTGCCTACCGCCGAGGACGGCGATGTCGCGACCGTTCACCATGACACGCAGCAGGGAGAACCCAGCCGCATCGGTCTGCTGTGCGAAGTAGCGGGCGCCCTGCTCGCCGCAGGTCGCCGCCACCGACTCCATGAGCTCGGCCACCGTGCCGCCCTGCGGCAGCGCGACCTCGAGGAGGCCTCGCCCAAAGAGCGCCTTCAGGGGACCGATGCTACGGACCTTCACGGTCATCATGGCGGTCATGGCGAC
Source organism: Actinomycetota bacterium (assembly GCA_003132645.1). Lineage (GTDB taxonomy): Bacteria > Actinomycetota > Thermoleophilia > UBA2241 > UBA2241 > Bog-752. The sequence goes on along the minus strand of PKYM01000340.1, from coordinate 4,263 downwards.
GACGGTTCGGCGGCGGCGCGGTTAGACGAGCCCGAGCTTGTCGGCCGCGACGCCCAGCCTGAGCTCTTCGAGCTTGGCGCGGGTCGGCACGCCGTCGGGAGTCCAGCCTCGAGCCTCGTAGTACTCGTCGAGCATCTGGTCGAGGTCGGCTTGCGTGAGGCGCTGTCCCTTGGCCGGCCCCTCGGGGATGGGCTCGGTCTTGACGCGTTCGGGCAGGTCGTCGTCGGCCCGGGTGAGGCCGGCCAGCGTGTTGAAGACCTTGGCCAGGTTGTTGACGCGCTCGCCCACGCACTGGACGTCGTCAGGGCTCAAGTCGAGGCCGGTGGTACCCCGCATGAGGTCGGCCGTGTTCTCGAACAGGAAGGGCGCCACCGACGTGTCCAGCATGAAGATACACATGGTCGGGCAGTCGCCCACGGCGGTGCGCGCGTCCTGGTTCCACATGGTCAGCGCGCCCTTGCCCTCGACTGCGAACCTGTCGACGGGGTAGGGGAACGGCAACCCGAAGATCTCCTGGATCGCATAGCCCTTGTTGTGGTCGGCGCCCGTATAGGAGGTGGCGTAGCCCAGCCCGTGGGCCTTGGCCCCGCGCACGTCGTAGGCGGGCAGCTCGAGACCCTTCACGTGCAGAGCGTACTTCTCGGAGCCCTTGCCGATCTTCTCGGCCGCCAGCTTCACGCCGTCGGCCAGGAGGTCGCCCAGGCCCTCGCGTTCGCCCATCATGCCCACGAGCTTGACCATGGCCTCGTGGTTGCCGAACCTGAGGTCCAGACCGTCGGTGTCGTCGGTCGTGAGAATGCCGCGCTCGAAGAGCTCCATGGCGAAGGCGATGGTCACGCCGGTAGACATGCTGTCGAGACCGAACTCGTCGGCGGCGCGGTCGGCGGCGATGATGGCGTCGGGGTTGTCGACGCCGGTCACGCCGCCGAACGAGTAAAGCGTCTCGTACTCGGGGCCCTCGGTCATGATGCCGGTGTACGGCGCCGTTTGGGCCAGGCGCATCTGGCTGCAGGCCACGGGGCACTCCGCGCAGGCGGTGCGGCCTACGCCGCGCGTGGCCACGGCGTCCATGCCGATCTTCTCCGGGTAGTCGTAGGCGCCGGTGGCGGTCCAGTTCTTGGCCGGGAAGATGCCCAGCGCCGTGCAGTTATCGACGTTCCCAGAGGTGCCGACGTGAGCGAACTCCGAGTAGAGCACGGGGCTGTTCTTCATGGCGTCGAGCATGCGCTTGCGGGCCGCCTTGAACACCTCCTGGTCGGCGATCGCCATCTGCTGGTCGCCTCTCAAGGCGATCGCCTTGAGGTTCTTGGAGCCCATCACGGCGCCCAGCCCCCTGCGGCCGGCTACGCGCCTCTCGTTGACGATGCAGGCCAGCCGGGCGAGCTTCTCGCCGGCCGGGCCGATGCAGGAGACGCGAATGTTCTGATCTTTCAGCTCGTCCTTGATGACCTGCTGGCAGTCGGAGGTCGCGAGCCCCCACAGGTCTTTGGCGCTACGAAAATGGACCTGCCCGTTCTTGATCCACAGGTAGGTCGGTTTCTCGGCGACGCCTTCGACGATCAGGACGTCGTAGCCGGCGCGCTTCAGCTCGACCGGAAAGTGGCCGCCGGTCATGGCGACGCCCACGGCTCCGGTCAGCGGCGACTTGGCGTTGACCGCCATGCGGCTGGCGCACGGTATGCGCGTGCCGGTGAAGGGGCCGCAGGCGTAGATCAGCTTGTTCAGAGGGCCCAGGGGGTCGCAGTCGGCGGGTACCTCGTCGAAAAGGTACTTGATGGTGAAGCCGGCGCCCCCGATGAAATCGCGCGCCGTCTCGGCGGGAAGCTCCTCCTCGCTGAAGGTCTGATGCGTGAGATCGACTCGCAGGACCTTGCCCGTGTAGCCGCCTGAGTACATCTCTCGTCCTTCCCGCACGAGTGCCCCCCGGCCCCGCGCCCCGGCCCAAGTCCGGGGGTTGGGCCACCGAACTGAGTGATGATGAAGGTAGGTGATTCCGTTGCTCGGGTCAATCGGAATGGAACGCGCGTTCCACGATGCGGACGGGACGCCCTAGCCGGCAGCCCTCGGCTGGCACCGACTCTCCTCGACGGGCCGGCGCTCACCCGAACAAGCCCGGACTTCCGTCGATGAACGACGTAGCGACGAGCCCGTCGGCACCGGCCGCGGCGACGCTGAGCCATAGCAGCGTGTCCTCGGCGGCCGCCTGGAAATCGACCCCCTTGGCATCGGTGGTGCTGCCGCTGCCGATGGTCGGGATGCCGTAGAAGCGGCTCATCTCGACACACGCCAGGTTGAAGAGGCCGACTTCGGGGGCACCCCACATAGCTGCCGCTTCGCATGTCCGAGGCGCCCGGCACCGGACCGTGGATGATCGCGCAGCCCGGTTTGGCGAGTTGGTAGAGCACGACCGCGGACAGCAGCTCGGCCATATCGACGATGGTCGTCCCAAGAACGGTCATGGGCGCCGTTGAGCCCATCTGGGGCGCGGGCGTCACAGACAAGGTGACACCGTGGCGGCACAAGTCGAGGCAGGCATCGGTCATCGCGGGGTCGTGCTGCAGGGGCGCGATCGTACAGAGGATCAGGGAGTAGATCGGCCGCTCCGCCAGTGTCGCCCCGGCAACCGCCTCGAGCATGTCGAGCAGAGCCGGCACCATGGGCAGGGTCTTGGGTGAAACGCTCTGCAGATGCTTCGAGGACTCCCGCAGAGCGATCGCGTCGAGCGCCAGCGGCGCAAGGACTGGGTTCAGCTCGCTCGTCGAAAGCGAGGTCCACAGGAAGTCGATCTCGGGCAGGGCATCGTAGAGACGCATCGTGTCGCGCACGTCCCGCACGGTCGCGTCGCGTACCTGCCCGGTGACATCGTCCATGACGAGGCAGCCTTCGCCGTCTGCACAGCACGCGAGCGGCTCACCGTCGTCCAGGACGATATCGTGAGCCGGGTCGCGGGCCGCCATGATCACGCGCCGCGGCGCCGTCGCAAGACACCGCGAGAGCAGCCCTCGGGGGATCCGGGCGGTGAGTTTCTGACGATCGACCGGGGCACCGGCAGCCTCGAGGAGCGCGATGGCCTTTGCACTGTTGAACCCGATGCCGACCTCTTCGAGCACGCGCACCGTCTGCTCGTGAACGAACTCCTTGTCGCGCGCGCTGAGAAAGCTCAGGTGTGGTCGTGCCATCGCTCTCCCCTCACCGTCGTGGGCGGGAGCCCAGGCGGATCATTCGCCGGCGTCGTCATCAGCGGATTCCCGCGCTTCGAGTCGCAGGGAGAACAGCACGACGTCTTCGCCGGTGCCATGGAAATCCCGGGTCACGGGGACGCCGTTCACGAGCTCATCGCCGCGCTCGAGGGTGAACCCGAGGCGGCAATGGAAGGCGATCGACGGCGCGTTGAAGGCGCCGGTCTCGGCCGCGATGACCGTTCTGCCGCGCTGGCGAACGAGGGCGGCGAAGCGCTCGTAGAGCTCGCGCCCAAGGCCAAGATGGCGGTAATCGGGGTGCACTCCCAGGAAATGGACGTAGGCCTCCTCCCTGCTCACCGGTCTCGCGGCGGCGGGCATGCAGCTCGTCTCGGTCTTCGCCGTGACCGGCATCTCGGCGATCATCTTCCCCTTCCGCAAGAGGGTGCGCACGATCTGGGAGTCGTCACCCTACCGNNCGCTTCAACATCCTCGGTGTTCCGCTGCTGACGATCGCTGGAGTGATCTACTTCTGCTACATCCTCGTCCTGCTCTACTTCGCCTTCATCGACCCCAGCACGCGCGACCTCACGGGCAAGAACATGATCTCGTTCGTGGTTGCGTGGATCGTAGGGATCCTCTGGTCCTTGTGGTGGAGACGTCAGAACACCAAGGCCGGGGTCGACATCGGCATCACCTACGGTCAGCTTCCGCCTGACTGAGAACGCCACGGCCCCGGCGGCCGCGCGGCGCGCGGCCGCCGACCCCGAAGTGGTTCTCGAGGGGTGGGGCGGGCTTGCCTGAACGGCGAGCCCGCCCCACCCCGCCCGGCGCCGCGCGCTGGGAACTACTTGCGGCGACGGTGACGCAGCGCGAGCGCCCCGCCGACCAGGCCGCCGACCGTCGCCGTCACCGCGACGGCCATGACCGGGACCACGAGCATCGCCTGGCGCGCCACTTCGGTCGCCCGGTTGCCGGCCGACTCGATCGCCCCACTGAGATCGCCACGCAGGTCGTCGAAGGCCTTGACGAGCTGGGCCCGCTCGCCGGCGATGTCGCGTACGATCGCGTCGGGCGCACGCTG
>PKYM01000287.1 GCA_003132645.1 Actinomycetota bacterium | reverse complement strand
CATGCCACCGTGGCCTTCACGCTTGATAGCTACTCGCACGTGCTACCGCAGGTCGACGCCGAGGCGGCGGAGGTCATTGCGGCGTTTGCTGGGCGCGAGAACTGAGAGCCCTCGGGTCCCCGTGGTCAATTCTGGCCCGCGTGGCCACCCGGCGCCCGTGATTGCGCGCTCCTCTAACCCCGACAACGAGCATCCAGTCGCGGTATGCCGTTTACCGACTGCTTGCGAAANNCCAGGCGCGCGTACCTGCTCGATCGCCAGTTTTCCGGGATCGGGCTAGCTGGCCTTGATCGCCGTCAGGGCCGCGACGCCGAGCACGATCAACCCAACGCCGCCGAGCTGCAGCCGGGTCAGCCGCTCGCGGAAGAGCACGTATGCCGCCACGCTCGCGATGGCAGCGAACTGCGACGCCAGGACGGCGGCGACGGCGATGCCGTGGCGCGCGCCGGCGACGTAGGACGCGAAGCCGAGCACCTCGGCGAGTCCGGCGGTCACTACAAGTGGCACGGCCGGACGGGTGAGCCTGAGCCGGCGGGTCAGCGCCAGGGGAATCGTCACTGCGACCACGCCGACGACCCGCGGGGGTAGCAGGGTCCAGCCAACGGGCAGCGAAGCGCCGAGCCGTCCGGTCGCGAACAGGCTGACGCCGAACGAGAGCGCCGCCAGCGTCGCGAGCCCGACCGGGGCCGAGGTGCGCTCGCCCGGCACGGGCAGCTCCTCTGGGGCGACGGCGGCCAGCACCACTCCGGATGCCATGACGACGAGCAGCAAGGCCGAGGCGACGCCGAGGGCCTCGCCGGTCGCCACCGCCAGTACCGCCGCGATGGCACCCTCGGTCGAGAGGATCGGTGCGACGAGCCCGACCTTGCCGCGCCGCAGCGCCGAGTACGCCAGAAATAGGCCCAGGACGTTGCCGACGCCAGCCGTGAGCATCAAGGCGAGGTCCGAACCGCTGAGCGGCCCGGGCCGTGGGCCGACCGCGACCACGGCGAGGTTTGCCGCCAGCCCGGTGAGCATCACCCAAGCTAGCACCGAGGCGGGCCCGATGATGCGGCTGGAGCGGGCCGAGCACAGCGTGCCCGTCGCCCACATCAGCGCAGCGCCGAGCCCTCCGAGGACGGCGATCACGGGTCAGTGGCCGATCCGCACGGAATCGACGGCCGCTTGCTCGCCACGATCCACGGAGGAGGACACACCACTGCGGATTCCGGATTCCATAAGAGAGTCAAACGCGCGTCCTAGCCGAGCCGCAGCTGCTCTTGCTTTGGCGGCGTGTAGAGAACGTGGTCGCGGTCGACCAAGAAGGTGTGGCCGTTTTCGAGCGTCAAGCGGTAGTGGCGTCCCTTGCGTTCGATCGCCTCTACGCGCACCAGCTCGCCGCTTGCCGTCATGCGATGGTACACAGGGCGCCGCTTCCAGGTCAGCGCCCGCGCCAGACTCACACGTTCCATCGTTAGCTTGCCTCCGACGAGATGAATCGGCGTCCATGCCCGGCTCCGATCTTGGGCCGCTTGAGCAACCAGAGCTCCCCAAGGCCGATTCCAGGCTACTCTTTCCGCCGCATTGCGGCAGCCGGTGTCGGCAAAGAGTCGGCAGCGAGCCGACATCTCGTGGGATTCCGCCGCGCGCGGACGCGTCGAGAGTCGATGCGGCGGGACGGAAATTGCGCATTGCAGGGGTTTTCTGGTGGCGAGNNGAACTGTCGACACCATGATTTTCAGTCGTGATCTGGCAGGCTCAGCGAGCCCTATACTTCAAAATACTTCAAGAAATCGAGTTCGCTTGCGGCCACCAAAACGTGCCCTGTGCAGGATCTTCGTCTCCGACAAGGCGCACTGAAGGCCCGATTTGCTGAAGCATAACGGCCCTTTCGGGCGCCAAGTGGCGCCCTTGTGAGCCGAATCGACAGCCGAACTGCCGCCTTTGTCTGCATCTGGTCGGCACAACGGCGGCCCGACACGCGTTGTCGCTCCTCTTCCCCATCGCCACTTTTCGCACGATTTGCTGAAAATGAGGCGAATTTTCTGGCCCTTGGCGCCGATCGGCAGATAGTTGCAGCCGAGCGCTACGACGCTGTGCAGCACAAAAGCCCCAAGGGGCGACGATCCGGGCTGTCCCAAAGGGGTCGCAACTGCGCCCAAACGGCGCGCAAAAGACACCCGAGGCATCGTGACGGACCGTCAGTTGCCCAAGATCGGCCCGGATGTCAAAGCCATTCTGGTCCTTGATTTGCCTGCCGTCCTCACGAGACTACCCCCCTTGAAAGCCAGTGGCCTGAGGAACACGGGTAAGTCTTACTCGCCCCTGGGCGGAGGTGCACGCATGGGTGGTCCGGGCAGCGGACGCAGGCGGCAGACCACGACCGTCGAGGAGTGTCGCCTGCTCGACTGCGACGAGCTGCTTGGTGGCGGCGCGGCCCGGCGTGCGCCCCGCGGCGAGATCGCCTGGACGATGGGCGCTGAGCTCTGTGGCCTGCTCGCCTACAGCGTCGTCGAGCACTACGCCTTTGCCGACCTTGCCC
>PKYM01000022.1 GCA_003132645.1 Actinomycetota bacterium | reverse complement strand
TAACGCGGACCTGAACGCTTACCACCTCGGAGCGAAGCGACGCGTTTGCTCTTGCGATGTTGACGTAGTGTTCGCCTTCAGGTCAACTGCGGGGCCGGCCGCGGGGCTCTCTCGCGCAGCGATTCTCCCTTCAGCTCGATCCTGACCGCCCTGTGTAGGAGGCGGTCGAGCAGGGCGTCGGCGATGCTCGGGTCGCTCACGAGGTGATGCCATTCGGCGACCGGCAGCTGGCTTGCGACGATCGTCGAGCGCACCTCGGCGCGGTCGTCGATCACGTCCATCAAGTCGTTGGCCGCCTGCCCCTCGACGCTGGCCAGGTGCGCATTCCACGCAAGCCGAACACTTGTTCCGCCGCAAGCCGAACAGTGATTCCGCGCGAAGCCGAACACCTCGGAGCGAAGCGACGCGTTTGCATTTCTAAGGTTGCCGTACTGTTCGCCTTCAGGTCAACTGCTGGGCGGCCGTGGGGCTCTCTTGCGTAACGATTCCCCCTGCAGCTCGAGGGAGTACCGCGCCTGCCACCCCGACGGCTACGGCTACTCCTACTTCTGCCAGCACTACCGGGCCTGGCAGAGGCGCATCGACCTCGTCATGCGCCAGCAGCACAAGGCCGGCGAGAAGCTGTTCGTCGACTGGGCGGGCGACACGCTGCCCTACACGGATGCCGGTAGCGGCGAGCTGCGCGATGCCTACCTCTTCCTCGCCGTGCTCGGCTGCTCCAACTGCACCTACGCCGAGGCCTTCGCCGATCAGGCCACGGAGAGCTTCCTTTCCGCCCACGTGCACGCCTTCGAGTTCTTCGGCGGCGTGCCCGAGCTCGTCGTGCCCGACAACCTGAAGACCGGCGTGGCGCGCTCCGACCGCTACGAGGCCGAGATCTACGCGCCCTACGCCGAGCTCGCCGCCCACTACGGCACGGCGGTCCTGCCGGCGCGCGCCGGCAAGCCCCGCGACAAGGCTAAGGTCGAAACCGGCGTGCTGGTCGCCTACCGCTGGATCTGTGCGGTGCTGCGCAAGCGCACCTTCTACAGCCTCGCCGAGATGAACGTGGCGATCGCCGTGCAGCTCGAGGCCCTGAACGCACGGCCCTTCGCCAAGCTCCCCGGGTCACGGGCAAGTGTCTTCGCCGAACGCGAGGCGCCGCTCCTGCGGCCCCTTTCGAGCGAGCCCTTCGCCTACCGCACACGCAAGATCGCGAGGGTGCACATCGACTACCACGTCGAGCTCGCCGGTCACTACTACTCGGTGCCCTACCATCTGGCGCGCGAGCAGGTCGAGCTGCGCTTCGACGCGCGTACCGTGGAGGTCTACCACCAGGGCCTGCGCGTCGCCGTGCACCTGCGCAGCAACCGCAAGGGGCGCGCGACCACCGAGGAGGCACACATGCCGGCCGCCCACCGCGCGATGGTCGCCTGGACGCCTGCGCGCATCGCCTCCTGGGCGGCCAAGACGGGGCCCGCGACGGCCGCCCTCTGCGAGGCGATCATGGCCGCCCGGCCGCACCCCGAGCTGGGCTACCGCAGCTGCCTCGGGGTCCTGCGCCTCGAGGGCAAGTACGGCGCTCGGCGCCTCGAGGCCGCCTGCGCGCGTTCGCTTACGATCGGCGCCACCTCCTACCGCTCCGTGCGCTCGATCCTGGAGCGCGGCCTCGACGCCGTCAGCGATGGCGGCGCCGTTGAGCCGAGCTCGCTCAGCCACGACAACGTGCGTGGCGCCAGCTACTACGACTGACTCAAGAGACGACGAAAGGACGGAAAGAATGAACGACACGCAGACGATCGAGCGCCTCTACGACCTGCGCCTCGGGCCCATGGCCGAGGCCTTCTCGGCCGAGCTGGCCAGGAGCGGCGACCCGGCGCTCTCCTTCGCCGAGCGCTTCGGCCTGGTCGTCGAGCGCCAGTGGACCTCGCGCGAGGAGGGAAGGTTGGCGCGGCGCCTGAAGGCCGCCCAGCTCAAGATCGAGGCCTCCGTCGAGGAGATCGACTTCCGCGCCGCGCGCGGGCTCGATCACGGCGCCTTCTTGGAGCTCGCCGAGCTCGGCTTCCTNNCTGGGCAAGACCTACCTCGCCTGCGCGCTCGCCGATCGCGCCCTCAGAAGAGGGCACACGGCGCTCTACAAGCGCCTGCCGAAGCTCGTCTTCGAGCTCGCCCTGGCGCGTGCCGACGGCAGCTACCTGAAGGCCCTGGAGAAGCTCGCCAAGGTCGAGCTGCTGGTGCTCGACGACTGGGGCCTCGCCCAGGTCGAGGGGCAGGCCGCCAACGACCTGATGGACGTGATCGACGACCGCGCCGGGGTGCGCGCAACGATCGTCGCGAGCCAGCTGCCGGTCGCAGAGTGGCATCACCTCGTCGCCGACCCGAGCATCGCCGACGCCCTGCTCGACCGCCTCCTGCACACGCCAGAGCAGCTGCAGGGTGACGTGCTTGCCGCGCAGCTCTGCGTGCACGCTCGCCCAGTCGGGCTCGCGGGGGTCGGGGGCGGTCTCGCCGTGGGCGCGGTAGAGGCGCGCCTCAAGCTCGGCGTCGCTCGCGCCCGCGGGCAGCGGCCAGGCCAAGCCCGCGGCCGCAAGGCGGGCCAGCACGTCCCAGACCGTGGCGTTCGAGACGCCCACGGCACGGGCGATGGCGCGCTGCGAGAGCTGCGTCTCGAACTTGAGCCGCAGGATCTCCCTGGTCTTACGCATGGACACTCTCCTGTAGGCCACCGGCCCCTCCTCGTCGTGCTTGTCGGGGAGAGTCTGGCGGTCTGTCCATGCGCCGCTTCTACTGGCCTCCGGGTTCCACGCCGGGCCTAGGAAACTGTTCGCCTTGGCGTGGAATCACTGTTCGCCTTCCCGTGGAATCGGTGTTCGGCTTGGCGCGGAATACGCATCGAGAGCTTCTTCTCGCGCGCCGACACTGGGTTCAAGACGCCGAAAGGGACCTCGGTGCAAGGGTATTCGGGCTGTCCTCGCTGGGTGATCACCCGAAATCTGCTTGGGCTTCCTCGCGTCGGCAGATTCGATGCGCAAGTCGAGTCGCTACCCTTCCTTCCTTTGACTGGCCATCACCAGCGCCCCGTTCACGGACGCTGCGTCGTAGTGGTGCAGTCGAACCCCTGACCTCCGCCGTGCAAAGGCGTCAGCTGTTCTGCCGCTGACTGTCACTCAGTGCCGCTGAGAACTTCCTGGAGCGTGAGATATCGGGCCCGAATGCTATTGAGTGTCATGGAGTGGTGCGGTGTAGCGCTGCGTTCGTTTGCCAAGCGTTTGCACGGGCGGAAGCGGCAGGCCAGCCCTCACCTATGTGAGGATCTCGTTGGCACGGCGCAGCTCGCGGTTCTCGCGCTCAAGCTCTTTGAGGCGCTCGCGCTCCGTCGTGGTCAGGCCCGGCCGCAGGCCCTGGTCGGTTTCGGCGCGGCGCACCCACTTGCGCAGCGTCTCGGGCATCATGCCGAGCTTGGCCGCGATCGAGCTGATCGCCGCCCACTGGGAGGCGTGCTCGGCTTCGTGTGCGAAGACCATGCGCACGGCGCGCTCCCGGACCTCTGCTGGATACCTCGTTGATGTACTCATGGCTCCATCCTCTCAAGGAGTGGAGCCTCCAGGTGAAAGCCGGGGTGCCTCTGTGTTTGCCAAGCTATCGGTGAAGGACCGCTGGTCGGCTCTTCGCCGCGCCGCTCGTCAAGCAGCATCAACCGCCAGACGTGGCTTGAGATACGCCGCTTCAGGCAGCGCATCGCCTCTTTGTGGGTCTTGCCCTCCGCAATCTTGCGATCGTAGTAGCAGCGCCCGATACTGAGTGGCATCCGCACCTGGGTGACCGCGACCAGATGCAGTGCGCAGTTGAGCTGTCGGTCGCCGCTGCGGGAGAGTCGGTGGCGGACCCGATCGCCGCTGGAGACCTCGATGGGAGCGACGCCGGCGTAGCTCGCGAACGCCGCGGCGCTGGGGAACCGCGAGGCGTGCCCCGTGCGCCCGATCAGTCGGACCGCAAGCACGGGGCCGATGCCCTGCACCTGGAGGAGTCGGGTACCGCGGACACGAAGAGCCTCGGTCAGGCGCTCGGCGATCTGGACCAAGCGCGCGTCGACGGCGCGGATCTCCCTTACCAGCTCACGGGCAAGCTCCTTGCGACAGCGCTCGGCAGTCGAGACGGGTCGCAGGCCGCGCAGCAGGGCCGCTGCCGCCTGGGCCGTGAGTGCCGGACGGGCTCCTCCGGGAACAAGGTCTCGCAACAGGGCGTGGAGCTGGTTGACGAGCCTGACCCTGTGGGCGGCCAGGTTGGCGCGGCGTTCCTCGAGCAAGGCGAACACGGCGGTCTCGTCCTCCGGGGCAACCAGCGCGGAGTCGCCGTGCGCGGCGGCCACGCTCGCCGCCGCCGAGGCATCCAACACGTCGTTCTTGCGCCGGCCGCCCCGGGAGAGCTCACGCACCCGCGCAGTCGCGGTCGTGCGCACGTCGACCACCGTTTCACCGCGCGCTCTGATGATCATGACCGTCCCTCCTTACTCGATGAGCAGGAGACCACGGTCGACATGCCGACTTCGGGAGCCCGCGGGGATCACGCCTCTGTTGAGTCAGACCGCAGCCGGTCACCGGCCGGATGACACACCCCGGGAGAGCCAGCCCTCAGGCGGCAGGCGGTTCACGAGTCACTCCGGTCGATGACCTACGGAACGCTACAGGGCCGCGCACCGCTGGTTACATACAAGTCGGCGGTTCACCCTGACCGCGGTCAGCGGCGGCGGTCAGGGTGAAGCGTCTGGCCTTGGGTGTCGCCCGCAATACGCCCCGCTGCACTACTCCTACGCGACAGTGAACGCCTGGGCGAGGTCGGCGATCAGGTCGTCAGCATCTTCGATGCCCACCGAGTAGCGGATCAGGCCTTCGGGGATGCCCAGCGCAGCGCGCTCCTCGGCGGTGCATTCGACGTGGCTTGTGGTCGCCGGCGGCCCCGCGATAGTCTCAACGGCGCCGAGGTTGGCGGCGCGGTGCGCCAGGCGCAGGCGCGGCAGCACCCGCTTCACCGCCGCGAAGCCGCCCTCGAGCCCGAAGCTGAGGACGCCGCCGTACCCACGCATCTGGCGCGCGGCCACGTCGTGGTGCAGATGCGACTCGAGGCCCGGGTAGTTGACTGTCGTCACGGCGGGCTGTGCTTCGAGCCAGCGCGCAATGCGCAACGCGCTCTCATTCTGCTGATGGACTCGCAGGTGCAGCGTCTTCATGCTGCGGATCAGCAGGTAGGCCGCCATCGGGTCGAGGCTGGCGCCGGTGATCTCACGGTAGTGGAAGACCCGCTTCACCAGCTCGCGATCGCCGCACAACACACCGCCAAGCACGTCCGCATGACCGCTCAGGAACTTGGTGGCGCTGTGCAGCACCAGGTCGGCGCCCAGAGCTAGCGGGTTCTGGTTGATTGGCGTTGCGAAAGTGTTGTCGGCCACCACAGTGGCGCCGACGTCGTGAGCGGCGCCCGCCAACCGCGCGATGTCCATCACCTTGAGCGTGGGGTTGGTCGGCGTCTCCAGGTAGACGAGGCTGCAGCCCTTAGCGATAACGGCTTCGATCTGCTCGTGATCGGACGTGTCGCAGAGCTCGACCTCGACGTTCAGGCGCGGCAGGAAGCTGGTGAACAGCTGATTAGTGCCGCCGTAGGTATCCTTAACGGAGACCACGCGATCGCCTGGGCTCAGTAGCGCGAACAACGTGTTGCTGACGGCGGCCATGCCCGTAGCGAAGCTGGTGGCCGCCTCCGCCTCTTCGAGGATCCGCACTTTCTCTTCGAAGACGTGCACCGTCGGGTTGGTGTTGCGGCTGTAGATGTGGCCCGGCTCTCGGCCCAGGGCCACATCGAGCCAGGCGTCCACGTCCGGGTAGCCGTACGCGGCGCTGTAGACCACCGGCACCTGGGTGGCTCCTTGCACCAGGGACCCGTCCTCACCGGCCCAGACGGCCAGCGTGGCCAGCGACAAGTCGGGACTCCGGCCTCCCTTTTGGGCCTGCGTGTATTCGGCCATTCCGGTACCTCTTTTCTGTAGCCGCGACCAACGAGGGCGCCACGGGCCGCATCGCTCCGAGTGGACCCTGCTCCCCTTCCCCACGCAAACTGCTATGGACGACTGGCTGTTCGAGCTGGCGCAGAAACCAGCGACATATCCGGCTCACGGCAGGTCGCGCACCGCAACGGCCGCAGCGCATGTCTTGTACGCCGATGCCACCGCCGCAGGGTCGGGAACATGCAACCGAACAACGGTGACGTCAGCCGTACATCAAAGCATCACATCGCCTCCGTTCGGACCCAACGTCTGTCCAACATAGTAAGAGCCCGCATCAGACGCTAGCAGGATAGCTGTCGGTGTAACTTCACTAACCTCGCCAAATCGTCCGATCGGCAATTCCCCAAGTTTGCGATTGCGCCACTCATCAGTTTCATTGTCCAGCAGTGGCGTCTTGATCGGACCAGGAGCAATTGCGTTGACGAGTACTCCACTCGTTGATACCTCTCTCGCGAGAGCTTTTGTGAAGGCTATCACTCCACCTTTACTAGCTGAATAATGCGCAACGTCAGCGCCACCTATCTGTCCGA
>PKYM01000358.1 GCA_003132645.1 Actinomycetota bacterium | reverse complement strand
CAGCTAGGAAAGTTTGAGAACCTTGCCCGAGGAATCGCACGATGAGGTCCGGCTCCGACACGACCTGAACGATCTCCTGGCGCGAGTCGCGCGACCCGGGCGCTACGTCGGCGGTGAGTTTCATACCCGTCACAAGCCCGGCGCTTCGCCGCGGATCGTGCTGTCCTACCCGGACGTCTACGAGATCGGGATCGCCAACACGGGGCTGCAGATCCTCTATGCCGGCTTGAACGACGCTACGCCGGCGGCCGCCGAACGCGCCTACTGTCCCTGGCCGGACATGGCGCTGCTGATGCGCGCCCGCGGCGTGCCGCTCTGGAGCCTCGAAAGCGGGGCGCCGGTGCGTGACGCGCAGCTTTGGGGTTTCACCCTGCAGCACGAGCTGACCTACACCAACATCCTCGAGATGCTCGACCTGGCCGGCGTGCCCCTGCACGCCGAGGAGCGCGACGAGGCCGACCCGATCGTGCTGGGTGGCGGGCCGGGCACCGCCAACCCGCTGCCGCTGGCGCCGTTCTTCGACGCCTTCTTCATCGGCGAGGCCGAAGGGCGCCTGGCTGAGATCGTGGCCGCCCTGGCGGCGCCCACGCGCGCCCAGCGCCTGCGCGCGCTCGGTGCGGTGCCCGGCATCTTTTTGCCGCACGAGCCGCAGGCGACAGGCGGCGACGGGCGTGTCCGCCGTCAGGTCTTCATGGGTTTCTCGCAGACCCCGCCGGTCACGGCGCCCCTGGTGCCGCTCATAGAGGGGGTCCACGATCGCGTCGTGATCGAGGTCATGCGCGGCTGCAGCGCCGGTTGTCGCTTCTGTCAGGCCGGCATGTGGTATCGGCCGGTACGCGAGCGTCCGGCCGCCATGGTGGTCGAGGCAGCGGCGCAGGCGCTCAAGGCCACCGGCTGCGACGAGGTCTCGCTGATCTCGCTCTCGTCGTGTGACTACGGCGGCGTGCGCGAGGCGGTGGCCGGCATCCGCGCACGCTTTCCGCAGGTGCGCGTCTCGCTGCCTTCGTTGCGGGTCGACTCGGCCGCGGTCGTGTTGGCGCGCCTGGGCGATGAGCAGCGCGGCTCGGTCACGCTGGCCCCCGAGGCCGGCACGCAGGGCCTGCGCGACGCCATCAACAAGCGGGTCGACGAAGAGACCTTCGGCGCGGCTGTGCGCAGCGTCTTCGGCGCCGGCTACAGTGGGCTGAAGCTCTATTTCATGGTCGGCTTGCCGGGTGAGACCGACGACGACGTGGCGGCCATCGCCGCCCTGGCGTCGTCGGCCCTGAGTCACGCCAAGGCCGCGGCGCCGGGACGCGCTCGCGTGTCGCTTGCCGTGTCGTCGTTCGTGCCCAAGGCGCACAGCGCCTTCGAGCGCGCCGGTTTTGCCGGCGAGAGCGTCATCCGCCACCGCCAGGAACTGCTGCGCGCGCTCCTCGCGAGGCCGCTCAAGGTGCGCTTCCACGACGTCGAGACCTCGCTCGTCGAGGCCACGATGGCGATGGGCGGCCGCGAGGTCGGGCGCCTGATCGAGGCGGCCTGGCGGGCGGGCGCCCGTTTCGACGGCTGGAGCGAGTCGTTCGACGCCGCCATCTGGAGGCGGGCGGCGGCCGAGGTGGACATCGAGCTGGGTGGCCCGGCTTGGGACCGCGCCGAGACATTGCCCTGGCTGCCCGTCGATTCCCTCGTCCACGACGCCTTCCTGCGCGAGGAGGCGGCCCGGGCAGTGCGGGCCGAGATCACCGACGACTGCCGCGATGGCACCTGCACGTCGTGCGGCGTGTGCAGCGGTGAGATCGAGATGGACCTGGTGCGATGAGCTGGTGGCTCGTGAGCTTCGGGCGCGGCGGCCCCGCGCGCTACATTTCGCACCTCGACACGATCAGGGTGGTGCAGCGCACCTTCGCGCGTGCCGATATCGAGTTTGCCCTGACGCAGGGCATGCGGCCCAAGCCGCGGCTCTCGTTGCCGCTGGCCTTGCCGACCGGCGCCGCGGCGCTCGACGAGCTGGCCGTGGTCGAGGTGGCCGGTGAGACACAAGAGGCCGCGCTGGGTATGCACCTGGTAGCCCTGCGCGCCGCCGTGGCCGACGGTTTCACGATCGAGCGTCTGGTCATGGCGGGCGAGAGGCCCCGACCGCAGGCGGTCGCGGCCGCCTACCAGTGTCGCCTGCGGGCGCCCTGCGCCGACGTGCGCGGAGCCTTGGAATGGTTTGTGGATGCGCCCAGCGTGAGTGTCGTGCGGGCGTCGCCCAAAGGTCGTAAGGCCGTTGAGTTGAAAGAACACGTGTGCGAGCTCTCGGCGTCGCCCCGCGACGCCGACACGATGCTCGCCTTCACGCTGCGCTACGGGCCCAGCGGGTCGGCGCGGGTCGACGAAGTCGTCACCGCGCTGGCCGACCGGCTGGGGATCGAGCCTTTGGTGCTCGATCTCACCCGTCTTGGCGTGACATGGAAAGGTTTGCCGTCGCGGCTCCTGGCTGCGGCGGGCGAGATAGCGCCCGGCGGCGATGCCGCGGGCAAGGGAGATGACTGGCAGTGACAGACCAACGCAGGCGCCGCACAAGTGCGCCGGGGGCAGCCTCTACGGACGAGCCCCAGATGAACGAGACCGAAAAGCGCTCCGCGGAGCGCGACGATGTCGGGCGCCCCGCACAAGACAGCGCCTCCGAGCAGACGCCGCCCGCTGACGGGCAGTCCCCGGCCCGAGGCAAGCGCTCGGCGGCGGCCGACGAGCAGCCGGTGAGCGGCGGCGAGCCGTCCGCGGCAGCCGACGACGACGCGCGCACGACCGAGCCGGGCGCCTGGGCGGCGCAGCACGCGCGTCGCACCCGGGCCCAGCGTTCGGGACGGCGATCGCGGCGTCCGGTGGCGCCCGCGGTGACCGACGATGCAGTCGAGCCTGTCGACGACGACGGCGGCGATGTGATCGTGGCGGCGGCCGCGCCGCCCGAGGTCCTGCTGCAGGGTTCGCCCGCACCGGTCTCAGACGAGGCCCTGGCGGCGGCGACCGCAGACGAAGAGGTGACGCCGGCTCGCAGACGCCGTCGTGGCCGTCGCGGACGGGGCGGCGGCGCCTCTGCCGCCGCGTCCGAGGCCCGCGCGGCCGACGAAGCGTCGACCGAAGCGTCGACCGAAGCATCGACCGAAGAAGCGTCGACCAAGGAGGCGTCGGCTGACGAGGCGGCGGCTGACGAGGCGGCGACGCGCTCTCGTGAAGACGAAGGCGGTCGACCGGCCCTCGGGCAGCTCGAGCCGCGCGAAGAGCGCTTCGAGCGCCGAGAAGCACAGCTCGAGCCTACGTACCTGCGATCCTACTCCGTCACCGACGAGCCAGAACCCATCACTGGCGAGCCCGAGCGCCGCGACGATGATCGCGCGCCTGCAGTGGTCACCGACGACGAGCTCGCCGGTGATATCCTCGAGCTCGGGACCGGCGAGGCGTCCGGCGAGGCGGCAGACGGCAGTGAGGCGGCAGACGACGGTGAGGCGGCGGAGCAGCCCAAGCGCCGTCACCGCGGCCACCGCGGTGGCCGCCGCCACAAGCGCAAGAACGGCGAACCGACAAGCGACGAGGCTGCGGCCGGCGACGCGCCGGCAGGTGCTGAGGATGCGCCGATCGCCTCAGGTTCGGCCGCAGTGACGGCCGGCGCCGAGGCCGCCACGACGACGGTCGCCGCGGGCGAGCCCGACAACGGACAAGCGGCCGGCGCGACGGCCGAGAGGACGCCGGCGCGTGAGGGAGAGGCGGGCGCCGGCGATGCCGGCGACGCGGTCGAGAAGACTCCGGCGCGACGCTCGCGCCGTCGTGGTCGCGGGCGCGGCAAGGGTAGCGCCGCAGGCGCGCCCGAAGCCGAGCAGGTCGCCGGCGCCGAGGCGAGCGCGGGCGCCGTTGCGGTGGAGACGACGGGCCGCGCCGACACGGCGGACCAGGTCGAGACGACGGGTCAAGCCGACGCAACACCTCAAGCCGGGACGACGACCCCGGCCGAACGTACGGGCCGCTCTCGGACGAGCCGGGCGCGGACGGGCCGCGTGAAGACAGGCAAGCCCGACACGACAGGCCATGAGGAAACGACGGTCCGCGCCGACGGCGCCGAGAGCGAGCCGGTCGGCCGCCGTCGCGGCGGTCGTTTGCGTAAACCCAAGGAATTGGGCGTGACGGCCGATCTGCCGGGCTACAAGGAGATCCTCGTGAGCGAGGACGCCGGCGAGATGAGGGTGGCGCTGGTCGAAGACGGGCGCCTGGCCGAGATCTACATCGAACGGCCCGGCAAGCGCTCGTATGCCGGCAACATCTACCGCGGCAAGGTCGACAATGTCTTGCCGGGCATGGATGCGGCCTTCGTCGACGTCGGCCTCGAGCGCAACGGCTTCCTCTACGTCGACGACGTCGCCGACCCCGAGGACGGCGAGAAGCGTCCCCACAAGATCACGCAGATGCTCAAGCCCGGCCAGGAGGTCCTGGTGCAGGTCAACAAGGACCCGATGGGCAGCAAGGGCGCGCGCCTGACCGGCCAGCTCTCACTGGCCGGTCGCTATCTGGTCTACGTGCCCGGCGGCTCGGGCGTGGGCGTCTCGCGGCGCCTGCCGAGCGACGAGCGCGACCGTTTGCGCGACCTGTGCAAGTCGCTCAAAGCCAAGAACGCCGGGCTGATCGTGCGCACGGTGGCTGAAGGCAAGAGCGTCGAGGAGATGAAGAACGACCTGCGGTTCCTGTCGCGCCTCTGGACGCGCCTCAAGGCGAAGGCCGACAAGGTCAAGGCCCCGGGTCTGATCTATGCCGAGGCCGACGTGTCGCTTCAGGTCGCCCGCGACCTGTACAACGAGTCCTTCGCGGCGGTGCTCGCCGACGATCCCAAGCGCCACCACGAGCTCGTGTCCTACCTCGAGAAGGTGGCTCCCGAGCTCGCCACCAGGGTCAAGCTCTACGAGGGCGACGAGCCCCTGTTCAGGGCCCACGGCATCGAGGAGCAGATCGCCAAGGCGCTCGAACGCCGGGTGCTGCTGCCGAGCGGCGGCAACCTCGTCATCGACCACACCGAGGCGCTCACCGTGATCGACGTGAACACCGGTCGTTTCACCGGGGGCAAGGGCCTCGAGGATACCATCACCCGCAACAACCTCGAGGCCGCGCGCGAGGTGGTGCGTCAGCTCCGCCTGCGCGACATCGGCGGCATCATCATCATCGATTTCATCGACATGGAGTACGCCCGCAACCGCGAGGCCGTGCTCGCCAAGCTGCAGGCCGAGCTCGAGACCGACCGCACGAAGACCTACGTGGTCGAGATCTCGCCGCTCGGGCTGGTCGAGATGACCCGCCAGAACATCACCGACGGTGCCCGCGGCATCCTCACCCAGACCTGCCCCTTCTGCGAGGGCAAGGCGCGCACCCTGTCGCCCGAGACGATGGCCATCACCACAGAGCGGCGGCTCGGCGAACACGCCGCCGTGACGTCGGCCACGGCTCTGCTGGTCGAGGTCAACACGCCGGTCGCCGAGCGGCTGGTGGCCGGCGGGCGCATCAAGCGCCTCGAAAAGGATACCGGCAAGCGTTTCTTCCTGGAGGGCTCCAAGCTGCTGCCGGTCGAGACCTACCGCATCGTGGCCGAGGGTTCGCTCGAGGCCGTCGAGTCGCACCGCATCCCGGTGCGCGAAGACCAGGAGGTGACGGTCGAGCTCGAGTACGCGCTCACCTACAGCCCGGGCGACGCGGTCGCTCACGTCGACGGCTTCCAGCTCGTCGTGCTGAACGGGCGCAAGGCGCTCGGCCAGAAGCGCAAGGTGCGTATCACATCGCTCACGAGAGCCGGCGCGATGGGGGTGCTGGTGTCCTAGGCGCGCGTTGACAGCCTCGAGCCTATCGTCTAGCATCGAGGACCGTTGTCTTTCGGGAGAAACCGTGACTGATTCCACTACGCCGTACGCCATCGTGCGCTGCGGCGGCAAACAATACAAAGTGGCCAAGGGCGACTCGATCGTCGTCGACCGCGTCGGCGCCGACGAAGGCGCCCACATCGACCTGGTCCCGCTCGCCGTGCGCGACGAAAGCGGCGAGATGCGCGCCGGCAAGGCCGCTCGCGCCAAGGTCAAGGCCACCGTGGTCGAGCACCTGCTCGGCGACAAGATCGACGTGTTCACCTACAAGCCCAAGTCGACCTTCAAGAAGTCGCGCGGTCATCGCAGCCGGCTCACCAGGCTCGACATCGACGCGATCGAGATCGCGGGCCAAAAGGAGAAGCAGAGTGGCTCATAAGAAGGGCGCCGGCACCAGTCGCAACGGTCGCGACTCCGAGTCCAAGCGACTCGGCGTCAAAGCCTTTGCCGGACAGGTGGTTCCCGCCGGCTCGATCATCGTCCGCCAGCGCGGCACCCGGTTTCGCCCCGGCACAGGCGCCGGCATCGGCGTCGACCACACCATCTTCGCTCGCACCACGGGCCGCATCGAGTTCGCGCGTGGTGGCCAGGGGCGCCTGGTCTCCGTCGTTCCCGAGGCCTAGCGCGCGCGTCCGGCCACTGCGGCCGGACTCACCCCCATGCTGAGCGATCACGCCTCCATCAACGTGCGCGGCGGCGACGGCGGAGCGGGCTCCGTCAGTTTCCGGCGCGAAAAGCACGTGCCGCGGGGCGGCCCCGACGGCGGCAACGGCGGTCCCGGCGGCGACGTCGTGATGGTCGCCACGCGCCAGTTCCGCGACCTCTCCTACTTTCGCCACAAGGTGCATTTCAAGGGCCAGCGCGGCGGTCACGGGATGGGCCAGAAGCGTCACGGCAAGGCCGGCGTGCCGACCATCGTAGAGGTGCCGGTCGGCACCGAGATCCGCGACCGCGACGGCACGCTGCTCGCCGACCTCACAGTCGAAGGTCAGCGCATCGTCGTGGCGCGCGGCGACGAAGGCGGCCGCGGCAACACCTGCTTTGTGTCCTCGACCCGGCGCGTGCCGCGCTTCGCCGAAAACGGCCTGCCCGGCGAAGAGCGCTGGCTCGATCTGCAACTCAAGCTGCTGGCCGACATCGGACTCGTCGGCCTGCCCAACGCCGGCAAGTCCTCGCTGCTCGCGGCCCTGACTAGGGCGCGCCCCAAGGTCGCCTCGTATCCGTTCACGACGCTCGAACCGAATCTCGGCACGCTCGAGCTCGGCGAACGAGTCGTGGTGATCGCCGACATCCCCGGCCTGATCGAGGGCGCGAGCTCGGGCACTGGCTTGGGCGACCGCTTCCTGGCGCACGTCGAGCGCACCGTCCTGCTGGTCTACGTGGTCGACGCCTCGCAGGGTCCCGACGAAGCCCTCGCNNCTCGCCGCGCACCCCGCCTTCCTGGCCTTGAACAAGGTCGATCTGCTCACCGACGAGGAGATCGCCGAGGTGGTCGCGGCCCTCGATCCCGTGACGCGCGACTTCGAAGGACTGGTCGTGGCGGTCTCGGCGACCGAGGCGACCGGTCTCAAGGATTTCGTGCGCGAGCTCGACGCGCTCTTCTCGGCGCAGGTGGCGGCGGCCCTCGAGGCGGTCGGCCAAGAGGCCTCGCGCCCGGCGCCGGTCGTTCTGCGTCCGAGCGACGAGCGCGTCGGCGACTTCAAGCTCGAGCGAGAGCAGCAGGCGTGGCGGGTGTCGGGTCGCGTGCTGGAGCGCCTCGTGGCGAAGGCCGACCTCGGCAACGACGAGGCCATGCGCTACCTGCAGGAGGTCATGGAACGAGCCGGCCTGTCGGCCGCCATCCGCAAGGCCGGCGGCGTCGACGGCGACACCGTCAAGATCGGCGATGCCGAGTTCGAACTGGGCTAGAGCTACAATGAGACGATGAGGACTATCGTAGTGAAACTCGGCTCGACGACGGTGGCCGACCAGCGCGGTCGCCTGCGGCGCGCGGTCCTGGCGGCCCTGGTCGCCGAGGCCGCCGAGCTGACCGAGGCCGGACACCGGGTCGTCGTGGTCTCGAGCGGCGCGATCGCCTGCGGCCAGAGCGCCCTCGGTCTGCGCGAACGCCCCGAGCGCATGGCCGACCTCCAGGCGGCCTCGGCCGTCGGTCAGGGCCGGCTGTTTGCCGCGTATGCGCGACTCTACGCCGGGCACGGTCGCACGGCCGCCCAGGTTCTGCTCACGAGCAACGATTTCGCCCAGCGTCGCAGCTATGTCAATGCGCGGGCCACCCTGCGCCGGCTGCTGGCCTGGCGCATCGTGCCGATCGTCAACGAAAACGACACGACGGCCACCGACGAGATCGGCTTCGGCGACAACGACGTGCTTGCCGCGCAGGTGGCCATCATGCTGCGCGCCGACCTGCTGCTGCTGTTGACCGATCGCGACGGTCTCTTCACTTCAGACCCGCGACTCGACCCCGAGGCGCGACCGATCACCCAGCTCACCTCGCGCGAGCAGCTCGCGGACGTCAGGTGGAGCTCTTCCAGGCGCGGCGCCGGCGGCATGAACGGCAAGACCGGCGCCGCTCTCATGGCGGCCGGCGCCGGTGTACGCACCGTGATCGCCCGCGGCACGCGGCCCGCCGTGATCGCCGACGCCGTGGCCGGCGTGGCGGTCGGCACATCGGTGCCGGGCCGTCACGAGGACAGCTCGGCCTTCAAGCTCTGGTTGCGCTACGCCAAGCCCGTGCGCGGCACGCTCGAGATCGACGGCGGCGCGGCGCGCGCCCTGGCTCACAGCGGGGGCAGCCTGTTGCCGGTCGGGGTCACCGGCGTGCACGGTAGCTTCGCCGCCGGCGACGCGGTCTCGGTGGTCGAGCCGGGCCACGGCGAGATCGCTCGCGGCCTGGCGGCGATCGGCGCCCGCGACCTGCGTCGCGTCGTGGGCCTGCGCAGCGCCGAAGCGCGGCGCCTGGTGCCGCATTTAGACGAGGAGGTCGTGCATCGCGACCACCTGGTATTGATCGACGAGGAGGCGCGATGACGGTCGAAGAACAGGTCCGTGCGGCCCGGGTCGCGTCGCGCACGCTCGCCTCGCTGCCGCGGGCTCGCAAGGACGAAGCGCTGGAGCTGATCGCCGAAGCCCTGCGCCGACGCGCCGGCGAGATCCTCGCCGAGAACGCCGAAGACGTCGCCCTGGCGCGGGCCAACAAGCTCGGCGCGGCCCTGGTCGATCGACTCTACTTGGACGAGGACCGCCTCAGGGAGACGGCCCGCAGCGTACACGAGGTGGCGGCCCTCGACGACCCGGTGGGCGAGATCCAAGAAGGTCGGCGTCTCGCGAACGGCCTCGAGCTCACGCGGGTACGTGTGCCGCTGGGCGTGGTCGCGGTGGTCTACGAAGCGCGGCCCAACGTGACCGTCGACGCCGCCGCGCTCTGTCTGAAGTCGGGCAACGCCGTGGTGCTGCGCGGCGGCAGCGCCGCCAAACACTCCAACCGCATGCTCGCCGAGGTCGTGCAGGGAGCGATCATCGAGGCCGGCCTGCCGGCCGAGGCGGTCGCCTTCATCGCCGGTCCCCGCGAAGTGCTGCTCCAGCTCGTTACCTTGAAGGACCTGATCGATGTCGTCATCCCGCGCGGCGGCGAGGAGTTGAAGGAGCTGCTGAGCGCGCACAGCAGGGTGCCGGTGATCGCCGCCGCCGGCGGCAACTGCCACGTCTACGTCGACGCCGCCGCCGACCTCGACATGGCGCTGGCGATCACGGTGAACGCCAAGTGCCAGCGACCCGGCGTCTGCAACGCGGCCGAGACGCTGCTCGTCCACCACGACGTGGCCGCGGCCTTCCTGCCGCGCGTCGTGGCCGAGCTCACGCGCCGCGGGGTCGAGCTGGCCGTCGATCGCATCACGGCCGAGCTCGTCCCAGACCCGCGCCTCAAGCGCGCCAACCGCACCCATTACGAGACCGAGTTCCTCGACCTGAAGATGGCGGTGCGCGTGGTCGGCTCGCTCGACGAAGCGATCGACCACGTTACGACGTTCGGCAGCGGCCATTCCGAAGCGATCGTCACCGGCGACCTCGAGGCCGCCCAGCGCTTCACGCGCGAGGTCGACGCCGCTGTGGTCTACGTCAACGCCTCTACCCGGTTCACCGACGGGGGGCAGTTCGGCCTGGGCGCCGAGATGGGCATCTCCACCCAGAAGCTCCACGCCCGCGGGCCGATCTCGCTGCGCGAGCTGACCTGCCAGAAGTACGTCGCCTGGGGCGATGGGCAGGTGCGCTCCTGAGCGGCGTGTCCGAGCCCCGGCCGGTCGGTCTTCTGGGCGGCAGCTTCAACCCGCCCCACCTGGGGCATCTGGTGATCGCCTCCGATGCCTGTGCCGCCCTGGGTCTCGAGCAGATGGTGTTCCTGCCGGCGGCGGCGCCGCCGCACAAGGAGATCGCCGACGACGTGCCGGCCGACGTGCGTCTCGAGATGACGCGTCTCGCGGTGGGCGACGACGAGCGCTTCAGAGTATCGTCGGTCGAGATCGACCTGGGGCTGCGTTTCACGGTCGACACGCTGGCCGAGCTGCGGCGCCGCCACGCCGGGGCGCCGCTCGTGTTCGTGGCCGGCTCCGACATGCTGCTGCGGTTCGAGACATGGCACGAGCCGGCGGCGATCCTCGAGCTGGCCATGCTGGCCGTGGCGCCGCGCTCCGGCGACGATCGCCAGGCGATCTTGCGTGCGGCGGCGAGGTGGGGGACGGGCAAGGTCGTCGTGCTGCCGAGCGCGATGGTCGATGTCTCGTCGACCATGATCCGCGAGCGCGTGCGCTCGGGACGGCCGATCCGCTACCTCGTGCCGCCGGCTGTCGAGCGCTTCGTCGCCGCGCGGCGTCTCTATCTGCCCTCATGATGCTCTCATGACGGACCGCGAACATGCCGAACGAGTGCTAGTGGAACGTGGTCTTTCGCCCGAGCTCGAGGCGCACTGCCGGGGCGTCGCGGCACAGGCCGAGTCGCTCGCCCGGCGCTGGGGCGCCGCGCCCGACGACGCCGCGGTCGCCGGCCTGCTGCACGACCTGTGCCGTGAGCGCACGCGGCAGGAAGTGCTGGAGCTCGCGCGAAAGCACAGTCTCAAGGTGGACCCGATCGAAAAGGAGTACGCCGTGCAGCTCCTGCACGCGCGCGTGGCGGCCGAAGAGGCCGCCGCCGAAGGTTTTTCGCCGCAGATCGCCGAAGCGATCCGCCGCCATACGCTGGGCGGATCCGGCATGAGCGTACTCGACGAGTGTCTCTTCGTGGCCGACGCCACCGAGCCCGGCCGCACCTGGCAGGGCGTCGAGGCGGTGCGCCGTCAGGCGCTCAAGTCGCTCGACGCCGCCGCGCTCACGCTCGTGCGCCGCGACGTGGAGCGACTGCGCAGCCGCGGTCGCGAACCGCACCCGACCATGATGGCCCTACTCGAGGAGAAGCGTGGCACGCAAGTCTGAAGGCTATCGCTCCCAACGCCTGGCCGCGCGACGCAGCCGGCGCTGGGGCTCCTATCAGAACCTGGCGCTGTACGCGCTGGCCGCGATCGTGAGCTTCGGCGCGGTGCTGGGCGCCGTGCACGTGGCTCAGGNNCGCTGCTCGCCCACGACGCCAACCTCAATACCTCGACTCTCTACACGATCCCTTCAGACCTGCTGCTGACCGAGCCCGGCGGCGAGTACGTCATGGCGGGCGACGTTCTGGCCGAGGGTCAGCTCAAGTCCTATCTCCAGCGACTCGTCCATGCGCCGATCAGCTATAGCCTCGCGCTGTCCTACGCGGATCTCGAGAAGCTCTCGGGGGGCGGCGACCTGCGCGTCACCGCCGCCGCGCCTTTCAGCCTTCAAGCGGGCGACGCCATCCGTCTTTACAACGGGGTGTTCTCTCTGCTGGCCAGCGAGCTGCCACTCGTGC
>PKYM01000296.1 GCA_003132645.1 Actinomycetota bacterium | reverse complement strand
ATGGTGCGGCTCGGTTCCGCCGCCGCCGGGAGGCTGAGTGGGGGCCGTCGCCGGTCTGGCCGTGCCGGCAGCCGGTCTGGCCGCGCCGGCAGCCGGTCCCCCGGCAGGTTCGGCGAGGGCGGCCTCGACCACGTCGACTTCCTCGGGCGACAGCGCCCGGTCGGGCACCGACTGGCGCAGCTGCTTGACATAGATACGCGCGTAGTCGCGCGAGTGGATCATGCTGATCACCAGGCCCGAGGCGTTGTTGTCGAGCAGGGCGATCGAGGCGCTTTGTTCGCCGCCGATGTCGCGGAAGGCGTCGTAGCGCACGATGGCGCGGCGGGTGAAGGCCTTGTCGAGCTCGGTCCTGTGGGTCGAGAGCAGCTCGTCTAAGCCCTGCACGGCGTCGCGCAGGTTGCGCACCTGTTCCCCGAGGTCCTGGGCGTGGGCCACGAGGTCGCGTTCGCCGTGGCCTCCCAGCACGGCCAGCTGGGCGCGTCGCAGACAGCGCTGACCGACCAGCAGCCGCACCACGAGGACGAGCAGCGCGAGAGCGAGTACGCTGGCGCCGAGCGCCAGGTAAGGGGCGATGTCGCGCAGGCTCTGCACCGGTGGTTAGAGGCCCGGGACGACCACGAAGGTGGCGTGGTTGTTGCTCAAGACCTTCTCGCCGGGTACCGGCCCGGCAAGGACGGTGAGCCTCGACGTCTTGGTGATCGCCGTCGAGGGGATGTTCAGGCCCGGCACGTCGATGGTCTGCTTGGCGTTCACGGCGATCGACGGGATGGTGGCGGTGTAGGTCTGCGTGGAGCTGTTGCCCGGCCCGGTCCAGGTAACCTTGACCGGCACGTTGGTCTGCGTGACGGTGCCCTGGTTTTGCACCGTGACGACCACCAGCATGCCGACCGTGGCCTTGATGTTGTTTGAGCCGCTCGACGAGAGCGTCACCGTCTTGCCGTTGCCCTTTATGGCTACGCCGGCGAGACCGACGCCGTGCAGGCCGCTGAGCTTGGTCGATGACGACACACTGGAGAGCGCCGCGCTGAGGGCGCTCGGCGAGAAGGCGTTGCTGTTTTCGAAGTAGCCGGTGGAGGGTACGGCGACGTTGTTGACGCCGTCGCCGGTCACGACCTTCTGCGCCTGCGTGCGGTACAGTTCGTTGTAGTAGACGTCGGGGCCGGTGAAGTAGCCCGACAGGGCGGCCAGCTTGCGGGCCGTGGCATGAAGGTGCTTGCCGGTGAGCGCGGCGAGCAGCCCCGCGCGCACCTGTTCTACGCCGCTCAGGCGGACCTGCTCGCCCTGGACCAGGATCTGGTGCAGGCTCTTGAGCTTACCGGGCGCGTCGATGTGCCCGGTGCGCGTGGTGATCTCGTTCTGGGTGGAGACGAGCTTGTCGAGGGTGGTCTGCAGCTCCGTCTTGCCGTACCTCGTGGGGTCGGCCAGGAGCGCCGCGATGGGCTTGCCGACCTTGTTCTTGGAGTCGGTGATGACCTGCTGCACCTGAGTGAAGTAGGTGCGGTAGGTCGACTCCTTGGCGTTCTGCTGGCAGGAACGGATGACGAGGGCCAGCACGAAGACCAGGATGAACAGGGCGACGAGCGCGATGATCAGCCGCTGTATGCGCAGCCGCGAGCGGCTGCGCTTGCGGCGGGGGCGTGGAGTCGGAGCCTTGACCTGGGTAGTCTCTGCGTCATCGTCGAAAAACGACACTAGCATCTCCCCCCTGCGTGAACCTGGTGGGCGAGGCGGGATTTGAACCCGCAAGCTCTTGCGAGCACTAGGTCCTGAACCTAGCGTGTCTGCCAGTTTCACCACTCGCCCTTGAGGACCCCGAACAGGTTCAAGACTATACCACAGCGAATAGATGCGAATAGATGACTTCAGGGAGCGCAAGCGACCCTCGGAAACCCCGCGTCGGAGGCTCGTAGCCCAAGTGCCCGCTTCATCGTATGACCGCACGCCCGTCCTGACCGACTGGCGCGAGCGCTATGAGATCGTCGGCAAGATCGGCTCCGGCGGCTCGGCCGACGTCTACGAAGCCCTCGACCTCGAGTCGGGGCGCGACGTGGCCCTCAAGGTCGTCGACGAGCGCGCCGCCGTCGCCGGTCGCGTGGTGCGCGAAGTCGAAGCCGCTCGGGCGCTCGACCACCCCGACATCGTCGCTTTGCTCGACTTCTTCTCCGACGGCCGGCGCAGCTTTCTCGTCTGGGAGCTGGTGCGCGGTGAGTCGCTCGCGGAGCTTGCTGGCGAGCTGCGCGACGACGAGGCCGTGCTGGCTGTGGCGCAGATCTGCGAGGCTCTCGCCTACGCTCACGCCAGGGGCGTGGTCCACCGCGACGTCAAGCCGCAGAACGTGATGGTCGACCGCCAGGGGGTCGTCAAGGTCATGGACTTCGGCATCGCCCGGCTGGCCGATGCCGACACGCTGACCGCCGAGGGCGAGCTGCTCGGCACGGTCGCCTACATGTCGCCGGAGCAGGCGGCCGGCCGTCGAGTCGGCCCGCCGACCGACGTCTACTCCGCCGGTCTGCTGCTCTACGAGCTGCTGACCGGCGAGAACCCGGTGCGCGGGGCCACCGCCGGCGAGACGGTCGGTAACATCCTCGCCGGGCGCATCGCGCCGCTCGAGCACACGCGGCCCGACCTGCCGCGCGAGCTTTCCGACGTGCTGGCCGCCGCCTGCAGCCTGCGTGCCGGCGAGCGGCCCTCGGCGGCCGAGACGGCCGGCGTGCTGCGCTCCCTCTCCGGGCAGCTCGACGGCGGCCGGCGACTGCGGCCGCGGCGCCTCCTTGCTCCCCTGCGGCGCCTCGACGTCGTCGCGCAACGCTGCCTCGGCGCGGTCCTCGTGGCGTCCTGCCTGGCGGTCCTGCTCTCTCGCCTGCCCGCCTATCCGCCCGGATGGACACTGGCGGTGGCCCTCGCCGCCGCGCTCGTCTGGCTTGTCGCGCCCCGTCTCGGGCTGGCTTTTTCGCTGGGCGTGGCCGCGTTCCCGCTGTTCAACGTCTCGCTGTCGGTGGGTCTTGCCTACCTGCCGCTCGCGGTGGCCGTCTTCATCGTCTTTCGGCGCCGGCCGCTCGTCTGTGTCTGGCCGGCACTTGCCCTGCTTCTGGCGCCGCTCGCCGGGACGCTGCTCGCCGTCTGCGCGGCGGCGGCCTTCGGCCGCCGCCGCGCTCCCCTCGTTGCCGCCTGGACCGCGATCGTGACCTACCTCGTGCTGGTGCTGGCCGCGCCGGCGCGCACGGCGTTCGCCGGTTTCCAAGCGCCCGGCGGCCTGGTCGGACGCCTGACGGTGGCCGGCAACCCCGTCACGGCGCTCGTCGTCGGGGGCCGCGCGGTCGTGACCTGGCCCTGCCTTGTGCAGGCGGCGCTGTGCGCCGGGCTTGCGCTGGCGCTGGCCGTGGCGCTGCGCCTCGGGCGCCTCGAGGCGCGCCTCTGGGTGTGGTCTCTGGCCTTCTCGGCCTTCTACATCCTCGGGCGCGCCCTGCCGGTCGCGGCCTGGCGGCCGCCCGCCGGTTCGCGCGAGCTGCTTTTGAACGTCGTCGTGGCAGCCGTCGCCAGCGGCGCCGCGCTGGCGCTCGTCTCACCGGCTCACCCGGCCGCCGAGGTGCCCTCCGGCGATCCCATCTGGGACGAGGCCTAGGGCGCTCCCGGGAGGGCTTCGGCGGCGCCGGCAAGAGTGCCCGCAGGCGAGCACGCCGGAAGCCTGCGGCGAGCGTCCGCCCGGCAGGAACGTGTGGTAGTCTTTTGCGTCGCGCCGGTCGCGCCGGATGCGGCCGCGCAAGGAGCCGTCGTTGAACGTACTCAAGTCGATCGAGAAACACATGGAGAAGATGGTCGAGGGGATCTTCGGCCGTGCCTTCAAATCCAGCGTGCAGCCGGTCGAGCTGGCCCACAAGCTGGCCAAGGAGATGAGCGACCACAAGACGGTCAGCGTGTCGCGCATCTACGTGCCCAACGAGTACGAGGTCTACCTCTCGCCGGGCGACTATGAACAGTTGAGCTCCTTCGAGGGTCCGCTCGTCGAAGATCTGGCGAGCTACCTCGTGGCGTACGCCAACCGCGAGAGCTGGACCCTGGTCGCCACCCCGAAGATCACGCTGCAGTCAGACGCCGATCTCGCCCTCGGCGAGTTCGGCATCGCCACGCGCATGAGCGCCCAGGCGGCCCCTCAAGAGCCGGCCGCCGCCGTGGTGTCCCCGCCCACCGGCATGGTCGTCAAGCCTCCGATGGGCCTCTCGCAGACGATCGTCTTTCAGCCGCCGCCGGCCGCCGGCGTCCCACTCGGGGCGCCCACCCGCCTGTGCGGTGTGCTCGTACGGGGCGAGCGTGTCTACCGGCTCGAGGCGCCGGCGACGGTGCTCGGCCGCAGCCGCCAGTGCGACGTCGTCATCAACGACCCGAACGTGTCGCGCCGCCACGCCGAGGTGCGGCGCGAGGGCGACGGCTACGTCCTGGTCGACCTCGGCTCGACCAATGGTCTTACGGTGAACGGGCAGGAGGTGAAACGCGCCGCGCTCGCCGACGGCGATCAGGTGCAGCTCGGCACTACGGCCCTGCGCTTCGAAAGGCAGCCGTGCTAGACGTCATCCTTCTGGTCCTCAAGATCGCCTTCCTGGTCTTGCTGTTCGCTTTCGTGGCCTTCGTCGTGCGTCGTACCGTGCGCGACGTCTCCGGTCCCGTCGAGCATCCGGCACCCGCGCCGCGCAAGGCGTCGCCGCCGCCCGTGCCCGCGCCGTCCGAGCCCGTCGTAGCGGTGGTCCCCAACGTCCCCGAAGCAACGCCGGCCGAGCGCCGCAAACGCCGCGAGCAGCGCCACGTCGATCGCACCATGCCGGGCGAGTCGCTCGACCTTATGGCTCACATCGACCCGCGGCTCGTGGTCGAGGCCAGCCCGGTCCTGGCGGCCGGCACCGAGGTCAGGCTCGAGGGTTGGATCATGATCG
This sequence comes from Actinomycetota bacterium, assembly GCA_003132645.1. Taxonomy (GTDB): domain Bacteria; phylum Actinomycetota; class Thermoleophilia; order UBA2241; family UBA2241; genus Bog-752. The sequence goes on along the minus strand of PKYM01000296.1, from coordinate 4,801 downwards.
GCCGCTCGCCGACGAGCGACCTGGTGCTCGACGATCCCTTCGTGTCACAGACCCATGCCCGCGTCGTGCCGCGCGGCCAGCTCCACTTCGTCGAAGACCTGGGCAGCACCAACGGCACCTTCGTGAACGGACGCGAGGTGGTCGAGGCACAGCTCCTGCTCGACACCGAGGTGCGCATCGGCGAGACGATCTTCCGCTACGAGGAGTGATCGTCGCGTGACCCTTGTCGCTCGACATGCGGCGCTGACCGATATCGGCCTGCACCGGTCGACCAACGAAGACGCCTTCATCGCCGAGCCGCCGCTGTTCGCGGTGGCCGACGGCATGGGTGGGGCGCGGGCCGGCGAGGTGGCCTCGCACCTTGCTCTCGAGACGCTCGTCGAGACGGTGGCCGCCGGCGCTGTGCTGCACGACGCCGCGCTGGCCGCCAACGAGCGCGTCTACCAGCTTTCGCGGGCCGACCGGGCTCATGCCGGCATGGGCACCACGCTGACCGTCGTCGTGCTGCGCGACGACCGGCTCGAGTTCGCCCACGTCGGTGACAGCCGCCTGTACCTGTGGCGCGACGCGACGCTCGAACAGGTGACCGACGATCATTCGCTGGTCGGCGAGATGCTGCGCGAGGGACATCTCACCCGCGAGGCGGCCCTGAGCCACCCGCAGCGCAGCATCCTGAGCCGCGCCCTGGGCACGGAGCCGCACGTCGAGGTCGACGAAGGCGCGCTCGAGCTGCTGGCCGGCGACACCGTCCTGCTGTGCAGCGACGGCCTCTACTCGATGGTTCCCGAGACCACCATCGCCGCCGTCCTGGCGGCGGTCGACGACCCCGTGCGGATCGCCCGCCAGCTCGTGCGCGAGGCCAAAAACGAAGGCGGCCACGACAACATCACAGTCGTCGTGCTGCGCTTCGACGAGGCCGCCGCCGGCGCGCCCGAGGCGGCCGACGCCGAAGCCGCGACCGGCGTGCTGTTCACGGTCGATGAGACCGCGACGAGCGTTCTGCCGATGGTCGACGAAGCCGCGACCGGCGTGCTGCCCGCGGTCGGCGAAGCCGCGACCAGGCCCCTGCCGGCTGCCGACGATGACGCCTCGGGCGCACGGTCCGACGCCGACGCCGATCGCGCCTCTGACACGCCTTCTCCCGCTGACGCCGCTGACGCCGACGACGCCGACGAGGCCGGGCTGGCCCCCGCTGGGCCGGCGAAGCCCGGAGCGCCGGGCACCGTCCTGCCCGCAATCACGGCCGCGACGCCGCGGCGTCGCCGGCGCCGGCTGTGGGTCATCGTCGCCGCGAGCTTGCTCCTGCTGGTCTGTGTCTCGGCTGGCGCGGCCGGCAACACGGTCTACTTCGTCGGTGACCACGACGGCATGGTGAGCGTCTACCACGGCCTGCCCTGGCAGGTCGGCGGGCTGCGGCTGTATGGCCTCTACCTGGAGACCACGACGCCTCTCGCCGTCGTCGCGCCCAGCGTGCGAGCGCGTGTCGAACGCCACGACCTGCATCGCAAGCCGGCGGCGCTCGCCCTGGCGCGCCAGGCGCAAGGCGTGCCGTGAGCCGCCGCAACGCCGAGGCCTGGCTGCTGGCTCTGGTGGGCGTGGCGGCCACGATCGCCTACGTGTCGGTCTACGCAGCACGCTTCCACGAGATCAGTCGCGATTCGATCGTCACGGGCCTGATCTTCGCGGTCCTGTTTCTGGTCATCCATCTGACCGAGCGCCGCTATCTGCCGCAGGCCGACCCCTATCTGGTGCCGCTCGCGGCCCTGCTCAGCTCGATCGGACTCACCGAGATCTACCGCATCGCTCCGGCGCTCGCCCTCAAGCAGGGCGAATGGCTGGCGATCGGCGTGGCGCTCTTCGTGGCGACCGTGCTCGTCGTGCGCGACGACCGCCGACTCGAGACCTACCGCTATCTCATCGGGGCGGTCGGCCTGGTCCTGCTGGCGCTCACCTTCGTCGTCGGCACCAACGTCAACGGCGCCCGGCTGTGGATCCGCGTGGCCGGCTTTTCGATCCAGCCGTCGGAGTTCGCCAAGCTCGCCGTGGTCGTCTTTCTGGCCGGCTACCTGAATCAGAACAAGGAGATGCTCTCGGTGCCCACGTCACGGCTGCTCGGCCTGCACGTGCCGCCCCTCAAGTACTTCGGCCCTCTGCTTGTGATGTGGGTGTTGTCGCTGCTCATGCTCGTCGTCATGAAGGACTTCGGCATGTCGTTGCTGTTCCTCACGACCTTCATCGCCATGACCTACATGGCGACCGCGCGGATCGCCTACGTGGTCACGGGCGCCGCCCTGTTCGTGGTCGGCGCCGGCGGCGCGCAGATGGTCTCGCACGTGCACGAACGGTTCGCCATCTGGCTCGACCCCTGGAAGACGGCTTCGGGGAGCGGTTACCAGCTCCTGCAATCGCTGTTCGCCATGGCCGACGGCGGCGTGATCGGGGCCGGTTTCGGGCGCGGCTACCTGCTCTACGCAAACCACGCTCCGACCGTCCCCGACTTGCAGACCGACTTCATCTTCAGCGCCGTGGCCAACGAGCTCGGCCTCGCCGGCGCCATCGGCCTGATCGTGCTCTACCTGCTGTTCGCCTGGCGCGGCTTTCACATCGCCCTGCACGCCTCTGACGGCTTTTCCAAGCTGCTGGCGGCGGGGCTTTCGACCGTGTTCGGTCTGCAGAGCTTCATCATCATCGGCGGCGTCACCCGCCTCATCCCGCTGACCGGCATCACGCTGCCGTTCGTGAGCTACGGCGGCAGCTCGCTTACCGCCAATCTGGTGCTCGTGGCGCTGCTGCTCATGGTCTCGCATCGCAGCATGGTGGTCGAGGCGGGCAGTGTCACCGAGCGGCTCCGCCTCGCGGAGCTGGTGTAGGGAGGGGCGGTGGATCGCGCCATCAGTCGCGTCTTTATCGTCGGGGTGGTCCTCATGGTCGCGCTCATGGTCAACGTCGTCTGGATCCAGGTGATCCACGCCGGGAGCCTGCGCCGCGCGCCCCAGAACCACCGCGTCATAGCCCAGCAGCTGCGCGTCAAGCGCGGGCTCATTCAGGGCTTCGACGGCTCGACCATCGCCGGCGACGCAAAGCGCTCGGGTTTCTACTACCGTACCTATCCCCAGGGGCCGCTCGCGCCCCAGATCGTGGGTTACGACAGCGCGCGCTACGGCCAGTCCGGCATCGAAGCCTCGCTGAACGGCTACCTGAGCGGCAGCGCCGCCGGCACCCAGGGCCTCATCGACCGGCTGCTCGGCCGTCACACTCCCGGGGCGAACGTCAGGCTGACCATCGTGCCGGCCGTACAGAAGGTGGCCCAGAGCGCCCTTGGCAGCCAGATCGGCGCCATCGTCGCTCTCGACCCGACCACCGGCGCGATCATCGCCGCCGCCTCAACGCCGAGCTACGATCCGGCGCGCATCGACCTGAGCTTCCCGGCCCTCATCAAGAACCCCGACGCGCCGCTGCTGTCGCGCGTGACCCAGGGTCTCTACCCACCCGGCTCGTCGTTCAAGGTGGTGACCGCCACCGCCGCTCTCAACCTCGGTAAGGTCACCCCGACGACGCCCTTCAACGACACCGGCGTCTACGACATCTACGGCGGCAAGGTGACCAACTATCACGGCGAGATCTTCGGCGCCCACGACTTCACCAAGGCGCTGACCGACTCCATCAACACCACCTTCGCCAAGGTCGGCACGCTCATCGGTCAGGCGGCCCTGATCGACCAGATGCGCCACTACGGCTTCTACCAGAGGCCGCCGCTCGAGCTGCCTCTCGGCATGGTCTATCCGAGTGGTCGCTACGCCGGCGCGAAGCTCCTGTCGACCAGCGCCTCGATGAACCCGCTCGACGTGGCCTGGGCGGCGGTCGGCCAGGAGTCCGTACTGGCCACGCCGCTGCAGATGGCGCTGGTCGCGGCCGGTGTGGCCGACGCCGGCCAAGTCATGAAACCCTACCTCGTGCAGCGCGTCACGAGCAGCCGCGGGGGCGTCCTTTCGCAGGCTTCGCCGAGCCTCTGGACGACCGCCACGAGCCCCGCCACGGCGCAGACGCTGAACGTCATGATGCAGCAGGTCGTCAACGCCGGAACGGGCACGGCGGCGGCGCTGACGGGTATCCAGGTGGCCGGCAAGACCGGCACCGCGCAGCGCGGCGCGAGCAACGTCGCCTGGTTCATCGCCTTCGCCCCGGCCAACGATCCCAAGGTGGCCGTGGCGGTCACCATCGAGAACACGTTGTTCACGGGCGGTGACGTGGCGGCGCCGCTCGCCGCCCAGGTCATCAAGGCGGCCTTGGCGCAGCCCGGCCTCCCGTGAGCCGGGCAGGAGTCGACTTAGGGAGTGTGGTAACGTGACGGTGAGGAGCTTGTGACCGACGGATTCGACAAGGGACAGGTGATCGCCGGCCGCTACCGCGTCCTGCGCCGCCTTGGCGTGGGCGGTATGGCCGACGTCTATCTCGCCGAAGACGGCACGCTGGGCCGTCAGGTGGCGGTCAAGGTGCTGCTCAAGCGCTACTCCGGCGACGCCCAGTTCGTCGAACGGTTCCGCCGCGAGGCCCAGGCTGCCGCCAGCATCAGCCACCCCAACATCGTCAACATCTACGACTGGGGCCCGGTCGACGGCACCTACTACATCGTCATGGAGTACGTCGAGGGCGAGACGCTGAAGGACCGCATCCGCCGCGAGGGTCGCTGCTCGCCGGGCGAGGCGGTGCGCGTCACGCTCGAGCTGCTGGCCGCCGTCCAGGTAGCCCACGGCGCCCACATCGTGCACCGCGACATCAAGTCGCAGAACATCCTGATCGA
>PKYM01000015.1 GCA_003132645.1 Actinomycetota bacterium | reverse complement strand
CGTCGCGCTACGAGATGGTCAGGCCTTCGTAAAGCTGCTGCAGCGTGAGTGGGCTTACCGACGTCCCTACCACGACACCGCCGAACGCCTCGCCTCGCTGCCCGCCTACCTCACCTACTACAATGAATGGCGTCCACACGGCGGCCTCGATGGAGCTCCGATCGAGAGGGCCCGTCAATAACGTGTGTGGGAGCTACAGCTAGCCCGGCAACGGTGATCGGTCATCATCACTTTTTGGTGATTTGCGGCCGGTCGGGCCTCGCCCCAGCCTCGTGGCTCTCACCTTGGAGCCAGGCGGGCAGCGCCGCACGACGCCGAACAGACGAACTGAGTAGTGCTACACTCGCAAGAGCGCCGTTGTGAGCTCGCCGGAATCCCAGTGCGCTTGATCGGCAAGGCTGCGGCGCCGCGGGGAGGCATGACATGGCGACACGGCCATCGCATGGGGCTGCCCGGGCGGAAGTTCTTCTGGTGTCCGCCGTGCTGCGGTCACCCACGCCGGTGCGGCCTGAGCCGCTCGTCTCGGTGCTCCCGCAATGACGACCGCGTATCCTGACGGGCAGCGCCGGTCGGCAGCACAGGCCCCGCCCGCAGACTCAGCCGAGCCGCGAGCCGAGCCGCCTGCGCCGCTCGCCTATAGCCTGCGACCCCTGGAGTCGCGGCTGCGTCCGCCGCGACCTTCCCTTGCCCTCGTGCGGCGGGACACGCTGCTCGTCTCCCTGGCGGCCTCGACTGTGCCACTGACGCTCGTCTCGGCTCCGGCCGGAGCCGGCAAGACCAGCCTCCTGCTGCAATGGTTCGACGAGACCGAGCTGCCCAAGGCGTGGCTGAGCCTCGACGACGACGGCAACGATCCCATCGTCCTGCTGACCTACCTGGCCCTCGCCCTGGCCCGGGTCGCCGAGGTCGGCCCCACGGTGCTGGAGTGGCTGCGCCTGCCGGCGCCGCCGGTTCACGAGGTCATCCTGCCGACGCTCGCCTCGGCACTCGCCGCCGCACCGGCTTTCATGTTTGTGCTCGACGATGGCCAGCGCCTCGGAAGCGAGGCCTGCTGGCAGCTGCTGGCCGTTCTGTTGGAGGCGCTGCCCGTCGGGGCTCGCGTGGCAATCGGCACGCGCCGTGACCCGGACATCCCGCTCGCGCGCCTGCGTTCGCTCGGCCGCCTGCAAGAACTGCGTTTTGCCGAGCTCGCCCTCGATCGCCGAGAGGCCGGGCAGCTGCTAGCAATGAGCGGCCGACCGGCAGACGAGCAGGTCGTCCAGGCGCTGCTGGAGGCCACTGAAGGTTGGGCGGCGGGCCTCTACCTGGCCGCCCTGTCGGGCAGCACGACGGGTGTCGGGGCCGGCGGTGAGATGCGCGGCGACCGCCGCGAGGTGGGACGCTACCTGACAAGCGAGGTGCTCGCCCAGCAGCCGGCCGATCTGCGCCGGTTCCTGCTTGAGACTTCGATCCTGGAGCGGCTCTGCCCCGACCTCTGCCGCACGGTCAGCGGGCGCGACGACTCAGGCGAACTGCTGCGCCGCCTGTCCGGCGAGAACCTCTTCCTCTGGGCCTTGGATGAGAACGAGTGCTGGTATCGCTACCACAATCTCTTCGCCGAGTACCTGCAGGCCGAGCTGGCGCGGCGGCCGCGAGCCGAGGTCAAACGGTTGCACAAGCGTGCGGCTCAGTGGTTCGAAGCTGAAGGCGACGTCGGCGCCGCCGTGCGGCACTGGCTGGCGGCGGGCGAGGTGGCCTGCGCCGCGGCCGTCGTCGGCCGCATCGCGCTGGAGTACTTGTTTCGCAGTGGGCACGTGGAGACGGTGCGCCGCTGGCTCGAACTGTTCGGCGACGAGCAGATCCTGGGCGACGTGCCCCTGACCCTGGTGGCCGGCATGGTCTACTCGATGAGCGGCGACCCCAGGTTGGGCCGCCTGTGGGTCGACGCGGCCGTACACGAACGGGTCGACGACAGCCTCACTCCGGACGGCGGCACGACGCTGCGCGGCCTGCAAGCCTTGCTGCGGGCCATCATGGGCGCCGATGGCCTGACGCGCATGCGTGAGGATACCGAGCTGTCAGCCTCACCACAGGTTGCCGTCAGCCCCATGTGGCGCTCCGGAGCCGGCACCCTCCTCGGGTGCGCCCGGTGGCTGTCCGGTGACGTTGCAGGGGCACGGGACGTGCTGCGACGCACGGTCCAGGAGGGTCTGGTTGCCAACTCGAACGCCGAGCTTGCTGCGCTCGGCTTCCTCTCCGTTGTCGCCGCCGATNNGGCCCGGGTGCTCGCCCACCACGGCGATGCAAGTGCGCGCGATCCCGCCGTCGTAGCTGCAGGCATGTTCGAGCAACGACAGCTGCTGTGGCCGTGGCTTGAGTCGTTGACGGCCACGATCCTGGCCGAGGTCTACTTCGATTTGAACGACGATATAGAAGAGGCGCAGCGCTGGACGAGTGCCGCTTCTGACTGCCTTGCCGCCTGGCCGGACGCCGGCATCCTGCGCGATCGGGTGGCACGGCTCAAGGCCGCGCTGCTGCAGCGTCGCGGCGTCGAACCTCTGACCAAGGCGGAGACCCGCGTGATCGAGCTGCTGCCCACACAGCTGTCGGGCGACGAGATCGCGGCCCGCCTGTTCGTCTCGGCCAATACCGTGAGGACCCACGTCCGCGCCATCTACCGCAAGCTGGAGGTGGCGTCGCGGACGCAGGCGGTCGAGCGCGCGCGTGAGGTCGGCCTGTTGCCGAAGTAGAGGGGCCCGGCGCGAGCCACCTTCCTGCGGTTTCACCTGGCCGTGAATGCGAGCTCCACCGTCCGCACCGCCATGGCCGCGGGCGCCGCGTCGCCCGCGCTGCCGCCCTGCCGCAAATCCGCCTCCACGACCTGCGGCACAGCTACGCCACCCTGACCCTGGCCAGCGGCGTCAACCCGCGCATCG
>PKYM01000123.1:1242-18648 GCA_003132645.1 Actinomycetota bacterium | reverse complement strand
AGCCTGAGGCACAATCGGCCGATGATGAGAGGGTTCGCCGCGCTCGCGCCGTAACCTGAATGGACAACGGCGTCGCACACCTGGCGGGCGGCCCTCGGGAGAGGGGCCGTCGCAAGGTTTGTGCGCGGTGGCAAGCCGAGAAGCGACGCGGTCGGGAGGCAGGACGTGAAGGTGGTGATCCTCGCCGGTGGACTAGGCACGCGCCTGTCCGAGGAGACTCAGGTACGGCCCAAGCCGATGGTCGAGATCGGCGACCGCCCGCTGCTCTGGCACGTCATGAAGATCTACAGTCACTATGGGCTGACCGACTTTGTGGTGTGCCTTGGTTTCAAGGGCTACGTCATCAAGGAGTACTTCGCCAACTACTTCCTGCACAGCTCGAACGTGACGTTCGACCTGCGCCAGCGTGCCATGGAAGTCCACGACGGCGAGGTCGAACCGTGGCGCGTCACGCTGGTCGACACCGGCGCCGGCACGCAGACCGGCGGCCGCGTCAAGCGCGTGGCCGGCTACCTCGGCAACGAGACCTTCCTGCTGACCTACGGCGACGGCGTAGCCGACGTCGACGTCGCGGGGCTGCTGGCCTTCCACCGCGCCCATGGGCGACTGGCCACGGTGACCGCGGTGCAGCCGCACGGGCGATTCGGCGCGCTGCAGCTCGACAGCGAAGGCCGTCAGGTGACCTCGTTCACAGAAAAGCCGGCCGGCGACGGTGCCTGGGTCAACGGCGGCTTCTTCGTGTTCGAGCCCGGTGTGCTCGACTACCTCGTCGGCGACGAGACCTACCTCGAGCGCGAGCCGCTCGAGCGGCTCGCCCAGGACGGCGAGCTTATGGCCTATCGGCACCGTGGTTTCTGGCAGCCGATGGACGTGTTGCGCGACAGGAACACGCTCGAGGAGCTCTGGCAGACGGGCAAGGCGCCGTGGAGAGTGTGGTGACCGCTGCGCCACCAACGCCGCGCGGGGTGGCCGCCGACACTATCGAGCGCCGCGCCGGCGCCCGGGCCGAGCTGTTCGGCGGCGCTTACGTCGGCCGCCGGGTGCTGGTCACCGGCGATACAGGCTTTAAGGGATCGTGGTTGTGCGCCTGGCTTTCCAATCTCGGCGCGAGCGTCGCCGGCTATGCCCTGGCGCCGCCGACCACCCCCAGCCTATTCGATCTCATCGGCCTTGACGGCGAGGTCGCGCACGTCGCGGGCGACGTACGCGACCTCGCCGCCTTGTCGGCCGCCGTCGCTGTGTGCCGGCCCGAGATCGTCTTCCATCTTGCTGCGCAGCCACTCGTGCGGCCCTCGTACGGCGACCCACGCGACACGTTCGAGACCAACGTGATGGGCGTGGTGAATCTGCTCGAGGTAGTGCGCTCCTGTCCATCTGTGAGCGCCGTCGTGAACGTGACAAGCGACAAGTGTTACGAGAACTGTGAGACGACCGTAGCGTATCGCGAGGACGACGCGCTGGGCGGCTACGACCCCTACAGCGCAAGCAAGGGCGCCTCGGAGCTCGTCACCGCGGCCTACCGCAGGAGCTTCTTCGGTCGCGATTCGGCGGTCTGTGTGGCTACGGCGCGGGCTGGCAACGTCATCGGCGGCGGCGACTGGGCCACCGACCGCCTCGTGCCCGACTGCGTCAGGGCGATCGCCGCCGGCCACGAGATCGTGGTGCGCCACCCAGCCGCAGTCCGGCCGTGGCAGCATGTGCTCGAGTCGCTGTCGGGCTATCTCTGGCTCGGCGCCCGGCTGCTCGCCGACGGCCACGCGTGCGAGGGAGCCTGGAACTTCGGCCCCGCGGCCGGCGCCACCATCTCCGTTGCCGAACTGGTCGGGGAGTTCGTCGCGGCCTACGGGGCGGGCTCCTGGCGCGCGGCGGACGACCGCGAGCGGATCCACGAGGCTGGATTGCTGTTGCTTGACTGCACCAAGAGCCGCGACGAGTTGGGCTGGACGGCGGTCTGGGATGCACGCGCCGCCGTCACACGAACGGCCGCCTGGTATCGCGGCTGGGCGGCGGGCGCTGCCGACCTGCGCGGCGCGCTCGAGGCCGACATCGCGGACTACGTCCGGGCGGCCGGTGCGCTGGGCTTGCCCTGGACGAGCGCCAAAGCTTCCGCGACGGCGGCCGACGGTGGCCGCCTGTGAGCGCCGCCTCCGACCTGCGCGCCCAGATTATGGAGCTGGTCGGCCGCTACTACGACGAGGCCTTCGGGGGCGGCGAGGGCGCCGGCGTAGCCGGCGCCCTCGCCGCCCCGGGGACCGACCGAGCGTTCGTGCCGGGAATGTCGCGCGTGCCCTACGGCGGGCGCGTCTTCGGTCCCGAGGAGTTGCGCAACCTGGTCGACGCCTCGCTTGATTTCTGGCTCACTCACGGACGCTTCGCCGAGCGTTTCGAGCGCGAGCTCGCGGCCCTGCTCGGCCTCGGGCACTGTCTGCTTGTGAACTCGGGCTCGTCGGCCAACCTTCTGGCGTTCATGGCGCTCACGAGCGAGCGTCTCGGCGCTCGCCGCATCGCGCCGGGCGATGAGGTCATCACCGTCGCCGCCGGCTTTCCAACCACCGTGGCACCTATCGTCCAGTACGGCGCCGTTCCCGTGTTCGTCGACGTCGAACTCGACACGGCCAACGTCGACGTGGCGCTGCTGCCCGCGGCTCTGAGCCCGCGGACCAGGGCGGTCTTTGTGGCTCACACGCTTGGCAACCCGTTCGACTGCGAGAGCGTGGTCGCGTTCTGCCGGGCGCACGACCTCTGGCTGGTCGAGGACAACTGCGACGCGCTGGGCTCGTCGTATCGCGGCCGTCTGACCGGCACCTACGGCGATGTCGCCACGAGCAGCTTCTATCCGCCGCACCACCTCACCCTGGGCGAGGGCGGCGCCGTCTACACGGCAAACGACGAGCTGGCGAGCATCCTCGCCTCGCTGCGCGACTGGGGCCGCGACTGCACCTGCCCATCGGGCGTGGACAATCGCTGCGGACGCCGCTTTGCTCACGACCTCGGTGAGCTGCCGCACGGCTACGACCACAAGTACGTGTACTCGCACTTCGGCTACAACCTGCGCGCCACCGACCTGCAGGCCGCCGTCGGCTGCGCTCAGCTCGAGCGGCTCGCGGGGTTCACCGCGCAACGGCGCGCCAACCACGCCCGCCTCGCCGCTGCTCTCGCGCCGCTCGCCGAACTGGTCGTGCTGCCACGCGCGACCGCGGGCAGTGCGCCGAGCTGGTTCGGCTTTTTGCTCACGCTGCGCGAGACGGCGCTTGCCGCCGGCCTTTCGCGCGCCGCGATCGTGGCGCGACTCGAAGCGGCCGGGATCCAGACGCGCATGCTGTTTGCCGGCAACATCGTGCGGCAGCCGTGTTTTGACTCCAGGCGCGCTGCCGGCACCGGCTATCGCGTTGCCTCTGGCCTTGACAACACGGACCGGCTCATGAACGACGCCTTCTGGGTCGGTGTCTACCCGGGTCTTACCGGCGAGATGCTCGACTACGTTGCCGACCAGATCACTACCGCGTCGGAAGCGCACTGAATGGATGTGCTGAAGCGGCTCTCGCGATTTCTGGCGGGTGCCGTCCTGCCCGAGCAGCAGCGCGACGGCGGGCGCGAGATTCGTCTCGCCGGTCTCATCGTGCTGGTGGGCACGCTGACGGCCGCCGTCTTCCACCTCGCGGTGCATCTGACCACCGGCAAGGGATACCCCTACGACACGTTCCTGTTCGACCCACGGGGTACCTTTAACGACTTCAATTCGGTCTACCACATGGCGCTCGTCTATGGCCCGCCGCACACCACGGACAGGGTCTATTCGACTCCGTTGCATCTGCTGATGACGTACGCGACCGCCCTCCCGGACGTCGTCGTCTGGATGATCTTCAACGCCGTGTTTCTGGCCACGCTGGTCGCCGTGGTCTGGTATGGGGTGACGCGCCGCGTCGGGGGACGCCGCCTGCGGCAGGCGTACACTGCGATCTTCGTGGCGCTGTCGTACCCCGTTCTGTTCGCGCTGCAGCTCGGCAACCTCGAGATGCTGATGTTCGTCTTGCTCGCCGCGTTCGCCTACCTCCACTACGAACGAAAGTCGCGCTGGTCGTGGGTCCCCCTAGCGCTGGCTATCGCCGGCAAGTACTACGTCGCGGTGCTGCTCGTCCTGTATGTGCGGGAGCGCCGCTGGAAAGAGCTGGCGTACACCGTCACGGGCGCGATGGCCGTGACGGTCCTGAGTGCGATCGTCCTGGCCGCGCATTCCGGTTTCACCGTACCGCAGGTCCTGGGCAACACGCGCACGACCCTCGACGGCTTTGGGGCCTACGCCACCAACATGGGGGCCGTGCAGCACGGGCATTCTCTCTGGGGGCTCTTCCGGCTTCTGAACATGTACTCGAACTACGTCGTGACCGGACCCAACCTCAGCTTCTGCTATCTGCTGCTCTGCCTAGCGATCTTCGCCTGGGTCAGCGTGCGGGTGATTACCACTGACCTTGCACCCTGGAAATGCTTTACGGCGCTCCTGGTCGCCGGGTTGTGCCTGCCGATTCAGAGCCACGACTACACCCTTGTCCACATTCTCTTGCCGCTGGCGCTGATCGGGGCGTACGGAGCCGACTCCCGACACGGGCGCCGGGCCGCCATCCTTTTGGGGCTCCTCCTGATTCGCGCCGACTACAGGGTCCTGATCTTCGACGTGACGAGTTCGGCGATCGTCTACCCGCTGGTTTGCATCGCCCTGATCGTCACCTGCGTGACGCCCGACGCGGCACCGCAGGTCGTCGAGGCGAGGGGCGACGCTTTCGGCACGCGACGGTTCGCATTTCGCAGGAATCGCGGCCGCGCGGTCAGCGCCGACGACGCCACGATCTCCGTCGCATCGACACGGGCGACCGACACGGGCGGCGAGCGACCGTGATCGTCGCCTCCGATACCGCCCGGGCGGTCGCGCGCCTCGGACATCGCTGCGAGAGTCTGCGCGACGCCCGGCTGTTCGTCACCGGTGGAACGGGGTTTGTCGGGACCTGGCTGCTGGCCACGATGTGCGGCGCAAACCGCCGGTTTGGCCTCGGCGTCCGGGCCGTGGTGCTGACGCGCGACCCGGCCGCCTACGCGCGCTCCGTCCCCGAGATAGCCGGTGACGAGGCTGTCGATCTTGTCGGTGGCGACGTGCGCGAGTGCTCCTGGCCCGCGGGGCGTTTCACGCACGTGATCCACGCGGCGGCCACGGCCGATGCCGCACTCGCCCAGGAGCGCCCCTCCGACATGCGCAGCACAATCATCGACGGCACGCGTCGCGTCGTGGAGTTCTGCGAAGCAAGAGGCGTCGGCCACCTTCTCGCGCTGAGCTCCGGAGCCGTGTATCGGCGGGCGCCCGGCGCCCGCCGGCCGCTGTCCGAGAACGATCCCTGCGGCGGGCCTGACGCCGATGACGATCGCTTCGCCTACCATCAGGCGAAGCGCCGGATGGAGTCGATGCTGAGCTCCTGTGGCGTCGGCGGCCCGCCGGCCGTGTCGATCGCCAGGCTCTTTTCGTTCGTGGGTCCGGGCCTGCCTCTCGACCGGCATTTCGCAATCGGCAACTTCATCGCCGATGCACTGGCGAGCAAGCCCGTGGTGGTGCACGGCGACGGCACTCCGGTGCGCTCGTACCTTTACGCCGCCGACATGGCCGGCTGGCTTTGGGCGATTCTCGTTGACGGCCGGCCCGGCAGGGCCTACAACGTCGGCTCGCAGCGGGCCGTGACGATCGCCGAGGCGGCGAGCATCGTCGCGCAGGCGGCGGCACGGCCACTCGAAGTGCGCATCGAGGGCGGGCGCGACCCTGGCGGAGGAGGAAGCTGGTATGTTCCCAGCACGGCGCGCGCTCGCTCCGAGCTGGGCGTGGCCGAGTGGACTTCGCTTGAGGACGCAGTTCGCCGCACGATGTCATGGCACCGCGAGAAGACCGCATGATCCGGGTCGCCGACTACGTCATGGCGCGCCTGGCCGCGGCAGGTCTGCGGCGGGCCTTTCTGGTGACGGGCGGTGCCGCCATGTTCCTGAACGATGCCCTGCGTCGCGAAACACTCCTTTCGTACACCTGTATGCACCACGAGCAGGCAGCGGCCATGGCGGCCGAGGGCTACGCCCGGATCTCGGGACGCCCGGCGATCGTCAGCGTCACCTCAGGCCCTGGGGCCATCAATGCGCTGAACGGTGTGTTCGGGGCCTGGACGGACTCGCTGCCCATGGTCGTGATTTCCGGCCAGGTCAAACGTGAGACCTGTATGGCCTCACATCCCGGCCTGCGCGTGCGGCAACTCGGCGACCAGGAAGCCGATATCGTCCGCATGGTCACAGGCATCACCAAGTATGCCGCGCTTCTTACTGAGCCCTCTGAGGTGCGCTACCATGTCGAGCGCGCACTGTGGCTTGCGACGCACGGCCGCCAGGGTCCTGTATGGCTCGACATCCCCGTCGATGTGCAGAGCTCTCCGATCGACGAGCACGCCCTGGTCGGCTACGACCCCGCCGCTGAGCCCCCGGTGCTCGCCGACGACGTGGTCGCGATGGCCAGTGTCGTGCTCGACCGGCTCGCCGCGGCGGAGCGTCCCGTTGTTCTGGCCGGCAGCGGTGTCCGGCTGGCCGGTGCGACGAACAGATTCCACGCGGTTGTGCAACGCCTCGGGATTCCTGTGACGACCGCCTGGACTCACGACGTGCTGCCGACCGACCATCCCCTCTGGTGCGGACGCCCGGGAACGATCGGCGATCGGGCCGGCAATTTCGTAGTGCAGAGCTCCGATACGCTGCTCATTCTGGGCTCGCGCCTGAACATCCGCCAGGTCGGCTACGACGGGGCTTCGTTTGCTGCCGGCGCCTACAAGATCCAGGTCGACGTGGATGCCGGCGAGATGGACAAGCCGACGGTTCGAGTCGATCTGCCGATCACCGCCGATCTTGCCGAGTTTCTCGGCGCGCTCGAGGCCGAGCTCGAGCGGCGCTCCTACGCCGTGGGCCGCCACGCCGGTTGGCTTGCCTGGTGCAGAGAGCGGGTGGCGCGCTATCCGGTAGTGCAGGAGCACCAGCGCAGCAGCGCGCCGCCCATCAACCCGTATCACTTCATGGAGGAGCTGTTCGGGCGGCTCGGAGCCCATGACGTGGTGGTCACAGGCAACGGTGCCGCGTGCGTCATGGCGTTCCAGACCGCTCGCCTGTGCGACGGTCAGCGCCTCTTTTCGAACTCAGGCGCGGCCTCGATGGGCTACGACTTGCCGGCCGCGCTCGGCGCCGCCGCCGCCGCCGCCGAGATGCACGGCACGGCGTTGGCCGCGGACAGACCGGCGATCGTCTGCCTGGCCGGCGACGGCAGCCTGCAGATGAACATTCAGGAGCTGCAGACCCTGGTTCAGACCAGCTGGCCGGTCAAGATCTTCGTCCTCGACAACGGCGGCTACCTGTCGATCCGCAGTACGCAGCGAGCGTTCTTCGACGGTCTGATCGGGGAGAGCCCGGCGAGCGGCCTGGAGCTTCCCGACTACGTCGCCGTGGCTGGGGCGTACGGCCTTCCCGCCGTGAGACTGAGCCACCCCGCCGCCATCGCCGAGACGATCGGCGCCGTGCTGGCCGGCGACGGTCCTTGCCTTTGCCAGGTCGTGGTCGACCCGCGACAGGGCTTCGAGCCGCGCGTGCGGTCGCGTCAGAGGCGCGACGGCACCATCGAATCGCCCGCCCTCGACGATCTCTACCCGTTCCTCGATAGCCAGGAGCTTGCCGAGAACCGGATAGGCGGGTCGCCAGGGGCGGCAAACGAAGCGCGCGAACCATGAGTCCTGATGTGGCGAACGTCGCCCTGCGCTATGACGCCGTCTTCTACGATCTCGACGGCACGCTGGTCGATTCGCGACCCGGGATCGAGGCGTCCCTGCGAGCCGCCCTCGCGACACATGCGCCGGGGGTCGAACCACCGGTGCTCGATACGCTCCTGGGTCGGCCTTTGGCCGGTCTGCTGCGCGAAGCGCTGCCAGGTCTCGAGCCCGCCGCCCTGCCGGCCGTCGCCGCCGCCTTCGCGCAGCACTACGACGCTCAAGGCTGGCGCCTCAGCCGCCCCTATCCAGGAGTGATCGCGGCGCTTCAGCAGCTGGCCGCGGCCGGTGTGCGTCAGATCGTGGTGACAAACAAGCGCAGGCATCCGGCGCTCGCGATCCTGGCGGCGTTCGGGGTCGCACCCTGTCTCGAAGCCCTCTACACGCTGGACTCAGTGCAACCTCCGTACCGCGACAAGGCCGCCATGGCGCGCGCGGCGTGCGCGGCGTGCGCCGTGCGGGGTGCTCGTCTGCTTGTGGTCGGCGACTCAGTCGACGATCGGCAGATGGCCGACGCCTGCGACGCCTCGTTCGCGGCCGCGACCTATGGCTACGGCCATGCGGTCACGGCGGCCGGGGACCGCCGCACGGCACCTCACGTGGCCACCCTGCCGGCAGACCTCGTGCTCGACTCGCCTGCCGGGATCGTCGCCCTGGTCATGGCAGCCGACGGCTGCGGGAGCGACGCGTGAGTCGCCGCGACTGTCCGGTTTGCGGCCGCTACGAGCCCGAGACGCTCTATCGCCAGCGGTTCGCGGTTGAAGACGACGGCAAACGCATCACCGCGTACGACGTAGTCGAGTGCACCGGTTGCGGTGCCGTCTACGCCGACGGCATCCCCAGTCAGGAGTCCCTGGACCGCTACTATGTCGCCACCTCAAAGTATGAGTATCTGGAGCGCGGTGGAGAGGCGCCGCCGGCGCTGGGTGACTCGCACCGCGACATGGTCGCGCGGCTGCTGTCGCTTCTGCCCGATCCTGCCACGCGGATCGTCGACGTCGGCTGCGGGAACGGTGACGTTCTCGGGCTCTTGAGGCAGGCCGGCCACACGAACCTGCTGGGTATCGATTCGGCCGAACATTCCGCCTCGGCCGCGCGCCGGCTGCACGGCGTCGAGGTCGTGGCGGGCAGCGTCCTCGCGATGCCGCCGAGCGCGGCAGGGGCGGGATGCCTGCTGCTGTGCGCCGTCCTGGAGCACGTTCGCGAGATCCCCGCCGCGCTGCGGGAAACGTCGAGCGTACTCGCCGCGGATGGCCTGCTGTACATCGAGGTGCCCGATCTCGAACGCTTCGCCGACTACCCGTCCGTGCCCTTCCAGCAGTTCAGCGTGGAGCACATCAACTGCTTCACGCAGGTCTCGCTCGCCCACGCCGCGGCCGGCGCCGGGTTGGCGCTGGTCGAAGCGTGGCCGGCGCTGCGCCATACCGGAACGGTCCCCGAGCCGGTCGTCTGCGGCGTGTTCAAGCATTCCCGGGTGAGCTCAACGCTGGCCCGAGACCGCGTCGGTGGCTTGGCGGCGCGCCGGTACGTCACAGACAGCGAGGTCCGTGAACGCGAGCTACGAGCGCAGTTGCGGCGCCTGAGCGCGACAGGCGAGCCGCTGATCATCTGGGGAGCCGGCACGCACACGCAGCATCTCCTCGCTCGCTCGCCGCTGGCTGAGGCCAATGTGGTGGCCATCGTCGACGCCCCCCGGCTTCACGGTCTTGTGGTAGCCGGTCTCACCGTGACGGGACCCGAAGCCCTCGCCGCACGCCACGAAGCCATACTCATAGGTGCGCCGGCCCACGAAGCGGAGATCGTCGACGCGGCGCGCCGGGTCTACGGGCTGCATAATGCGTTTGTATCTTTGACTTGAGGCGAGCGCGTCGCGGCCCTCGTGGGGGCCCGACGGACGGGGCAGCCATCGCGGGACAAGTCGAACGTCATCCCCGGGGCGTTGCCAGCGGAGACTACTTGAGTTCAGGCTCGAATGTGCCGACACAAGCAGGGAGTCGGCCAGGTGGGCGCGGCCCGATCCGGCGGCCCTGGAGGTGCAGATGAACCGGGATATCTTTGAAGATCTATTCGTCTTGGAACTCGCCAACAACCATGGGGGCGACGTCCGGCGAGGACTCGACATCATCACGGCCTATTCGAGAGTGGTGCGGTTCAACAACATTCGCGCCGCGATCAAGCTGCAGTTGCGCGACGTGGAGCACTTCATCCACAAGGACTTCCGCGAGCGCGACGACATCCGCTACATTCAAAAGACGCTGGCCACGCGTCTGTCCAACGACGACTACGGCGTGCTGGTCGAGGCCATCCGCAAGGCGGGCTGCGTCACCATGGCGACGCCTTTCGATGAGGCCTCGGTCGATCTCTGCCGAGAGCTCGGCGTGCAGATCCTCAAGCTTGCGAGCTCCGACGGCAACGACTGGGTGCTCATCGAGAAGCTGGCCAGCCTGCGCCAGCCGGTGATGGTCAGCACCGGGGGCTGCTCGCTCAAGGACCTGGACGATCTCGTGACGTTCTTCGAGAACCGTAACGTCCCCCTGGCCATCAACCACTGCGTCTCGTTGTACCCCTGCGGCGACGAGGACTTGCAGCTCAACCAGATCGACTTTCTGCGCACGCGGTATCCCAACCACACCATCGGGCTGTCGTCGCATGAGTGCCAGGACTGGACGAGCTCGATCACGATTGCCTACGCGAAGGGGGCTCGCACTTTCGAGCGGCATGTCGACATTGACGCCGGCGGAGTCGTAGTCTCGCCGTATTGCTCGCTGCCGGAGCAGGTTGACACCTGGTTCAAGGCCTGGAAGAAGGCCCAGGAGATGTGCGGCCCCACTGGTGACAGCTGGCGCACCTGCAGCCGTCCCGAGATCGAGTATCTGAACGGTCTCGTGCGGGGCGTCTACGCGCGCCGCGACCTGCCGGCCGCACACGCTCTCACAGACGACGACGTCTATCTCGCGATCCCGCTGCAGAAAGGGCAGATCTCGTGCCGGGAGCTGATGCGAGGCGAGGTGCTGTTGCGCTCGGTCGTTGCCGACCAGGCCATCACCATCGACGCCATCGACAGCCCCTATGCCCACCATGAGAGCCTGAGGAATGTCATCGAGGCTCGTGGCATCTAGGGTGAACTACGCCGTCGAGACTCTTGCGCCGCTGCTCGCCGAGAGCCGGGCGGAGGCCCGCGCGCGCGAGATCGAAGTCGCGCGGCGTATGACCGCCGACGATGCGCCGCCCGTGGTTCTGTTCGGCGCGGGCGGTCTTGGTCGGCGCCTGCGCGCCGCACTCGCGGCTGCCGGCGCTCCGCCCGCGGCGTTCGCCGACAACGACTCACGTCTGTGGGGCACGCGGGTGCACGGCACCCCCGTGCTGGCCCCGGGCGAGGCGGCGGCTCGCCATGGCGCCCAAGGCTCGTTCGTGGTCGCGGCCTGGAATCCCGGACATGCCTTCGCCGACAGCGCAAGACAGCTCCACGAGTCCGGTTGCCGTGACGTTGTCTCGTGGATCAGGCTCGCCTGGGGCCTGGAGGCTGCCGATCTGCTGCCCTGCTATGCAGCCGGGCGGCCGAGCGCTGTCCTGGCGGCGGCCGACGAGGTGACGCGAATGGCCTCAATATGGGCCGACTTCGCTTCGAGCGACGAGTTCGTGCGACAGACGCGTTGGCGGCTGAGCGGCGACTTCACGGACCTCGACGATCCCGTGCCTGAGCAGTACTTTCCGTCTGACCTGCTCACGCTGCACCCGGGCGAGGTTTTCGTCGACTGCGGCGCGTTTGACGGCGACACCGTACAGGAGGTTGTCGCCCGCTGTCCCGAGTTCGCCAGCATCGATGCCTTCGAGCCCGACGCCGGCAACTTCGCGGCCCTCGAACGCACGACGGCGACGCTGGCGCGACGGTACGGCGCTCGCCTGCGCCTTCACCAAGCGGCGGCGGACCACGGGCCAGGCAGCCGGCGCTTCGCCGGACTCGGGCCCGCCGGCGCCTTCGTCGATGCGCAGGCGACGTCGGCCACTGCTGGCGACGGTCCGCACGACGGGTGCGTGGCGTGTGTGAGTCTCGACGACGCGCTCAAAGACGCGGCCGTGAGCTTCATCAAGATGGATGTCGAGGGCGCCGAGGCCGACGCGCTACGTGGCGCGCAGAAGCTGCTGCGCGAGCGACGCCCCGTCCTGGCCGTGTCGGCGTATCACCATCAGGCCGACCTGTGGCGGTTACCGGCCCTCGTGGCAGAGCTGACCGAGGACTACCGTCTCCACCTGCGAGCGCACCGTCCCGACGGGTTCGACTGTGTCCTCTACGCCATCCCCGCCGAGCGAGCCGCGCCGTGAGCCGGCGAGCCATCGAGGCCGCCGCCGACCGCTACGTCCCCCGGTTTCTCGTCCCGCACGCGGAGAAGCTGCAATACCTTGCGGTCGGGGCCTTCAACACCGTGTTTGGTTACGCGATCTGGGCGGCGTTGTACGCGCTGCTGTCGCATCACGTCGGCTACGCCCCGATTCTCGTGATCTCCTACACCATCGCTACCGCCAACGCATACGTCTGGTATCGCTTCGTCGTCTTTCGCAGCCACAACAGGGTGTGGCGGGAGCTGCCGCGGTTTTCGTCCGTATACGTTGCGACGATGCTCGTCAACTTGATCGCCTTTCCGCTGGCCGTTCGCTGGTTGCCGTGGAATGCCTACGCGATCCAGGCGGCCTTTGGGGTCGCCGTTGTGGTGGCAAGCTATGTGGCTCACAAGTACTTCAGCTTCGGCGGGCCGGCAGGCCGTCGTGAACGGCTCACTGCATCGACGAAGGGACCGCGTTGACCACGATCAGCATCGTGAGCGGCTGCTATAACGAAGAGGAAAACGTCGCCGAGCTATGCGAGCGCGTGCGCGCCGTCTGCGAGGCGCTGCCGGGCTACGACTATGAGCACATCTTCATCGACAACGCCTCGACCGACCGAACCGTGCCCATCCTGCGGGAGATCTGTGCCAGGGACGCGCACGTCAAGGTGATCGTCAATACGCGCAACTTCGGTCATGTGCGCTCTCCCTACCACGGCCTGCTGCAGGCGTGCGGCGACGCGGTCTGCTACATCGCCTCCGACCTGCAGGACCCGCCGGCGCTGATCCGCGACTTCGTCGTCAAGTGGGAAGAGGGCTACAAGGTCGTCGTAGCCGTCAAGGTGCAGAGCCTCGAAAAGCGTTCGATGTTCTTTGTGCGCGGTCTCTACTACCGGCTCATCAACCGCCTCAGCGAAGTGCCGCTGATCGAGAATTTCACAGGCTTCGGCCTGTACGACAGGGTCGTGATCGACTCGTTGCGCGACATCGACGACCCGTACCCCTACTTCCGCGGTCTTATCAGCGATCTGGGCTACGAACACGCCGAGATACCCTACGTTCAGCAGCGGCGGCAGCACGGCATCACCAAGAACAACTTCTACACGTTGTACGACCTCGCCATGCTGGGCATCACCAACCACTCCAAGGTGCCCCTGCGCCTGGCGATGATGGCTGGCTTTCTGCTCTCGGTGCTCTCGCTGGGCATCTCGCTCATCTATCTCGTGCTGAAACTCGTATTCTGGCAGACCTTCGACCTGGGCCTCGCGCCGCTGCTGATCGGCATCTACTTCTTCGGCAGCGTGCAGCTCTTCTTCATGGGCATCTTGGGGGAGTACATCGGCTCGATCCAGACGCAGGTCTACCATCGACCGCACGTCGTTGAGAGCGAGCGCATCAATTTCGATCGCCCACCCGCGAGTCTGACGGCGCTCTCATCCCCGCTTGACGCGCACCAGGAGCTGCACGAGCTCGCTGAGCCCAGGCTGTAGGTCGCGCCATGGTAGACGCAGCGACCTTGCAGCGATTTCTTCCGGCCCGAATGAAGTTCTACCTCAAGCCGTACTACCGGAGGGTGTTCCGCAACAGGCTACATGTCCTCTTCTGGCCTACGTTTCGCTGCAACTATCGTTGCTCGTATTGTCCCATCTGCACGCGGTTCGACTTCTCGAGCGTCTTCGGCAAAGACTCTGAGAGGACGGGAGCCGACTGGCTCGAGACCTTCGACAGGCTGCCGCCTGCCAGCGTCTACATTGCGGGAGGGGAGCCGTTTCTCTATCAGGATCTCCCCGAGATCATCAACGAGTTGCCCGACAAACACTCTGTGCTCGGCGTCGTGACGAACCTTTCAGCACGACCCGAAGTCTACGAACGGGTCAAGAAGAGGATTCACCTCAACGCGTCTTTCCACAGAGAGTTCGTGAGTGAGGAGGAGTTTATCCAGAAGGTGCTCCAGCTGCAGGAGCGATTTCGCATCAATGTCAACGTCGTGGCGACGCCCCAGAACCTCGATGTCCTCAAGCAGATAGGGAGCATGCTGCGCACGAAGAACATCGGCCTGCACGTCGATCCGTGCGTGGACGCCGCGTTCAAATGCTCGAAAGAGCAAGCCAAGGCCCTCGACGGCTACCTGGCCGCGGACCGGGGCGTGGTGGACTTCGCCGACCGCTCTGTGAAGCTTTGCTCGGCCGGCCGCAACTACGTCAACGTCCTGCCCAACGGCGACGTCTTCACCTGTGCGGCTGGGTTCACGTACACATATTCCCCCTTGCTCGCCGACGTGGTGGGTGGACGTGATCTGGCTGACTACCGCATGAAGAACCTCTTTGAGCCGGGCTTCTCACTCAATCCCGGTTACACGAGGTGCGCGCTGCCCTGCAAGGACGGATGCGATCGGGACGCCGTGATAATCAAACAGTTGCCGACCGCAGCCGCGGACTCTGGCACGGCGTGATTCGAGAGCCCGACTGTCGTGCTGCCCTTCCCCTCCCGTGCGGCATCGGGGGCGTGCTCAAGTGACCTGGCTCTCACGCCTCGCACGAGTGCCGGCGCCGCCGGCCGGCGAGCGCGGACGGCCGGCAGCAGAGGACGCGTCGGACGGCCGGGCCGCGCGAGCCGCGCGGCGGCGCTTCGCTCCGCCGCCGCTGCTCGCCACCGCCGTAGTGACCGTGGCGCTGGCCGCGCTCACCCTTACGTGGCGACGCCTGTTCCTTGGCACCGACCTCTCCGACGAGGGCTTCTATGTCGCGGTGGCCTACCGGATGGCATTGGGCGCGCGGCCGTTCGTCGACGAGATGAACACCCTGCAGGCGGCCCAGTTCTTCGTCTACCCGTTCGTCAAGCTTTACGTCTGGCTCACCGGGGGCGCCGGCGGCATCGTCCTCTTCACGCGGCACCTGTACCTGGCGTGGGTGACGATCGTTGCACTGGTTGGCTGCCTCGGACTCAAGAAGGTGGTCCGCTGGGAGTACGCGCTGGCCGCCTCGCTGGTCTGCGTGACGTTCGTCTTCGTCTCGACGACCAACCTCAGCTACAACACGATCGGCGCCGGACTGCTGGTGATCGGCATGGCGCTCGGTGCCCGCGCTGTGGTCGGCGGCGGCCGCGTCGGCTGGCTCGCCGCGGCGGGGGTGGCTCAGGCTTTGGCGGTCTTCGCCTACCCGACGCTGGTCGTGGCGCTGCCCGTGACCGCTGTCTGCCTCGCGTGGTCCGTGCCGGACCGGCGTGGGCGGGCGCTGCGTGCCTGGGCGCTCGGAGCCGGGGCCACCCTGGCCGCCGAAGCACTCCTGCTGGTCGGCTTCGGTGTGGGCAACCTGCTGCGCTGCCTTCACTATCAGCTTGCGGGCTGGAGCGAGGTCAACGCCGCGAGCGGGCTCGCGAAACTGCGGGATATCGTGACCGGCGTGGTGGGCCACGTGCAGCTCTACCCGCTCGTGGTGGTTGCGGGGCTGTGTGTCTGGCTGGCGTACCGTCGCTGGCCGGCCGCTCGGCTGGCCCTCGTCCTCACCGCGCTGGCGCTGCTGCCCTTCGGCGAGCAGCTTGTGTCGGGTGCCGACGGCTTCGGCGTCATCTACGGCTTGGCAGCGCCCTTCTTCTACCTCTTCGTGCCGGCCGAACGCCGTGGCCTCGCCACGCGCCTGCTGGTGTGGGGCTATCTGCCGGCTCTTGTCGCGGGGCTCGTCAGCGGGTACTCGAGCGCCAACGGCTGGGTACAAATGGACGTCGGCCTGCTGCCGGCGATGGTCATGAGCGGGGTTCTTCTGGCTCTGGCACTGGCACCGGCCGCCGGTGACGGCCGACGCGTGCGCAGGCTGCTGCCGGGCCTCACGCTTGCCTGCCTCGCCGGTATTCTCGCCGTCACGGTCGTCTATCAATACCAGTTCTTGCCGCGTGCGGTGCCCTACTCACAGATGACCGCGACCGTTCACGGCGGCCCCTACGCTGGCGTCCGCACCACACCCGTGCGCGCCGCCTACCTGGAGCAGCTGCGCGCCGATCTCGCCCGCGTGACTTCGCCGGCCGACCGGCTGCTCATCTTCTATCAGGCTCCGGCCCTGTATCTGTTCTGGCCTCACCGAGTCGCCACGAACTCGGTCTGGATCTCGAGCCCCAAGGGCCTCGACGTCAACGACGACACGGGACCGCTGCCGCCGGCGACGCTGGCCTACTACGAGCGGGAGCACGTGCTCCCCGATGTCGTCGTGCGCGTGGTCCACACCGCCGGTCTCAGCCGGCGCGATCTCGAGCGGCACTACTGTGGCGGGCTCGGCTACCGGCTCGTTCTGGTGAGACCCCAGTATGCCGTCTTTCGCCGGCAAGCCGCGGGGGTGGCGCTCGCCGCCGTATCTCAGGCCGCGCCCTGAAGCGGCGGCGGCGCCAGACCGTGGCGTTTGCCATGACCGCGCCTCGCCGACCCGCCCGACCCGCTCGCCGCGATGGTGAGCTCGGCGGGCGCGTAGTATCCTTTTGGTCATGAGCGACACGAGGCAGATCCACGTCGGCGGCGTCACCATCGGCGGTGGCGCGCCGGTCGTGGTGCAATCCATGACCAACGCGCCTGCCGGCGACGCGCGTGCGACACTCGAGCAAGTGAGGGCGCTGGCGGCGGCCGGCAGCGAGCTCGTGCGAGTGTCGTTGCCCTCTGCGGCCGACACCGAGGCCTTCGCCGAGGTCGTCCGTCACGCTCCGCTGCCGATCATCGCCGACATCCACTACGATTGGCGGTTGGCCGTGGTGGCGCTCGAGCGCGGCGCGGCCGGCGTGCGTATCAACCCCGGCACGATCGGCAGCGACGTTCACGTGCGCGAGATCGTGCGCGCGGCCGCCGAGCATGGCGCCGCCATCCGCATCGGAGTGAACTCCGGGTCGCTGCCGCGAGAGCTTCGCGACTTGGCGACCCGCAAGCCGATCGACGCTCTCGTCGAAGCCGCCCTGCGCTACGCGGCGCGGTTCGAGGAGTGGGGCTTCGCCGACTTCAAGCTGTCAGTGAAGAGCTCGAGCGTGCCCGACACGATCGCCGCCTACCGGGCGCTCGCGCAGCGCAGTGCCGCGGCGCTGCATGTGGGGGTCACCGAAGCCGGCACGGTGTGGTCTGGCACGATCAAGAGCGCCGTCGGCATCGGGGCGCTGCTCTGCGACGGCATCGGCGACACCGTGCGGGTCTCGTTGACCGGCGACCCGGTCGAGGAGGTCCGGGTCGCCTGGGCCATCCTCGAGGCGCTCGAGCTGCGCCGCCGGGGGCCCAACCTGATCTCGTGTCCCAC